>DASPSF010000040.1:0-30875 GCA_035624075.1 Steroidobacteraceae bacterium | reverse complement strand
GGGACGGCCCGGCCGCCCATGCCCGCGCATACCTGCTCGAGGACCAGGAGCTCATCGTGGCGCTCGGTACTTCGTGCGGCGCGCTCTCGGTGCTGGTGCTCGCGCTCTACATGAGCAGCGAGACCGTCGAGCGGCTCTATTCGCGCGCGGGATTCATCTGGTTCACGTGCGTGCTGCTGCTCTACTGGATCAGCCACATGTGGCTGATGGCGCATCGCGGCCGCATGACCGACGATCCGCTGGTATTCGCGCTCAAGAACCGCGTGAGCGCAATCCTCATCGTACTGATGGGAGCCACGGCGTGGCTCGCGGTCTGAGCCGGCAAGACGGCGAGCCCGCGAACAGCACGCGGGCCGCCGCAGTCATCCGCGGCGGCGTTGCCGCGGCATGGTTGTTGGTTTCCTGCTCGTTCGCCGGCGAGCCGAGCCTGCCGTCGGCCGCAACGCTCGCGGCGCAGCGCGCCGAGTACGACGCGGAGGCGCCCAAGACCATCCTCGAGCTGCAGCCGTTCCGCAGCGAGACGCACGCCGCCGTCAGGCGCGCGGACGGCGCGCCGGGCACCGCCACGCTCGCCAATCTCAATCCCTATGTGAATTCCTGGTACCTGCTCGCGATCGAGTGGCCGGGTGCCGCAGCCGGGTCGGCGACCTACCATCTGCAGAATCCTTATCCGCTGCTGCAGACGCTGCGGCTGCGCGCCGCGGATCCGAACTCAGTGACCGTCACCGATGACGCGGGGATGGTCTGCTCGCTCTGGGGCGGTGATGGCCAGGGCGCGCTCGCCGCAGCGAGCGCCTCGGGGCTGCCATACGCGCCGCTCTGCAGCGGCGCCCTCTGGCTGCGCAATCCGGTTGCCGGTCACCACACCTCGCTCGAGCGGATTACGGATTTTCTGCGCGATCACGTCTGGGGCGGAGAGCGCGTGGTGAGCTTCGTCAAGCAGGAGTTTTACCAGGACGCGTTCCTGCAAAAAGGTGCGGTCGGCGCCGCGGCCGCGCCTGCGCCAGAAGCACAGGGGCCGCTGCCGGCAGCTCTCGCGCCGCAATACGCCGGCCGCGCCACGGCGACCGCCGGTCTGGCACTCGACCTCGGCCCGGGTACGCGCGAGCTGCAGCTCGGGCAGTGGTACGCAGTGCCCGGGTTACCGGGAGTCTTCGTCAGCGCCATCGCGCCGCAGTACATCGACGGGCGCTTGCTCGCGCCCGAGGCCCATGTCAACCCGCTCGACCCGGTAGAGTCAGGCGCACTCGCCTACCTGGTCGCGTTCGATCCGCGGCTGCTCGAGCTGCATTTCGTTCTGGGAACCGATCACCCGCGGCTCGACTGGTCGGAGCGGCCACCGCCCTCATCGTGGGATCCGCGTCTTCCGGGCCCGGACGGCGTCGCGAACGCGGCGCCACTGGTCACCAACGGTATGGTGAACCCCGCGGACGCGCAGCGCACGGTCGCGGCCTTCGCCGGCGGCTTCAAGCGCTCGCATGGCGCCTTCCGCGTCGGCCCGCTGGCCATGCGTAATCACGGCAGCCATTACGGCTTCATCGAGCAGGGAGTCATATTCAGCAAGCTGCAACCCGGACTCGCTACGGTGCTGGCGATGAACGATGGCGCGATCGACCTCAGGACCTGGAGTGCGGCGGACGATGCACTCCTGCCACGGATCCGCGACGCCCGACAAAACGGCGTGCCGCTCGTCGAGTACGCCGCACGCGAGCAGCGCGCCGTGCCTGGCGAGCTCGTCAATCTCTGGGGACCCGGAAACTGGTCCGGCTCGGCCGAGGAGGTGCTGCGCACGCTGCGCGCGGGTCTGTGCCTGCAGGACACCGGGACGCAGCGCTTTCTCATTTACGGCTACTTCTCCGCAGCCACACCCTCCGCCATGACCCGGGTGTTTCAGGCCTATCAATGCCGCTATGCCATGCATCTCGACATGAATGCGCTGGAGCACACCTACCTCGCGCTCTACGTGAGCCGCGGCGGCCGGCGTCTGGTCGAGCATCTCATCGAAGGCATGGAGCAGGTCGATCGCACCGCCGGCCAGGAGTTCGTGCCGCGCTTCCTCGCGTTCCCGGATGATCGCGATTTCTTCTACCTGACACGACGCGCGGTGGAGCCATGAGGAGCGCGGGCGTGGCGGGCGTGCTGGTGGCGGTGTTACTGCTGGCATCGGGACCGGCGGCGGCACAGGCGACCCTGGCGGAGCGCAACGCGCTGTTGCTGCGCCAGCTCCAGGAAGTCCATGGCCTGAGCGATGAGCAGATGACGCACATCCGTGAAATCTTCGCGCATTCGGCCATCATCGGTCAGGGTAATCCCGCGATCACCCGCCATCCGGTGACCCCCGAGCAGTGCCTGGCCCAGCTGCGGCAACGGGACATCAGCTACGCCAATGCGCGTTTCGAGCGGATCTGCGGCGCCCGCTACATGGCCCCGCTTTACGATCCGGCGACTTCCAGACCCGAGGACGCCAGCGCGTGCATCGACCAGTTCGAGTTCCCGGACATACCGTGCGCCTACCCCGTGGTGTGGGTGAAAGCCCGCGAGGCGGCTGAGCTGTGCGCCGCCCAAGGCAAGCGGCTGTGCGATGCGAACGAGTGGGAGGATGCCTGTCAGGGCCGGACCGAGCCGCCGGATTACCGCTTCGATCTCGCCGCCGGTGTGCCACCCGAGGTCGCTATCCGTCGCATGCGCGAGGCCCACAACCGCGCACACGCCGCCGACAAGCGCTGGAGCTACGGACCGGCGTACCAGACAGGGATCTGCGCTACCGGCAGCTCCAAGACCCCGGGCTGCAACGGCGGCAGCTGGACACAGTGCGGCTCAAATACCTACCCGGCCGGCGACTTCCCCGCCTGCCACAGTCCGCTCGAAGTCTACGACCTGAACGGCAACGCCGCCGAGCACATGAACCTGCCGCTGGACGCCGGGCAGATGTCGAGTCGCGGCAGCAGCACTCTCGGCTACACGGAGATGAAGGGCAGCTGGTTCATTTTCGACACGTATCGGGCGCACGACGACTGGTGCCGCTGGCGGGCGCCCTACTGGCACGGCTCGCGCGTAATGGATCCGCACAGCCACGCCAACTACCACCTCGGATTTCGCTGCTGCAACACGCTGAGCGCGAAGCCGCCGCCTGCCGGAACACTCAGTGTGCCGCCGCCTGTGCCATCAGCAGATCCCGCAGGGCCGCGAGGCGCTGCGCGAGCTGCGGCCACGGCCCCTCCCCGGTGAGCAATCGGGCGGGCTCAGCCTCCGCCAACAGCTCGCTCAACGAGTGCCGCACGCCGTTGACATACGCGGTGTCGCTCACCAGCCGCACGCCGTGACTGTAGTCCGCGTAGCGCGCGCCGTGCACCGTACTGAGCGGCTGGATGGGGGCGCCCACCTGGCGGTGCCAGCCGTAGATCGCGACTTTCCCCGGATCGGTCCACAGCCGGCTGGTGAGGACCAGATCCTTCTTGTCACCGGCGGTGAGCTCTCCGAGCGGTGCGGAAAGCGCGGCACGCTGCTCGCCGATCAGCTCGGTGTGGTGCACGAGGTAGGCGGTGCTGCGCATCTCGTCTCCCGGCGGCAGCGGCTGCGGCACGAGCTTAACGGGCGCCGTCGCGTAGATCGCGTCCACGATGTGCGCCGTCGGAAGCTCGAAGCCGAAGCGCTGCGCCACCGCGAGTGCGGCCTCGAGGCCCAGCGGTACGAAGAGGAAATCGTGGTCCGACCCGACCGCGAGGTAATCGGGCAGCACGCACAGTGTGAGCTCGAAAGGGTGCGCACGGTCCCCGCCGCTCATGGTCACCGGCACGGCATGGCGCAGAAACTGCGGGACGTTCCCGGCAAACAGCTGCTCACGAAGCAGCGCGTCGCGCTCGAGACCGGAGAGATGTTCGACGCGCCTGGCTACCTCGCTGCCCGCAGGGGCCGCAGCGTTACGCGGCGGAATGGCCGCCACCGTGTCCGGGTCACACAGCGCGCCCGGGCGCGCAGCCGGCGCCGCAAAGGCGGCAGCTTCGCTCGCCCCGGCGGTCGCCATCAGCAGAGCAAGGCAGATCCCAGCCAAGCGGACCGACGTGCGTGGGTCATTGCGGCGTAAGGCCATGGTGACGCCAAACTACCGCGGCTGAGCGGGCTTGGCCAGCCAGCACCGTGTGAATTTCTCCTCACCCTTGAAAACCGGGACTCAACGCGCAATATTGGGGTAGAGCTTCGCCGCAATCGCCACCAGCGCGAGCAGCGTGATCGCGAGCACACCGTAATCGCTCCAGAGACCGATGTGCGCCACCGCAGCGGCCGGCACCGGCAGCAGCAGCGCACGCAGGCCGTCGATCTGGTAGGTGAGCGGATTCAAGTGCGACACCACCCTGAGCCAGCCCGGCATCAGACTCGTCGGGTAGATGGCATTGCTCGCGAAGAACAACGGCATGGTGAGCACCTGACCGACGCCCATGAAGCGCTCCCTGGTTTTCACGATACAGGCGACCGACAGGGAGAACGAGGAGAAAACCATCGCACCGAGCAGCACCAGGCCCACCGCGCCGCACAGATCGAGCGGACTCCACCTCAGGTGCACCCCGAGCAGCACCGCGAGCAGCAGCACGACGATCGCCTGCACGAGCGCGCGCACGCCCCCGCCGAGCGCCTTGCCGAGAACCAGCGCCGTGCGCGGGGCCGGGCTCGCGAGGAACTTGTGAATGATGCCGAGATCGCGCTCCCAGATGACCGAAATGCCGTTGAAGATGGCGATGAACAGCACACTCTGCGCCAGCACCCCGGGGACCAGGAAGGCAAGATAGGGCGTGCCGCCCGTATCGATCATGCGCGTGCGCGCCATGACTTCTCCAAAGATCACCAGCCATAGAACCGGCTGAACCGCACGGGTCGCCAGCTCGGTCGGGTCGCGCCGGAGCTTGCGCAGCTCCATCTCCGCAATCGCGAGTGCCTGACGCACGAACGCTCCAGCGCCACCACCTGTGACGCGCCGAATGCTCTCAGCCGAGGCGGTCGGCCACATGTCGCGTTCTCGATGTCTCATCGTAAGCTCCCGCGACTTCGGCCTCCCCCTGGGTGAAATGAGCAAATACCTCGTCCAGTGTGGCGTTCGGGCCGAGCGCATGCTTGAGCGCGTCCGGTGAACCGCCGGCGACCAGACGTCCCTGATCGAGAATCGCGACCTCATCGCACAGGTGCTCGGCCTCGTCCATGTAGTGAGTCGTGAGAAGAATGGTGCAGCTCTGACTGGCCTTGAGCTGCGCGATGTGCCGCCAGACGGTCTGCCGCGCCAGCGGGTCGAGCCCGACGGTCGGCTCGTCGAGAAACAGCACCGTGGGCCGGTGCAGCGTCGATTGCGCGATCTCGAGGCTGCGGATCATGCCCCCCGAGTAGGTATGCACCAGCCGCTGAGCGGCATGCTCGAGTCCCATCAGTGCCAGGGCTTCCTCGATGCGCCGCGCGCGCACCGCTGCGGGCAAGTCATAGAGCTTGGCCATCACCAGCAGGTTCTCGTAGCCCGTGAGCTCGGCGTCCGCGGACAGGGCTTGCGGCACGTAACCGATGAGTCGCCGCACCTCGGTTGGGCTGCGCAACACGTCATAACCGCAGACGCGTGCACTGCCGCTCGTGGGCGGCAGCAGTGTGGTCAGGATCTTGACGACCGTGGTCTTGCCAGCGCCGTTGCGTCCCAGGAGGCCGCACACCTGGCCGCGATCGATGCTCAACGTCAGATGGTTCACCGCGGTGACGGAGCCAAAGCGCCGCACCAGCTGGTCCACGGCAATGGCAGATGAGTCGCGCGTTGGCATGACGGACTCAGCCCATGGAAGCAGGTCGGTTGACGGGTCGTTCCGCGTGAGGCCTGCTGCTCAATGCTTCCTGAGACTGAGGATGTAGCGCGCCACCGCCCGGCTCTGCTCCGGGGTCGCCCGCAGGTCCGGCATGGTCATCGCAAGCTTGTCTGGGTTGTCCCAATGCGTAGTGGTAACGAAGCGCTCGAGACTCTCGGCGCTTACTCCCGGGCGGTTCGCGAGATCGAGGAAGCTCGGTGCGGGTTTGCTCAGCAGCGGCGGATATTCCTGATCCCTGGCCACCACGTGGCATGTCGCGCATACCAATCGCGCGATGTGCTCTCCGCGGGCCAGCTCCGCGGCGTCCGCCGACACCTGTGCCTGTATGCCAGGGCTGAACGCCGCGCAGAGCACTGCTCCCAAGAGGGCACAGATAAGGGCAGTCAGCGTGGCGCGATCTGACATTCGAGTGAGGCTAGCCCAGCGGCCGCGCGAGGCGCAAGACGTGATAGTTACGCATTGCCGCGGGCATTGCGTGGTGGCGGAATGCGTCTTCGGGTGAGCCGGTATGCGCGGCCGGAAGCGCCGGATCACCCGCGATCGTCGTAAGGGTGCCCGTGGCCACGCCAAGTCCCTATACCAACTACTCTGCCGGGGTCGCCGAGCCGGCCCAGGCGCAAGAGCTCCTGGGTATCGTGCGCTCGCTCTACGCGGAGCTTCACCGCGCCGAGCCCGAGCTGCAGAGCGTGACTTTGCAAAGCGCGCTGGATCGCGACCTCGGCTTCGATAGCCTGGCGCGTGTCGAGCTGCTGCTGCGGCTCGAGCAGCAGCTTGGGGTACATCTGCCCGAGAGCACGCTGGCAACGGCCGAGACCGTAGCTGACCTGCTGCGGGCCGTGGCTTCAGCCACGGGGCTCGAAGAAGGCGGTGCGCCCGGGCGCGCGCCTGCCCACATCACGACGCTTGCGCCGCGCCCCCGCTTGAGCGAGCCGGCCGAGGCCACGACCCTTCTGCACGTCCTGCAATCACGCGCGCAGTCGAGTCCGGCGGCAACCCATGCGATCGTGCTCGGCGAAGGCCCGCCGGAAACTCTTAGCTTTGCGCAGCTCGAGAATGGCGCGCACAGGGTCGCCGGCGCGCTGGTGCGTGCCGGAGTGCCGGGCGGTGCCACCGTGGCACTGATGCTGCCGACGAGCAGCGCGTACCTGTACTGCTTCCTCGGCGTGCTGCTCGCCGGCGCCATCCCCGTTCCGATCTATCCGCCGACCCGCCCCTCGCAGCTCGAGGAGCACATTCAGCGCCACGCCGGCATTCTCGCCAATGCCGGAGCCGATACGCTCATCACGTTTCGCGAGGCGCGCGCCGCCGGTCTGCTGCTGCGAGCGCGCGTGCCCACGCTCCGCAAGGTGCTGTCGGTCGCCGAGCTCCTCGAAGGCGAGCGACTGGCCACGACCCCGAGCATGCCGACGGCGGACTCGATCGCCATGCTCCAGTACACCTCCGGCAGCACCGGTGCCCCGAAGGGTGTCGTGCTGACACACGCGAATCTGCTGGCGAACATTCGCATCATGGGCAAGGCCGTGCGCGCCAGCGACTCCGACATCTTCGTGAGCTGGCTGCCGCTGTATCACGACATGGGATTGATCGGGGCGTGGCTGGGCTCTCTTTATTATGGATGTCTGTTCGTCGTGATGCCGCCCACAACGTTCCTGACGCGGCCGGCGCGCTGGCTGCAGACGATTCACGACTATCGGGCGACGCTCTCGGCCTCGCCGAACTTCGGCTATGAGCTGTGCACACGCCGCTTGCGTGAGGAGGAGCTCGAGGGGCTCGACCTCTCCTCGTGGCGAATCGCGTTCAACGGCGCCGAGCCGGTATCGGCAGACACGCTGGAGCGATTCAATCGTCGCCTCGCCCCCTACGGGTTTCGCCCGGTTGCCATGACGCCGGTGTACGGCCTGGCCGAGGCCGCGGTCGGACTGACATTCCCACCGCTCGGCCGCGGGCCGATCACTGACTGCATCGGCCGTGATGAGATGATGCGCACTGGCCGCGCATTGCCCGTCGCAGCGGATCACGGCCTGGCATTGCACTTCGTCTCCTGCGGCCGGCCGCTTCCCGGCTACGAGCTGCGCCTCGTGGATGAGGCAGGCGCGGAGGTGCCCGACCGGACGGAAGGGACGGTGCAGTTCCGCGGCCCTTCGGCAACCTCAGGCTACTACCGCAACCCCGGCGCGACCGGCCGGCTGCTCCACGGCCACTGGCTCGACACCGGTGATCGCGGCTACCTGGCGGCGGGCGAGCTCTACGTCACCGGCCGTCTCAAGGACATCATCATTCGGCGCGGCCAGCACATCTATCCCGACGAGGTGGAGCGGGCAGTCGGCGAGTTGGAAGGGGTGCGCCGGGGTTGCGTGGTCGCCTTCGGAACCAAGGATGCCGCCACGCAAACTGAAAAGCTCATCGTGCTGGCGGAGACGCGCTCCACGGATACAGCCGCGCGCGCGCAGCTCACCGCGTGCGTGAACCAGCGCGTCGTCGACAGCCTCGGCGAGCCTCCGGAAGAGATCCTGCTCGTCCCTCCCCACACCGTTCTCAAGACCTCCAGCGGCAAGCTGCGTCGTGCCGCGACCCGCGCCGCCTATGAGGATGGCTCCCTCGGACGTGGGCGCGCCGGCCCTGGCCTGCAGCTGCTGCGCCTCGCGCTCCAGGGTGTACGACCGGAGGTGCGGCGCATGGCACGCTCGGCCGAGCGCATCGCCTACGGGTTGTGTGCCGATCTCGCCGTCCTGGTCTTCTTTGTCGCCGTCGCTCTGCCCGGCCTGTTGCTCGGCGATCCGCGACGCATCTGGCGGTTGAATCACCGTGCGAGCCGCTGGCTCATCCGCGCTTTGCGGATCCCCTTCTCCGTGATCTGGGAAGCGGACGTCGACCTCTCCGCGCCTCACATCGTCGTGGCCAACCACTGCAGCTATGTGGACAGCATCCTCATCGCTGCCGTCCTGCCCGAGGTACACCTGTTCATCGCCAAGGCCGAGCTGCAGCAGGTGCCCGTGCTGGCCACCTGGCTGCGCAGAGTCGGCACCGTCTTCATCCAGCGCTTCGAGCCGGCGCAGAGCGTTGCGGAGGTCGGCCGGCTGGAGCAGGAGCTCGGCAAGGGAAATTCCCTGGTAATGTTCCCCGAGGGAACCTTCACGCGCGAGACGGGACTGCGGCCCTTTCATCTCGGCGCATTCCGGGTCGCTGCCACAGCGGGGGTCCCGGTCGTACCTCTGACGCTGCGCGGTACGCGCTCGGTGCTGCGCGATGGCCAGTGGCTGCTGCGGCGTATGCCGGTGAGCGCGGTGGTCGGGCCGCCGCTCGCCGCATCGCCCGCCGATGAGCACTTCGCCGCGGCGGTTCGCCTGCGCGACCTGGCGCGCGAGCAGATTCGGGCTCGTTGCGGCGAGCCGGATCTCGGGTAGCACCGGGCGAGCCTATCCATGAGCGCGCACTGGGAGCACTTCCCGCACGAGGCCGACATGGGCGTGCGCGGAGTGGGTGCCACCAAAGCGCAGGCTTTCGAGCAGGCAGCGCTGGCTCTGACCGCCGTCGTCACTGATCCGCAGACGATCGAGCCGCGGCAGCCCATCGAGGTGGAGTGTGAGGCGCCCGACGACGAGCTGCTGCTCGCGGACTGGTTGAATACGCTGATCTTCGAGATGTCCGCCCATAAGATGCTCTTCAGCCGCTTCTCCGTCCGCCTCGATGGGCAGCGCTTGCGCGGCCGGGCGTGGGGCGAGTCCATCGATCGGGCGCGCCACCACCCTGCGGTGGAGATCAAGGGGGCTACTTACACCTCATTGCGCGTCGCACAGGAGAACGGCGAATGGATAGCGCAAACGGTGGTGGATGTCTGACGCCATGGACCTGAGTCTCTTTACACAGCGATCCGCGCACGAGTGGGAAATCCCCCGGCACGATGACATGCGGGTGCCGGCCGTGATCTTCGCGACCGAGGCGCTGGTGCGCGAGATGGACCAGAAGGTGTACGAGCAGGCGGTCAACGTCGCGAGGCTCCCGGGGATCGTGAAGGCCTCCTACGCCATGCCGGATGCACACTGGGGATACGGCTTTCCGATCGGCGGCGTCGCCGCATTCGACCCCGACCAGGGGGGCGTGATTTCCGCCGGCGGCGTCGGCTTCGACATCTCCTGCGGCGTCCGCTGCCTGCACACGGGATTGACGCGGACCGACCTCGCCGCGGTTCAGAAGGAGCTGGCGGAAGCGCTTTACTACCGCATCCCGGCGGGCGTCGGCAGCACCGGCGCCATCCGCCTGGGGCCCGCGGAAATGGATGCGATGCTCGCCGGCGGGGCGCGCTGGGCGGTTGAGAGCGGCTGGGGACTCGCTGCGGATCTCGAGCGCATAGAGGAGCGGGGTCAGATGTCGGGCGCCGAGCCCGAAATGGTTCCGCAGCGTGCCAAGGAGCGACAGCGCGACGAAATGGGCACGCTCGGGAGCGGCAATCACTACCTGGAGGTGCAGGAGGTCACGGCCGTCTTCGACTCATCGATCGCCGCTGCTTTTGGACTCAAGATCGGCGACGTCGTGGTCATGATCCACTGCGGCTCGCGTGGGCTGGGTCACCAGATCGGCACCGATTTCCTCAAGCGCATGGCGACGTCGGCCAGGCAGTACGGCATTCGCCTGCCCGACCGTGAGCTGGCGTGTGCGCCGATCAATTCGGATGTCGGCCGCACGTATCTCGGAGTGATGCGCGCCGCAATCAACTGCGCCCTCGCGAACCGGCAGATTCTGACCCACCTGGTGCGTCAGGTCTTTGCGGACTTGCTGCCGCAGGCCTCGCTCGCGCTGCTGTACGACGTCTCGCACAACACCTGCAAGGTCGAGGAGCACCGGACCGACGGCGAGTCGCGCAGACTCTACGTGCACCGCAAGGGGGCGACGCGAGCCTTCGGACCCGGACACCCCGATGTGCCGGAGGCGCTGCGCGCTGCGGGCCAACCGGTGCTGATCGGCGGCTCCATGGGCACCGCATCCTACGTCCTCGCAGGCACCACGGAGTCCGAATCGCGGGCGTTCAGCTCCGCCTGCCACGGTGCGGGTCGCGCCATGAGCCGCCATCAGGCCTCGCGCACCTGGCGCGGCCGGCAGGTGATCGATGAGCTGGCCGCGCGAGGCATCATCATCCGCAGCCCCTCGCAGCGCGGCGTCGCCGAGGAAGCGCCCGGAGCCTACAAGGACGTCTCCGCGGTGGTCGATGCCGCCGATGTCGCGGGTCTCGCGCGCAAGGTGGCGCGCCTCGAACCGCTGGTTTGCGTCAAGGGGTAGTCAGACAGCGTGTCCCGATGCGGCCTATTTTCGACGCAACGCTGGTCAATCGGCCGTTCGGCGAGCCGGGGGTGCTGGTCGACCTGAAGTTCGAGCGCCGGGCAATCCTGTTTGACGTCGGAGACGTCACCTGCCTGCCGACCCGCAAGCTGTTACGCGTGAGCGACGTCTTCGTCTCGCACACCCACATGGACCATTTCGCCGGCTTCGACCACCTGCTGCGGGTTTGCCTCGGCCGGGACACCGGCGTGGCTCTCTACGGCCCGGCAAGGTTTATCGAGCAGCTCGAGCACAAGCTTGCGGCCTACACCTGGAATCTCGTGGAGAACTACGCGACCGACTTCGTCATCACCGCGCACGAGCTCGATGCCCGCGGTCAAATGCAGCGCGCCCGGTTTCGCAGCCGGGCGCGTTTCGAACGGGAACCCCTCCCGGAAACGGCGGCTCCGGATGGGCTGCTGCTCGATTGCGCCTCGTTCCGGGTGCGTACGATACCGCTCGAGCATCATGGGATCCCCTCGCTGGCATTCGCCTTCGAGGAACATACTCACATCAACGTGTGGAAGAATCGGCTCGATGAGCTCGGGCTGCCGACGGGGCCGTGGCTCACCCGTCTCAAGGAGCAGGTGCGGGCTGGAGCGCCCGACGATACGCCGATCAAAGTGCACTGGCGCACGCGCGATGGTGCGCGCGACAGGCTGATCAGCCTCGGTCAACTGAAGACCCAGGTGCTCGAGTTCCTGCCCGGACAGAAGGTCTGTTATGTGACCGACGTGGCCGACAACCCCCGCAATCGAGCAGCCCTGGCGCGCTTCCTGCGCGGCGCGGATCTGCTGTTCATCGAGGCGGTGTTCCTCGAGCAGGACCGCGAGCATGCCGAGCGCAAGGCGCACTTGACCGCCCGCGCCGCGGGAGAGATCGCGCGCGCAGCGGCGGTCAGAGCTGCCGTGCCGTTTCATTTCTCGCCCCGTTATCTCGGACGGGAGGAGGAGCTGCGCACGGAGTTCGCAGCCGCCTGGCATGAGGCACAGACGCCCGGCCGGCCGGGGAGGGGTTATGGCAGCAGCCAATTCCGCGCCTGAAGCGGTTCTGATTCAGGCGGGAGCAGTCGAGCTGCAGGGCCTGCTGCGCAAGCCTCGCGGTGCGAGCGCGGTTGTCCTGTTTGCACACGGCAGCGGCAGCAGCCGGCTGAGTCCGCGCAACAGCTTCGTCGCAGAGCGTCTGCGGGAGGCGGGGCTATGCACACTGCTGTTCGACCTGCTGACAGAAGAGGAGGAGAGGTTCGACGCGCTCACCGCCGAGCTGCGTTTCGACATCTCTTTGCTTACCACACGCCTTTCGGCCGCGACTGAGTGGGCCCTGCGATCGCCGCAGCTGCGCGGGCTCGCGGCGGCCTACTTCGGGGCGAGCACGGGCGCGGCTGCCGCGTTGGCTGCCGCCGCCGATATTCCGCAGGTGACCGCGGTCGTTTCCCGCGGCGGCCGGCCGGACCTGGCCGGCGCGTCGCTCCCGCGGGTACACGCTGCGACGCTCCTCATAGTCGGCGGCAATGACCCGCAGGTGCTGGCTCTCAACCAACAGGCACTTGGACAATTGCGCTGCGAAGCGGAACTTGCCGTCGTGCCGGGCGCGACGCACCTTTTCGTCGAGCCTGGGGCGCTCGAGCGGGTCGCCTCACTCGCCACCGCATGGTTTGCGCGCCACGCCCGGGTGGGTGAGCCAGCACCGCCGACGCGACGCGCAGCCGAATGACGCGCCTTGGGGCAACCGCGGGTGGCTGAGCGACGCGCTGGCGGTCCCGGATTCAACTCCCGCTCCGCAGCCGGCGCAGGCACGCGGCGCACAACTGCTCTCCCTTGGCGTCAGTCTCCGCGAGTGAGTTGCTGAAGTGCATCACGCAGCGGGGATTGCTGCAGTGCTGCAGGCCGGCCCCATGGCCTGCCTCATGGAAGATCTCCTTCATCGCGCGCGCGGTGAACGTGCCCTCGTCCGCACGTGTGCGCAGCCGCGCCAGCGATACCACGGCGCTATTGCCGCGCAGGCTGGCCACGCCAAAGACAAAGTTCGCCGGGGGCGCGTAACAGTCTGCGTCAGTAAGGCCGATAACCGGCCGCTCGCTGTCCAGAGCCACCCGTTTGAGCAGCACGTCAGCCCGGAGCTGGCGGCGCCGCGAGTCGTAGGAGCCTGCAGGGCGGAGGATCGACGGTTTGACGTGCACTTCGATTCCGCGTGAGCGCAGCTGCGCGGCGATGTGCTCTACGGCCTCACCGGCCACCGGCTGAATGGGTAGCAGCGTCAGCTCCCGGACCGGCAGGCCGGCCGGGCGGTGCACTGCTGGTACTGACGGAGTTTCCACAACGGCTCGAATACCGCGACGGCGGCGCGCCGGCATCAGGACTGATACGCATTGCGGTACACTGGCCCGCAGCGACCCTGCTGAAGAGCTCCGCATGCCTCCGAGCGCCATTTTCTTCTATTGGGTCACCCGTGCGGCGCTGACCGCTTTTCTTCTCACCGCGCTCCTTGCGGGCCTCTATTACAGTGCGCGCTTCCTGCTCGAGCTGAGCCAAAAGCGGTTGCCACCGGAGGAGTGAGGACCAGATGGCTGGCCGCCGTCCGTCACCCCGGCCGATGAAACTGCCGGCGCAACTCGACTTTGGCGCGCTCGAGCGTCTGCCGGCGTTCCGGACTGAGACTGCGCCCGGCCCGATTGATGTAGTAGTTGAGCATCGACATCGCGGACTGAAAAGGCCCCGCCTTGCGCCGCCGACTCGCGCGCGCCGCCTGCGCGAGCGAGGCGGCAATGCGGCGCGCCGAGGGTTGTTTGAATATTCCTTCCTCGAGATCCAGAGCATCGCTGGTTTCGAGAACCTGCGCCGACCAGCAGCGGGGCGACTCTTTTCTCACGAGAGGACGCGCGCCACGACCGTCGCTATCAGCAGCAGCGCGAGCGCGAGAATCAGCACCAGCGCGACATGTCGTGTATGGGCGTTCATAACCCCGTGCCTGATCCAAACGCTACGCCAAATGTGTGCACCGGCAATACGTAGTTGCGCGCCAGCCGCGACGCCCGCAGCCGGCCCTCGCGGCAGGTCGCCGGCGTCCTATTCATAACGGAGCGCCTCAATCGGGTTGAGCCCCGACGCCTTGCGTGCCGGGTAGTAGCCGAAGAAGATCCCCACCGCGGCGGAAAACGCGAATCCCCCGCCGATGGCGGCCGCCGAGAGCAGCGTCGGCCACTGCATCACCCGCGAGATCACCAGCGACACCGCCACGCCCCCCACGATGCCGGCCACTCCGCCGGTGACGCTCAGGAACACGGCCTCGGTGAGGAACTGCAGCAGCACGTGCAGGCGACGCGCACCAATGGCCATGCGGAGCCCGATCTCCCGGGTTCGCTCCGTGACCGAGACGAGCAGGATGTTCATGATGCCGATGCCGCCGACCAGGAGCGAGATCGAAGCCACCACGGCCAGCAGCAGTGCCATGATCCGGGCTGAGCTCTCGGCGGTCTGCGCGACTTCGCTCAGGTTGCGAATGGCGAAATCCGCGGTGTCGCCGGGGCGGATACGGTGACGCCGCATCAGGGTATCGTTCACCTGCTGCAAGGCCACCGGCACCTGCTCCTGGCTCGCGGCCTGTACGTAGATGCTGTTCACATAGCCGACGATACGCGGCGGAATGTTGTAGGGATTGGGCGGAGGCGGAAAGGCCGCCGCAGTCGTCGTGACCGTCATAGTCGCATTCGAGATCGTGGTGGTCGCGATCGCCTGCGTCTGGCTCGGAGCGGCGACGCCCAGAATCTTCTCCTCGCCGGCATTGAAAGGAATGATGACGACGTCGTCCTGATCCTGCCCGTAGCTGCTCTGGCCCTTGGCAGCCAGCAGGCCGACGACGCGCACGCTCTGACCTTTCACCAGGATATCGGCGCCGATCGGATTCTCGTCGGCGCTGAAAAGCTGCCGGTAGACCGTCTGACCGAGAACGGCCACCATCGCCGCACTGCTCTCGTCCGACTGATCGAGGGCCCGGCCGGCCGCAATCTGCCAGTTGGTGACCCGCAGATAGCTCGGGGTCGCAGCCTGGATGCTGGTCGTCCAGTTCTGATTGCCGTACTGAACCTGACTCAGTTGACGGATGAGATAGCCCACATCGGCAACGGCGGGATCCTCGCGCCGCAGCGCCAGGGCGTCGTTCGCCGTCAGCGTGGAAGCGCTGCCAAAGCCCGCGCGCACGCCGGCTGCAGTTGTAGCGCCCGGCAGAACGACGAGCATATTGGTACCCAGGCTTTCGATCTGCTTCTTGACCGCTTCATTCGCGCCCTGGCCGACGGCCACCATGGCGATGAGCGCGGCGACGCCGATGAACACGCCCAGCATGGTGAGGGAGGCGCGCAGCTTGTTGCGGCCGATGGCCTGCGCGGCGGTGCTTACGATCATGCTAGCGAATCCCAGCGACGGCGTTGCTGGCTGTCCAGGCAGCGGCGGTGTGGGCTGTGGTGCAGCAGCAGTTTGCGCCTGGGCAGCGACTCCTGCGCGGGCCGCACGCTTCGACTCGTCGCCGACGATCTTGCCGTCCCGCATCGTGACGAGGCGATCGGCATAGTCGGCGATATCGCGTTCATGCGTGACGACGACGACGGTGACACCCTGCTGCCGGTTGAGCGCCTGCAAGGTGCGCATGATGTCGTGCGAGGTACGGGTATCGAGATTGCCCGTCGGCTCGTCGGCCAGCAGCAGGTCCGGTCCGTTGATGAGGGCACGCGCAATGGCGACCCGTTGCTGCTGGCCACCGGACAGCTGCGCCGGGCTGCTGTTCTCGCGATCTCTCAGGCCAAACTCCGTCAGCGCCGCGCGCGCGCGCGCAACGCGTTCGCTGCGGCGTGCCGGACCGGTCCCGGCATAGAAAAGCGGCAGGGCGACGTTTTCGATCGCGGCGGTGCGCGCGAGCAGGTTGAAGCTCTGAAACACAAAGCCGAGGCGCTCACTGCGGATGCGCGCGAGAGCGGATTCGCTCAGATGCGTGACATCGATTCCCTCGAACAGATACTGGCCGCCCGTCGGGCGATCGAGACAGCCACAGACATTCATCAAAGTCGACTTTCCCGAGCCCGACGACCCCATGATCGCGAGAAACTCGCCGCGGTTGATCGTCAGGCTGACGTCATCGAGCGCATGCACTTCCGTGTCGCCGACCCGATAAGTGCGCGTCACGTGCTTGAGCTCGATCAGCGCTGCCATGACTTTGGCTCCGCGCGGCGTCCTGCTAGCCGAAGTGCAACCCCGGGGTGTGCGAACCGCCGGTGACGCGCTGCTCTCCGATCACGACCTGATCGCCTGCACGCAAGTCACCCGCCCGAACTTCGGTATAGGTGTCGTCGGCAAGCCCGGTCGTGATGCCGACCGACACCGGCTTGCCGCCGCGCAGGACCCAGACCTGCGCTTTTGCGCCAGCACCCGCTGCCGCCGGGGGAGCGCCGGGCTGCGCGCTCGCGCTGCGCAGACCGCTGGGAGTGAAGCGCAGCGCCTGGTTCGGAACGCGCAGCACCTGATCACGCCGGTCGGTGACAATGCTGACGGTCGCCGTCATGCCGGGCTTGAGCAGGAATTGCTCGTTGTCCGCGCCGACCACCACATCATAGGTGACGACGTTCTGAACCGTCTGCGGCGCCTGGCGAACCTGAACGACTGTGCCGTGAAACGCACGGTCAGCGAAGGCCTCGACGCTGAAGGTCGCCGGATCACCTTCCTTGATCGCGCCGATGTCGCTCTCGCTGACATTGGTATCGACCTGCATCTTGGTGAGATCGGTCGCAATGAGAAACAGGGTGGGAGTCTGAAAACTTGCAGCCACGGTCTGGCCGATGGTGATGTTGCGCGCTACGACAGTCCCGTCGACCGGCGAGATGATATTGGTGTAGTCGAGATTGACGTCGGCGGTCTCGACCGCGGCGCGATCGAGCTGCACCGAGCCTTCCAGCTGATGCACCAGCGCCAGCTGATCCTCGTAGGTCTGCCGGGCGATGGAATCCTGGTCCTTCAGCTCACCATAGCGCGCGAGATTCACCCGCGCGCCCTCCAGTTGCGCCGAATCACGCGCCAGCTGGCCCTTGGCCTGATCGAGCGCCGCCTGATAGGGGCGCGGATCGATCTTTGCGCACAGCTGGCCCTTCTTCACCCGCGTGTTGTAGTCGCAGGACATGCTGCTGATGACGCCGGAGACGTAGGAACCGATGATGATGGTGAGCACCGGGTTCACCGTGCCGGTCGCGGTAACCGCGCGTGAGACGGTCCCGGGCGTCACGGTCGCGACGCGGTACACCGCCGGTGCGGGTGGTCGCGTCGCCCACCAGAGCGTCCCGGCGGCGAGCACCAGCACCGACGCCCCGAGCACCATGAGCTTGCGGCCGCCCGCCGTCATGGGGAGCGCTGAGTGAAACACTTCGGTAATCCGCCGCGCCGCTGCGATGCGGCCCTCAGTGCCGATGAGGTTCAGTCGGTCCACGGTTTTAATTCCCACTCCTGCACGGACGCAGCCTTCCTCCCTGATCAGCATAGTCGGGCGCGGCGGCACGCCAGAATGCCGGCAACCACGTACGGCGGCGCGGGTAACCCGCAGACAGGCGAAGCTTCACTCCCCCTGTACGGCTTGCTATCGGGAACGCAGCGTATAAGTGCGTATTCAAGGCCATCAGAGACTCGGGCAAGGTTTCTGTGGCGCTGCATTCCTAAGGAGGAGGTTTTATGGCTAAGGAAATCACAAAGCCCACCGCCCAAAAGACAGCGGCAGCCTCCGCACCCCCGCCCCGCCCTCCTCAGGCGAAGCCGGGTGTGGGTACTCAGGCTTTGGTTCGGGTCACGGCGGAAGTCCGCCAGGTCATGATTTGCGAAGCGGCGTACTACATCGCAGAGCATCGGGGATTCGAGCCCGGACACGATGTGGACGATTGGCTGGCGGCGGAGGAGCAGATCGACGCCGCCCTCACCGGGCCGGCGCCGCCGGCAGCGGGTTCGCGCCTGCAACGCTGACAGAACGAGTGCCATGATCATCCCATTACAAATCACGTTCCGGCACATGGAGCCATCGCCGGCGCTCGAGGCGCGCATTCGCGAGCTCGCCACCAGGCTCGGCAGATTCAGCGAACACGTCATGCGTTGCCGCGTGGTCGTCGAGCCGCTGCCGGGCCATTCGCATCAGGGTGCGCTCCACGACATCCGTATCGAGATCACGCTGCCCGACGAAGAGATCGCCATCCGCCATGCCCATCTCAGTGATCACGCCCACGAAGACGCCTACGTGGCGTTGCGCGACGCATTCCGTGCTGCGCGGCGCAAGCTCGAGGACTATGAGCGCAGGCACCGCCTGGACGTCAAGACTCACGCCGAGCCCGCCGAGGGGCGAGTGTGCGAGCTCGACGCTGCACGCGACGGCGGTCGCATCGAGACTGACGACGGGCGCCTCATCTACTTCCATCGCAACAGTGTCCTCGGCGGCAGCTTCGAGGATCTGACCACGGGTAGCAGGGTGCGCTTCGTCGAGGAGGCCGGAGATCTCGGGCCTCAGGCGAGCACGGTTCATGTAATGGCCTGAGCGGGCCGGGCGCGGCGTTTCAGGACACGGCCCGCACCGGCGGGATCGTAACCGTCGCGTGCTCGACGTGCGCCCCCTCGGTCCCGGTCTCTACGCGAACTGCAACACGGACCGCGGCGAGCCGCTCATAAAGCCGTCGCCGGCGGTAGAGGGGCACCCATCCGTAGAGCAGCGTTTCTACCGGCCGCCACAGTGCCAACCACGCGATGATGATCAGGCCTTCATCGAGCATGCGTGGCGCGCTGCCACGCAGCATCCCGGCGAGGATGCCGCGGATCGTCATGCTGAGAAGGAAGATCGCCACCCCGCCGAGCAGCGCCACCTGCCCGACCCGCATCTCATCGCGCAGCCGATAGCGCGCCGAGTTCGCCAGGCGTTCGTAATAATGCTCAACCGCTGCCTGAAGGTCCGCGGCCAGCGCGGCACCATCCTGGGCACGAACGTGCAGATGCCAGGTGTGCGCCGAGAGCTTCTCGCTGAATTCCTCTTCGATGAACTCCGCGGCCTCCCGGTCGAGGTCGCGGTCCCAGAATGGCGAGGGGTCGAGCGAATTGAACATCTGCGCGACGTTGCGCACGTGAATACTCACGCTCGCTGCGCTGGCGGCACGCTGCGGCGCGTGATGCCTCCCCTTGGCGAGAAGCGAGCGCAGAGTCACCCAGACCGTGGGCATATGTGCCGTGCCCCGCCTAGGCCGCTCTCTGGTGAGCAGACCGGGCAAGCTCCTCGACGTCCGCCTCGTTCTCGGGAGCACCCTCCTCCGCGGCCGTGTTCTCCCAGGCCTCGAGCACGGGGCGATAGGGCTCCAGGGGTTCCGCCCAGTCAGCGCCCGTCATGTCCGTTTCCGAGTACCCGAGATCGTCGCGCTCGACGTCGTCCACGGGCCCGGTCCAGTCCTCGGGCGGCTCGGCCAAGCCGAGCGGCAGGACGCGCCAGGTCTCGTCGTCAATCTCATCGAGGTCGCCGCCGAACGTCTGAACCTCGATCGTACCCGCGTCCTTGTCGCATCCCGTCACCTGAAAGATTTCGCCCTTGTCCCAGCGCGCGTACCACTGGCCGATTCGCGCAGTTCCCACGCCGTTGTTCATATGCCACCACCTCCCGGCTGACCCTGAGCTGCCCGCGCAGCCGGCGGAATACGCAAAAGTGCGCATCGGACCTGCATACGCACATGCCGCAACCGCTCTGCGGGCCTGCCGCGGCATACTTTTTCAATGAGACCCTTTGGGTCCATTTACGCGCACGGATTCCTGCGCGTCTCGGTCTGCACGCCCCGGGTGGAGCTGGCGCAGCCTGCCGTCAACGTGCAGCGAACGCTCGAGCTGGCCGAGCGCGCCGCCGCCTGCAAGTCGGCGCTGGTGCTCTTTCCGGAGCTGGGGCTGTCGGCCTACTCGAACGAGGACCTGGTGCTCCAGGACGCGCTGCTCGATCGAATCGAGCTCGCCGTGGAACGGCTGCTGGCGGGGAGCCGTGCGCTCGGCGCAATCCTGGTCGTCGGGGCGCCGCTGCGCACCGAGGGGCGGCTGTTCAACTGCGCTCTGGTGATGTGCAAGGGTGCCCTGCTCGGCGTCGTGCCCAAGACCTACCTGCCCAATTACCGCGAGTTTTACGAGAAGCGTCAGTTCACCTCGGCGGCCCAGGCGCTCGATGACACCATCGAGGTGGCGGGACGCCGCGTGCCGTTCGGCAACGATCTGCTCTTCGCCTGCAACCGCTGGCGCGACTTCGTGCTGCACGTCGAGATCTGCGAGGACCTGTGGGTGCCGCTGCCGCCCAGCACCCGCGCCGCGCTCGGCGGGGCAACCGTCCTCGCCAACCTCTCCGCGAGCGACGTCACCATAGGCAAAGCCGAGTACCGCCGCCTGCTCTGTGCCTCGCAGTCCGCCAAATGCATCGCGGCCTATGCCTACGCTGCCGCGGGCTACGGTGAGTCGACCACCGATCTGGCGTGGGATGGGCACGCGATCGTATGCGAGAACGGTGACCTCATCGCAGAGTCACAGCGCTTCCGCTATGAAGACGCGTTCATGACGGCGGACGTCGACCTCGAGCGGCTGCGCCAGGAGCGCACGCGTACCACGAGCTTCAGCGACTGCGCGCAGCTCGAGCGCGAGGGGCTCGCGCGCTTGCGCCGCATCGGCTGCGAGCTCGAGCTGCCGGACGGAGTGGTGCCTCTCGAGAGGAAGGTCGCGCGCTTTCCGTATGTTCCGAGCGACGCTGCCAGCCTCGACGAGCGCTGCCGCGAGGTCTACAGCATCCAGGTGCACGGGCTGGTGCGCCGCATGGAAGGCAGCGGGACGGAAAAGCTCATCGTCGGGGTCTCCGGCGGGCTCGACTCGACGCAGGCGCTGCTGGTCGCCACCCGGGCCATCGACACCCTCGGGCTGCCGCGCGCGAACGTGCTGGGATTCACCTTACCGGGCTTCGCCACCAGCGAGCGGACCCGGACCAACGCGCTGCGGCTGATGGGCGCGCTCCGGGTGAATTCGCAGGAAATCGATATCCGGCCGTCGGCCATGCAGATGCTGCGTGACCTCGGCCATCCGTTCGCCCGCGGCGAATCATCGGCGGACATCACCTTCGAGAACGTTCAGGCGGGCGAGCGCAGTTCGCATCTGTTCCGTCTGGCGAATTTCCACGGCGCCTTGGTCGTGGGCACCAGCGATCTCTCGGAGCTGGCGCTCGGCTACACGACTTATGGCGTCGGCGATCAGATGTCGCATTACGCCGTCAACGCTTCGGTGCCGAAGACGCTCATCCGGCACCTCATCTACTGGATCTCCCGGACGGGTCAGTTCGACGGCGGGGTTGCAAAGGTGCTCGAGGACATCCTCGCAACCCCCATAAGCCCCGAGCTGCTGCCCCCGACGGGGGGCGCTCTCCAATCGGCGGAGAGCGTCGTCGGCCCCTACGAGCTGCAGGACTTCAACCTTTATTATCTCAGCCGTTTCAGCTTTCGCCCGAGCAAGGTCGCGTTCCTGGCGGAGCATGCCTGGTCGCGCCGCGCCGCGGGCGCCTGGCCGCAATCGATCCCGGCGGCCGAGCGTCACGAATACGATCGGGCGACGATCAAGCACTGGCTCGGGGTCTTCATTGCGCGCTTCTTCGGCTCGAGCCAGTTCAAGCGCTCTGCCCAACCCAATGCACCGAAGGTCGGCTCCGGCGGCTCGCTCTCGCCGCGCGGCGACTGGCGCGCGCCGAGCGATGCGCGCGCCGAAGTCTGGCTCGAGGAGCTCGAGCGCAACGTACCCTGATCGCGGCGCGGTTCAACGGCGCGCCGCCCCGAGCAGCGTGCGCAGCTCGGCGAGCGGCCGTGTATTGAGGACATCCTGACGGCGCGCCCAACCGCGGCGCGCCTGCAGCACCGCGCAGTCGAGATAGGCGAATTGCTCGGCCGAGTGGGAATCGCTTGCCAGGCTGAGCAGCACGCCCGCATCGCGGGCCGCCTTGACGTGCAAGTCGTCGAGGTCGAGACGGTTGGGCTGGCCATTCACTTCCAGGCAGCAACCACGCGCGCGTGCCGCCGCGATAATGCGCTCGAAATCGAGCGCGCACGGCGCGCGCTCGCCGAGCAGCCGCCCGCTCGGATGCGCCAGGATGCTGACGTAGGGGCGCTCGAGCGCACGCAGCACGCGTGCGGTCTGCTCCGCCTCGGACTTGTCGAAGTGACCGTGGATGGCGATCACCGCCACGTCGAGCCGCGCGAGCACGGCATCGGGCAGCGCCAGCCGGCCATCTTCGAGAATGTCCACCTCCGCGCCCTTCAGCACCACGATGTCGTCGAGCTGCTCGTTGAGCGCATCGATGGCATCCGCCTGGCGTGCCAGGCGAGCCGCGTCCAGGCCGTGCACGATGCCGAGATGCTGCGCATGATCCGTGATCGCCACATAGCGTAGCCCGTGCTGCCGGGCGGCCTCGACCATCGCCGCGAGCGTGTCCCGGCCGTCGGAGGCGTCGGTGTGCACGTGCAGATCGCCCTCGAGGTCGGCGCGCTCGATGAGCTCAGGCAGAGCCCCCGCTTCGGCCGCCTCGATCTCGCCGCGATCCTCGCGCAGCTCCGGCGCGATCCACCTGAGTCCCAGTGCCTCCAACAGCTGCACCTCGGAGGCGCCGGCCACGCGCTTGCCGCCGCGAAACAGCCCGTACTCGCTCAGCTTGCAGCCCAGCTCCTGTGCCCGGCGGCGCATGTGAATGTTGTGATCGCGGCTGCCGGTGAAATAGTGGAGCGCCGCGCCGAAGCTCTGCGGTGCTACCACCCGTATGTCGACCTGCATCCCGTTGCGCAGCACGCCGGTCGCCTTGGTGGTCCCGGCCGCAGTCAGCGTGCGCAGGTCCGAGTACGCCCGCAGAGCCTTGAGCGTCGCTGCCGCCGTGCGCGCACCGACCAGCACGTCGAGATCGCCGACCGTGTCGCGGCCGCGGCGGTAGCTGCCGGCGATCTCGACCTCGCTCACTCCGGGCACCGACTTGAGATAGGCGCGCAGCGGCTCGGCGAACTGCGCGGCCACCGTGCGCAGCGGCCGCTTCGCGGCCCGCTCACCCGCGCCGGCCAGGGCCACCCGCAGACGCGCTTCGAGCGCCGGCCCGAAGCCGCGCAAGCGCGCGAGTCGCCCGGCGGCGAGCGCGCGCTTCAAGTCGGCGCCGTTACGGATGCGCAGTCCGCTGCGCAACGCGCGCACGCGCACCGGACCTAAGCCCGGAAGTGCGAGCAGCTCGCGCAGGCCGGCGGGTACTTGCCGCCGCAGCTGCGCGAGCGCGCGCAGCTCGCCGGTTCGCACCAGCTCGGCGATCTTGCCGGCGAGGTCCGCTCCTATGCCGGGGAGCTCCTGGTACTCGTCGGGACCCGTCATGCCCGAGAGCTCGTGTGGCAGGCCGCGCACCACCTGCGCCGCCTGCTGATAAGCGCGGATGCGAAACGGGTTGCCGCCCTGGATGGCGAGGAGATCCGCCATCTCGTCGAAGGCCGCCGCGATCTCTTCGTTGTGAACGCTCATGCGTGCAATTCCGCAAACACACTCCGGCAAACCGCGGCCGCGGCGAATACGGGGAAATGCGGATGCGGTGACGGGCCGCGCGCTGCAGCCTTCATCGGAGATGGTTTTGCAAGACGGCGCAGTTATCGATGTCCGCAGCGACCGAAGAGACTCTGCCGCAATTCATGTGGCGGACGCGCTACCGGGATGACCAGGCTTCTCCTCCCGAAGCCGACCTCGGCGCCACCTGGCAGCGGGTCGCGGCGAGCGTCGCCGCGATCGAGCGCGAGCCCGAGGTCTGGCGCGAGCGCTTCCTCGGCATCCTCAAGACCCTGCGTTTCCTGCCAGCAGGCCGGATCCTCGCCGGTGCCGGCACGCAGCGTCAGGTGACGCTCTGCAACTGCTTCGTCATGGGCCTCATCGACGACTCGGTCGAGGGCATCTTCGAGGCGCTCAAGGAAGGCGCACTCACGATGCAGCAGGGAGGCGGCATCGGTTATGACTACTCGACCCTGCGGCCGCGGGGCGCACGCGCCCGCGCCAGCGGCACGATCGCCTCGGGTCCCGTGTCGTTCATGCGGGTGTGGGATGCGATGTGCGCGACCGTGCTTTCGACCGGCGCGCGCCGCGGCGCCATGATGGCGACCCTGCGCTGCGATCACCCGGATATCGAGGAGTTCGTCGCGGCCAAGCGCGATCGGCAGTCACTGCCGCGCTTCAACCTTTCGGTGCTCGTGACCGACGCCTTCATGGACGCGGTGCGGAGCGATGCCGAGTGGCCCCTGGTCTTTCCCGAACGTGAGCTTCAGGGTGAGAAGCCGACGGCGGCCCTCGAGCGCGCCTGGAGCGGCAGCGCCCTGCCGGTGGCGTGCCGGGTCCATAAGGTCATTCGCGCACGTGAGCTGTGGACGCGGCTCTGTGACAGCGCCTACGACTGCGCCGAGCCGGGGGTGCTGTTCATCGATCGCATCAATGCCGAGAACAACCTCGGCTACTGCGAAACGCTGAGCGCTACCAACCCCTGCGCCGAGGAGCCGCTGCCCTCCTTCGGCGCCTGCAATCTCGGCTCGGTCAATCTGACGGCCTTCGTGCTCGAGCCGTTCACGCCGCACGCCCGCCTCGATCAGCGCTCGCTGCGCGAGGTTGCCCGGCTCGCGGTGAGGTTTCTCGACGATGTCATCGAGATCTCCCGCTTTCCGCTGCTGCGCCAGCGCGAGCAGGCGCAGCGCTCGCGCCGCATCGGCCTCGGGGTAACGGGACTCGCGGATGCGCTCGCCATGCTGGGTCTGCGCTACGACAGCGAGGCGGCGCGCACCGCGGCCGCCGATGCGATGAGGACGCTGCGCGATGCGGCCTACGAGGCTTCGGCCGGGCTGGCGGGCGAGCGCGGCGCGTTCCCTGCCTTCGAGACCGGGCCGTACCTCGAGCGGCCCTTCATCAGGAGATTGCCGGCGCAGCTGCAGGCGACGATCCGGCGTCAGGGGATCCGCAACAGCCATCTGCTGGCAATCGCCCCGGCCGGCAGCATCAGCCTCCTGGCCGGCAATGTCAGCAGCGGCATCGAGCCGATCTTCGGGCGCGAGACCGCGCGGCATGTGCTGGACGGCGATGGCCGGCGGCGCGATTTTCTCCTCACCGACTACGCCTACGCCGCCTGGCGGGCGCGCCGCGCGAACGGCGGCGTGCCGCCGGAGGCCTTGTGCGACTGGCGCTCGGTTGGCTCCCGCGATCAGCTCCTCATGCAGGCAAGCCTGCAGCCCTACGTGGACGGAGCCATCTCCAAGACGGCGATGCTGCCGCACGCGCAGCCGCCGGCCAGCGTGATGGAAATTTTCCAGGGCGCCTACGAGCTCGGACTCAAAGGTTGCACGGTATTCCGCGAAGGCGCGCGCCGCGCGGTCGTCGCCGGCGCCGCCGCGGTCGTGCCCTCGCCGGTCGAGGGAGCGCATTGCTACGACATCGAGCGCGAGTGCGACTGATCGGGCCCTCGGCCGGCGGCGCGAGGCTATGACTCGCGCGCCTGAGCCGAGTCGATGCTCTCGGCGAGCGAGCGCAAGGCCTCCGAGACCGATACCTGATATTCCTGGCGTCCCTCACCCAGCTTGCGCAACGCTGGCGGCAGCGCCTCGAGCTCGGCGTGACAGTAGTCGCGGATACGGGCGAGCGGCGGCAGCGGCGCGCTGCGCCGGCCGTTACGCATCACCTCCTGCAGCAAGGGCTGACCCGCGGCGCCCTCGCCGAGACGCACGACGTAGTCGCTGAGATATTGACCCGTGCTGCTTTTTTCGCGGTACACCTGCTTGGCGGCGGGCCAGGTCGCCTTGCCCGGCGAGCTCTTGCGCCGCGGGCGGCCGGCGTACTCCTCGAGCTTGTAGGCCATATCGAGCGCCGGCGCGTCGGAGGAAACATCGAGCGCCGTGCCGACGCCGAAGGCATTCACCGGGACGCCGGCGGCCAGCAGCTCCCCGATCTGATGCTCATCGAGACCGCCGCTGAGGACGATCTGAACGTCGCGGTAGCCGTGCGCATCGAGCGCTGCGCGAGCGCTGCGGGCCTGCGCCGCCAGATCGCCGCTGTCGATGCGTATTGCGCGGACGCCGCCCGCCGTTACAGCGCGCGCCTTGAGCTCGCCGGCGAGGCTGACGACCCGTTGCAGTGCGCGAGCGGTGTCGTAGGTATCGACCAGGAGCGTCGTGGGCTCGCCGCGGCTGCGGACGAAGTCGCGGAAAGCAGCCTGTTCGCTCTCGTGCGCCTCGATGAACGAATGCGCCATGGTGCCCGACAGGGGGATCCCGAAGCGCCGGCCGGCCGACACCGTGGCGGTCGCATCGAACCCTGCGAGGTAGGCCGCGCGCGCGGCAAGGAGTCCGGCGCTCGCCTCATGAGCACGCCGCATGCCGAAGTCGACCAGCTGCCGGCCGCGCGCCGCGATCACGCAGCGCGCCGCCTTGCTGGCGATGGTGGTCTGGAAATGCACGATGTTGAGCAGGCGGCTTTCGAGCAGCTGCGCCTCGATGAGCGGCGCGGTCACCCGCAGCACGGGCTCGTCGGCGAAGAACGGTGTGCCTTCCGGCATCGCGTGCAGTGCGCCGGTGAAGCGCACCGTGCCGAGGTGCTCCAGGAAGGGCGCGGAGAATTTGTTGAGGCTCGCCAGGTACGCAAGGTCCGCATCCTCAAAGCGCAGCTGCTCGAGGTAATCGATCAGCTGCTCGAGACCGGCCGCCACGAGGAACTGCCGCGTCTTCGGCAGCCGGCGCACGAACAGCTCGAAGACGGCCGTGTCGTCCATCTCCGACTCGAAATACGCCTGCGCCATCGCCAGCTCGTAGAAGTCCGTGAGCAGCGCGTCGGCAGGAGGGCTGCTCATGACGCCGGGCGCCCTGACATTTGTGCGTATTCTCCCATCGCCCCTGGCGGCGTGAGACTCACGCCCACGTGAGACCATCGCTTACACCTTTCGCCGACCGCCGTGCGGCAGGCCGGCAGCTCGCCGGCGCCGTCGCCGGGCTGGGCCTGCGGCCGCCTCTCGTGGTACTCGGCCTGCCGCGCGGGGGAGTCCCCGTGGCATTCGAGGTGGCGCGGGAGCTGCATGCGCCCCTCGATGTGATGCTGGTGCGAAAGGTCGGCATGCCGGGCCAGCCGGAGCTCGCCCTCGGGGCGATCGCGACCGGGGGCATCACCGTGCAACAGCCCCCTCATTTTCGCGGGTACGGGCCCGATGCGCAGCAGTTTGCCGCACTCGCCGAACGAGAGCGCGGCGAGCTCGAACGGCGCGAGCAGCTCTACCGCGCCGGCCGCCCGCCGCTCGAGCTCGAGGGGAAGACCGCCGTTCTGGTCGACGACGGCCTGGCGACGGGAGCCACCATGCTGGCCGCGGTACGTGCGGCGCGCCAGGCCGGCGCCGCCGGCGTGGTGGTGGCGGCGCCGGTAGCCTCGGATGAGGCCGCGGCCCTGATCGGCGCCGAATGCGATGCGATCGTGATCCTCGGGATCCCGCCATGGCTGCGTGCCGTCGGAGAGTGGTACCTGGACTTCGGGCAGGTCGAGGACCGCGAGGTCTGCGAGCTGCTGCAGGACTCCGGACGGAAGCATGTCGGCAGATCGCGGGCTACGGCCCGCTAGTACGCTCGAGGCGCGACATGTAGGCAGCCAGACCCATCAGTTCCTCCGTCGAGCAAGCCTCGATGAGCCGCAGATGCTGAGAGCGCATGCTCGGCCGACGCGCTTCGAGGGTGTCGTGCAGCTGCCGCAACAGGTACTCGTACTGCTGCCCGCCGACGCGCGGGACGAAGCGCTCGTCATTCCCCTCGCCGCGCGCACCGTGACACCACTGGCAGCGGGCGACGTAGATCGGGACACCCTTTCCGACCCCGCGCTCGGGTCCCGGGGTCGTGTCCGCCGAGGGAGGCAGGCTGGCCGCGTAGGCCGCGACGTCGGCGATCTCCTGAGTCGAGCCGAGCACGTGACGCCCCGCGATGCGCTCCATCGGGTCGTACCAGCGCAGCCCGGCGCGATAGTCGACGAGCTCTTTGGCGATCACCCGCGGGTGCTGACCGGCGATCTCGGGCGGCCAGCCGCTCGCGTTTCCCTCGCCGTGCGGGCCGTGGCACTCGGTACAGGTGGCAAACAGGTGCGCGCCACGGGCGCGGTCCGGCGTCGCCCCGAGCGCCGCGCGCAATTCCTCTTTGGCCTGCGCTTCTGCGGCTGCCGGCGCAGCCGACACCACTGGTACCGCGCTCAACAGCAGCGCGATTGGCAGCAGGGGCACGTGAGCCCGCATGCTCAACCCGTTCATTCGACCTCCGAACCGGGGGTGAAGCTAGGCGCGGCGCCTCGAGCGCTGCCATCCGGAGTTGTGCCTAGCCTCAGCCGCTGCCTGGCCACAACTGCATGTGGCACGCGGCGCAGGATTAGGTGACCATACCCACCGGAGGGTTTCCATGATAGTCAGGCAAGTCCCCTTGCGGGTTGCCGCACTGGCACTGGCGGCGGCGGCGCTGTGCGCGCTCTGCACGCCCCGCACCTCGGCCGCCGACGTGCCGCAGGCGGCGGACGTGGCGCGCGGCGAGCACATCGCCCGCCTGATCTGCTCTGCGTGTCATGTGGTCGCAGTCGACCAGGAATTCCCGCCGCTCCTCAGGCAGGCTACGCCCAGCTTCGCGGAGATCGCCAACCGTCCGGGCATCACCGCCGAGAGCCTGCAGCGATTCATCACGACCACCCACTGGGACGTCGACAAGCTGCCGATGTCCATGCCGAACCCGATGCTCAGCAAGCCGGAAGTGCAGGCCGTAACGCGCTACATCCTCAGCCTGCGCAAGCGCTGAGCCCTCACCCTACGGCGTCCTGAATTTCCGAAAGCGCAGCACGTGGCTCGCAGCGGGCCCCGTAGTACCATGTGTGCGGCGCAGTTCGTGGCAATCCGTAGGGGGTTTTCCTGATTGGCTCTCTCGTCTTTCGCTGAATGAGCGCGCTCCGCATGCACGGCCACGCCCTGCCCCCTGAAGTCATCCGCATCGCGCTGGAAGAAGCGCCGGATGCGATGCTGATCGTCGATGCGTCGGGGACGATCCGCTACGCCAACCAGACCGTCACGGAGCTCTTTGGACACCCGCACGAGGAGCTCGTCGGTCACAGCATCGAGGTACTGGTGCCCGAGCGCTTCCGCAGCCGTCACGCGGCGTACCGGGCCGAATTCACCCAGGACAGGAAGACGCGCCCCATGGGTGGCCAGAGGCTCGATCTCTTCGGCCTGCGTGCGGACGGCAGCGAATTCCCCGTCGCGATCAGCCTGAAAACGGTTCACTGCGAGGAATGGTTCACGGTAGCCGCGATCCGTGACATGACGGGTCACGTGATGGCCGAGAGCAGGCTCAGGGAAGCGAAGGACCAGGCAGACCATGCCAGCCTCGCGAAGAGCCGCTTCCTCGCAACCGCCAGCCACGATCTCCGCCAGCCGCTGCAGACGCTGGCCCTGCTGAACGGCGCGCTGCGGCGCCTGGTGGCCGATCGTCCGGCAGTCACCGACGTCATCACGCAGCAGGAGCACGCCATCACGTCGATGTCGCGCCTGCTCAATGCGCTGTTGGATATCAGCAAACTCGAATCGGGCGGGGTCAGGCCGAATCCGACTGATTTCAGCGTGAGCGCTCTATGCGAGGAGCTGCGCGAGGAGTTCTCGGGACTGGCTCGAGAGAAGGGGCTCGGATTCACGGTGACGCCGCGTGAGGCACTCGTTCACAGCGATCCGTCCCTGGTCGGACAGATCCTGCGCAATCTGGTCTCGAACGCCATCAAGTACACCCGCCAGGGCTCGGTGACGCTGCGCTGCCTGCGTGACGAAGCCGGCAGCGTACGGATCGAGGTGCTCGATACCGGGGTCGGCATACCCGCGGACCAGTTGCGCTATATCTATGATGAGTTTTTTCAGGTCGGCGGTCCGCATAACCCGGCGCGCCAGGGGTATGGGCTGGGATTGAGCATCGTGAAGCGGCTCGTGACGCTGCTCGATCTCAAGCTCGAAGTGCAATCCGAGGTCGGGCACGGCTCGCTGTTCGCTCTGACTCTGCCGACCAGGCAGCGCGCAGCCGTACCGACTGGCCGAACCGAGACTCGGTCACCGACGCAGGCTGCGTCCGATCGAGCTCACATCCTGCTGGTCGAGGATGACGCCGGCGTGCGCAACGCCACCAGCATGCTGTTCAAGAGCGAGGGCTATGACGTCACGGCTGTGGCTTCATCGGCCGCAGCACTCGAGCAGGTCCGCCTGGATCCAGGTGTCGATCTGTTGGTGACCGACTACCACCTGGGCGACGGCGCGAAGGGCAGTCAGGTCATCGCTGCCGTGCGCGAAGCTCTCGGCCGGCCGCTGAAGGCCGTGCTGATGACCGGCGATACCTCCTCAGCAATCCGGATGCTTCCCCCCGATCCAGGCACGCGAGTCGCGAGCAAGCCGGTGAACGCAGACGAGCTGCTGCGGTTGTTGCGCGAGCTGCTTGCACCCGCTCAGGCGTAACAAACGCTACCTTCCTGAGAGCCGCAGAGTCGCACCCCCGCGTGCCGGCACCAAGTGCCTGATTTGACGAGAGTTAGGGCGCTTCTGCTGGGTCGTCGCGAGCGATCCCGGAGCTCGGCCCCGGTCGGAGTATCATTGCAAACCCGCGATGGTCGCTGTCATCGGCACATCGGATACTTCTAATAGCGTCCT
>DASPSF010000012.1:0-21460 GCA_035624075.1 Steroidobacteraceae bacterium | reverse complement strand
GTGTTGAGGGCGAGAATGCGGTAGGCGAGCGCCTCCTCCGGGGAGATGAGCGCGGTGATCTGCTTCATGCCGAGAACCTTGGCGGCCGCCAGCCGGTGCCGCCCGTTCGGAGTCCACAGCCGTCCCTCCTCCCCGCGCACCACGATGATGGGATCGAGGAATTCCTGCGTCTCGTCGATCTTCTGCGCGAGGCGCTTCGCATGCGTCGGCGAGAGGTCGCGCTGGAAGGGCGTCGGCTGCACCGCTGCGAGCGGCAGGCAAGCCAAGAGCAGTGCCCGGCCGCCGAGCGGCTCGCGGTAGGCGCCGATCGGCGCGCCGCCCGCCTCGCGCACCAGCGCGGTGAGCGGCGCGAGCACCGGATCCTCGAGGGACGCCACCACCTCGGCGGCATCGAGGCCGCGCGCCTTGCCGCCCGGCGCCAGCCGGCCACGGCGGCGGGCCGGCGCGCGAGCTCTGCCGGCTGCTGCGGTGCTCTTGCGTGTTGCCATGGGGCTTCCTCGTCCTCACGAATCGATGTGCGAGAATGGCGGATTCCTCGGGATGTTGCCATGGATTCCCCCTCGCCCACGATGCGCATCGCCCGCCGTTTGCCCGCGCAGCGCATGGATGCCGCCGGCCACGCGCACGTCGACAGCCAGGCGGTGCTGGCGCTGGCGCTGCCGCTCATGGCCAATAGCGCGGTGCAGATCGTGCTCAATCTCACCGACATGTGGTTCATCGGGCGCATCTCGACCAAGGCGCTGGCCGCGGTCGGTGCGGTGCAATGGCTGGTGGTGGTCGCGGTGTTGGTGTTGGGAGGCGCGGGCACCGCGGTGCAGACCATCGTCGCGCAGTCCTACGGCGCCCGGCGTTATCGCCGTGCCAGCCAGGCCACCTGGACCGCGCTCTGGGCGACGCTGTGCGCGCTGCCCTTGTTCGTGCTGGCGGGCGCGGCGCGCCATACGCTGTTCGCACCCTTCGGCTTCGACCCGGAGGTCGAGCGCCTGGTCGGCGCCTTCTGGTTCCCGCGCCTCGGCGGTGCGGCGAGCGGGGCGGCCCTGTGGGCCATGCTCGGGTTCTTCAACGGTACCGGGCGCCCGCGCCTCACGCTGCTCATCACGGCGGTGACGACCGTCGCCAACGCGCTGCTCAACCAGCTGTTCATCTTCCGCTTCGGCTGGGGCATCGCCGGCTGCGCCTGGGCCACCAACAGCGCGCAGCTCATAGGGGTCGCGCTCGCGCTCGCGATTTTCCTCGACGCTCATTACCGGCAGCGCTACTGCTCGCACCTGACCTGGCGGCCGCACCCGGAAAGGGTCCTCGAGCAGCTCAGGCTCGGTGTGCCGATGGGTCTGCTGCCGTCGGCCGATCTCATGGGGTATGCAGTCTTTCAGATGATGCAGACCCGGCTCGGGACGGTGGGCGGCGCCGCGACGCAGATCGTCACCATTCTCACTTCGATCGCTTACATGCCGGGCTTTGGCATCGGCTGCGCCGGCACCACGCTCGTCGGCCAGTCGATCGGCGCGGGCGCGCGCAACTGGGCGCTCACGGTCGGCACCCGCGTGATTCTGCTCGCGGCGCTCTACATGGGAGCGATCGGGCTGGTCATTGCGCTCGGGGGCCCATGGCTTTTGCCGCTGTTCGTCGGCGCGCACGATGCCGATTCTGCCGCGGCCGTCGCACTCGGGATGCAGCTCCTGTGGCTCGCCGCCGGTTACCAGTTCTTCGACGGCCTGAATCTCGGCAGCAGCCTGTGCCTGCGCGGCGCGGGCGATGTGCGGGTTCCGGCGGCGCTGGTGCTGCCGGTCTCGATGCTGCTGTTCGTGCCGCTCGCTCACTCGTTCACCTTCGCGCCGGGCGAGGGCTGGGTGCATTTCCTGCCGCAGTTCGGCTGGGGCGCGGTCGGCGGCTGGGTGGCGGTCCTCATCTATGTCATGGTGCTCGGGTCGACGCTGTTTCTGCGCTGGCGCTCGCGCGCCTGGCAGGCGATCCGGATCTGAGGCTCTCCGGGAGCGCGCATGTTTGTCACACTGAAGATGCTGCTCGGAACGCTGCTGCTGCCGCCGGCGGGGCTGCTGCTGCTCGCCGGCTGGGGCCTCTGGCTGCTGGCGCGCTCTCGGGGCGCCGGCCGTGCGCGCGGAGCCGGGCTTGCGCTCGCCGTGGCCGGCCTCGTGGGGCTCTGGCTACTGGCGACACCGGTGATTGCGGAAGGGCTGACGCGTCTTGCCGAGCGCTATCCGCCGCTCGATCTCAGCCACCCGGTGCGCGGCCAGGCGGTTGTCATTCTGGCGGGTGGAAGCGAGCGCACGGCGCCCGAATACGGCGGACCCGCCGTCGGGCTCGAGCTGCTCGAGCGCGTGAGCTACGGGGCGTACGTGGCGCGCCGCACCGGCCTCCCGGTGCTGGTTTCGGGCAGCGCACGCGAGGCCTTCGCGATGCGCGCCACGCTCGCGCGCGACTTCGGGATCACCGCGCGCTGGGTCAACGGTGAGTCACGCGACACCTTCGATGACGCGCAGTTCTCCGCGCGGCTGCTCAAGGCCGATGGCATCGGGCGCATCGTGCTGGTCACCAGCAGCAACCACGAGTGGCGTGCCGCGCAGGAGTTCCTGAGCGCCGGGCTCGTAGTCGAGCCCGCGCCCGTGCACGTCTGGGCGCCACACACGCACGTCTTCAGGGATTACCTGCCGGACGCGGCGGGGCTGCTGCAATCCACCGAGGCGCTGCACGAGCTCGTCGGCGACGTGGCGCGGCCGCTCCTGGCGGCGACGCATCTGCGCAAGCACGGCGCGTGAGGCGGCGCATGTTCGCATGAGCGGCGACTTCGCCGTCACGGCGTTCCGCTCCCGCCGCCGCCGCGCTTGCGAGGAGCGGCAGCTGGTGCTGCTCGCGGTGGGAGTCGTGGCGGAACTGGTGCCAGGCGAGGGCGAGTTCCTGCTGCAGGTGGACGCGCAGGACGCCGCCTACGCGGTCCGGCATCTCGCGCAGTACGAGTCGGAGAACCGCGCGCCGCCACCCCCGCCGCCGCCGCCGTACCTGTACCCGCATGCCTGGGTCGGGTGCGTTCTCTATGTCGTGACGCTCATCGGCGTCGCCTACGTAGTCGGCAACGGCCTGGTGCGGCTCGATGCCTTCGATCTCGGCACACTCGATTGCGCGCGCGTGCAGGCCGGGGAGTGGTGGCGTGCCTGGACTGCGCTCACTCTGCACCTCGACGGTCCACACCTCGCCGCCAACCTGGGGGCGGGAGTCTGGTTCGGCTACCTCGCATCGCGCCAGACAGGCGCCGGCACCGCCTGGTTTCTCACCGTGACCGGAGCGGCGCTGGCGAATCTCGCCGAGGGGCTCACCGGTCCGCCCGAGCACAGCGCGGTGGGCGCCTCGACCGCGGTGTTCACCTGCCTGGGGCTCATGTCGGCGTACTCATGGCGTGAGCGCCTCTATCTCCCGCAACACTGGGGACGGCGCTGGGCTCCGCTGGTCGCCGGCGTGGCTCTCCTCGGGTGGACGGGCTCGGCGGGCGAGGGCACGGACCTGGTCGCACATCTCGCCGGCTTCACGACCGGAGTGCTGCTCGGTGTCGCGGTCGCCAGCGGCGCGTCGCGCCGCTGGCTCGAGCGCGTGCCGCAGTGGCTCACGGGCGCAGCGGCGCTCGCCGAGATCGCGGTCGCGTGGGCCTTCGCATTGCGGAGTTAAGGTCCTTCGACGTCATAGCCGCGCTGCTTGAGGACAGCCAGGGCTCCGTGCTCGCCCAGCAGCCGGTCCATGGACTGCACCGCGAGAGTGCCGCGATTGCGCGCCAGGCTGTCCTCAACCACCACGAGCCAGTCGTCCTGAGCGCGGGCGATGAGCGCGCGAACCCGCTCGGAGGTCGAGACCGCGGCGATGCAGGCGGTCTTGTCGTCGGAATGCGGGAGCTGGCGCAATGTGTCCACATCGCCGAGCGCCCAGGCGCGGGCGCGCGCCTGCATGGGACCTAAGTCCGTCTCGAGGCGGGTGACCACGGCATCGAGACACGCGATCTCTGCCGACAGCGGCGTCGCGCCCACGTCCTTGAGGACATCGACCGGATCGTCGATCTTCAGCTTGTCCTGGCGGATCCGCACACCCTGCTCACGTGCCAGGCCGAGCACCTGCTGCTGCACCTCGTTGTGGAGCGCGAGGCCGGAGGAGTCCAGGACCCGTGTCGTCAGCCGCTCGGCCGCGAGCATCGGGCGCAGCTCCTCGAGGTGCTTGTCGCGCGGGTCGTAGCGGGCCTCGAGTGCCTCGACCCGTGCGTACAGCGCGGGCGGCAGCGTCTCTTTGAGCGGCAGCTTATCGGGAGGCTTCTGCATGCGGCGCCACTGGATGAAGACCCGCAGCGCCGTGAAGGGATTCGCGCCGATGCCGTAGCTGGGCCAGGCGGGCACGACTTCCTGCGACTGCTGCAGCACCGCCCGCACCGCATCCGGCTGCCATACCATCTTCTTCGGCAGCGGCGTGACGGTGCCGAGGATCCACAGCACGTGATCGCGCCGGCGCACCGTCCACATGCGCGGGCCCTCGTGCTGGCCTTCGACGACCACTTCGGCGAGCGGGGCTTCGGTGGGGGACGCGGCGGGTCCGGTTGCCGGCGGCTGCGCGCACAGCCCGGCGGCCGCCGTCAGCGCGAGTGCGCCGGCGAGCGCCACCTGCCTGGCTCGCGCGTCCAAGACTCAGTCGGTCGTCGTGGCCGGAGCCCGCGGAGCCGCCTCGGTGGTTCGCTCGTATACCCGAGTCAGCGTCACGGCCGGGAGCTCGGCAGGCCCGATGCGCAGTTTCTCGCTCAGGCGCTGGCCGTCAGCTGAGAGCTCATATCGGTCGACGATGTTCGGGCCCAGCTGCGCCTTGATGTAGATGGCGTATGCGCGCCCCTCCCACCCCGAGACCTGATCCGCAACGCCCATCTCGGCGGAGACGACGCTGCGCGCGCCGGGAGTGAAGCTGCGCGCAGTGGTGCCATAGTCGAATACCAGCTGCTCGCTCGACTGGCGCACGGTGAGGAACTCGCCGCGCGCGAGCACCGCCGAAAGGGCGTGCATCATGGGTGAGTATTGCAGCGGGTCCGGACGGCGCGCGCCGTGTCCATTGCCGCCCGGGGACTCGTCGGGGGTGAGCGCCGGATTCGTGTCGGAGGTCTGCGCACCGCCGGCGCCGCGGCCGCCCGCGCCGCCGCGCGGGGTCTCGTCCTGAGCCGCACTCGCACGCGCCACGATCTTGAGCGCCTGGGCGCGCATCTTCGCGATCACCACCTGCGGGTCGTCGCTCGCCGCGCGATTCAGTCTCCAGGTGCCCGCGAGCGACACCCCGACGGGCGTCTCGGCTTTCGGACCCGCAGCGCACCCGGTAAGAGCCGTCAGCGCGCACGCGAGCAGTGAAGCATGGACTTTCCACATATTGGCGTATCCTCGCACGATGACCCGGCGCAAGGCCATGGAGCTGGAGACCCTCAAGGGACGGATCACGCGCCTCGACGCGGACAGCGTCGATCGGCTCTATGGCCTCGAGCCGGTGTACGAGCCCGGTGCGGATCGCTCCGCGAGCTTCGCACCCGAGGAGTTCGTCGCGGTCCGCTGCCCGTGGTGCGGCGAGCGCCTCGAGACGCGCGTCGACATGACGGCGGACGATGCCGCGTATATCGAGGACTGCGAAGTCTGCTGCCGCCCCATCGAGTTCAGCATCGACCGCGCCGACGGCGGCGCGCTGCTCTCGGTCGCGGTCAGGCGCCTGGAGTAGTTAATTGGCACCAATCGCCGGATGCCGATTTGTGCGGACATCACTCCGTCGGCCGCCGGCAAAAGGCGGGGCTCGATACGCTGATGCCCAGATCACCTCAGCAGCCGAGCACTCCGTAGCAAGGTTGGCGCAGGGACTTTTGCCGGCTGCGCTTACGCGACTGCGGCTTCGAGGAAGGTGAGGCTGCGCGCGCTGGCATCGAGCCGCACGCGCGCCCCGAGCGGCACCGGCTCGTTCGCCGCGCCGTGCCCGATGGGGAAGCCCGCCGCGCACGGCAGCCCCGCGGCCTGCGCCAGCTCGCGCAGCAGGTCGGCGGCGCTGTAGTCGGCGTCCTTCTCCTCGCAGTTGGTGAACGAGCCGAGCGCGATGCCGCGCACCTGGCCGAGCACGCCGGCGAGCTCGAGGTGAGTCCACATGCGGTCGAGCCGATAGGGGCGCTCGCCTACATCCTCGAGCAGCAGGATCGCGCCCTGGAGTGAGGGCATGTAGGGCGTGCCGAGGAGCCGCGTCACCACCGAGAGCGTGCCGCCGAGCAGCGGCCCTTCCGCGACACCGGGCACGTAAGTGTCGCTGGCGCCGAGCGCCGGCGCTGGCGCCGAGGATTCCAGCAGATGGAACAGCCGCTGCCGCGTCTCGGCGGGCAGCAGGCCGAGCTGTGTGAGCACCGGGCCGTGGATGCTCACGACCCCGCGGCTCTGCAGCCAGAAATGCAGCGCGGTGATGTCCGAGAAGCCGACCAGGGGCTTCGGTGCCGCGGGCCGGACCGCCGCCAGGCGCGCGAGCAGGCGCGTCGCGCCATAGCCGCCGCGCGCGCAGAACACGCCCTTGACCGACGGATCGAGCAGCGCGTCCGTGAGCTCTTCGAGGCGCCGGCTGTCCGAGCCGGCGAGATAGCGGTGGCGCTCGAAGATCGCGGGCCGGTAGTGCACGTCGTAGCGCGCACCGATCAGCGCGAGCCCGCTCTCGAAGGAGGCGCGGTCGAAGGCACTGGCGGGAGCGATGACCGCGACCCGCGCGCCCGGAGTCAGGGCCGGCGGGTGTTGGAATGCCCGTGCGGTCATCATGTGCTATTCATCGCCGTGCGCACCCGCGTGACTGTGGCGCGTCGCCCGAGGATCGTCAAATGGCCGTGTTTCTGCTGTGGCTGCTGTTGCTGGTCGTCTGCTGGCCACTGGCGCTGATCGCGCTCGTGCTGTACCCGCTCGTATGGCTGCTGCTGCTGCCCTTCCGTCTGGTGGGCCTGGCGGTCGATGGGGTGTTCGAGCTGTTGCGGGCGATCATCCTGCTGCCGGCGCGCGTGCTTGGCGGCCGGCGGGGGTAGTTTAATTGGCCGAAATCGCCTGCGGCGATTTCAGCGGACATCACTCCGTTGACCGCCGGCAAAAAGCGTCGTTTTTGCCGGCTGCGCCTCAATCCGCGAGCGCCTTGAGGTCGCGCATGAGCGCCGCCCGCCCGCGGTCGAGCTGATCGAGCCGCTGCGCGGCGTTGCGCAAGGCGCCGAGGTCCTGCACCGGCGCGTCGTGGAGCCGCCGGTAGGCGTTGCGCGCCGTGAGCCACAGGCGGTGGATCCTGGCATAACGCGCCGCTGTTTCGCGGCGCAGCGTGATGACGGCCAGCGGAATCGCTTGCATCAGGCCTTAGCTCTTGGCGGCACGGGAGGGGGTAGCGGCGCGCACGAAGCATGCCGGCAGCTCATGACAGGATTGAGACAGCTCCCTCTCACGACGCGCTATGACGCGTGAAAAACGCGGCGCGCGAAAGTGCAGGCGTCACAGTTCGCTCGCGGCCACCTCTTCCAGCGCACGCAGGCGGGCCGCCAGCTCCGCGAGCTCCGGCTCTCCGAGCCGGGTGGCACACCCGGCAACGATGCGTCGCCCCCGCTCCAGCAATCCCGCGCGCAGGCTTCGGTCCCGGGTCGCCGCCGCGATGTCGCCGAGCGCCCGCAACAAGCGCAGGCTCACCGCCACGTCGCCCTGAGAGTAGAGGCGGATCTGCTCGTATGCCGCATCCGCCAGCCGCTCGAATTCGATCCAGGCGACGATCACCCGCGGCACACCGGGCAGGTCGAACAGCTGCGAATCCGGCGGCTCGCGGGAGGCGAAGCGGATGAGGATGCGGCTCAGTTGATCGATACAGCTGATCGCGGTGCTCGGATCGTTCACGGCAGGCGAGATCGCCCGCAAGGCTATATCGACGATCTGCAGCACGCCGAATTCCACGTCCTGCTGCAGCGTGCGCGACGGACCCAGATCGAACGCACCGACAAGTGCGGCGCCTCCTCCGGATGGCAGGCGCTCTGCTTTGGACACGGCCATCAGCGGGACGCCGGCCGGTACAAACTGCCCGACGCGCCGCAGTACCCGCACGCTGACCCGGTAGCTCCTCGCCAGATCGAGCAGCCGCGGGAGATCGATAAAGCGAATGTAGCCGGACTGGGGACTCGGCATCGTGGCCTCGAAGCCGGGCTGCGGTGGCGGCAGCTGCTGGCGCAGGGATGACTCGCGCCGTGCCGAGGGCATCATCTCGTCGATGACCGTCTCGGTCTCGGAGGCGATTTTGTCCACGATGTAGTTGACGCTGATCGCCCGCGAGATGTGGTGAATGAAGAACAGCAGCCAGCAGACGCATGCCAGCGCCAGCACGATCGCCCCGAGAACGGTGGCGACTGGGGAAAATGGCGTCGGCAACGAGCGCGCGGCGGGCAGCGCGGCCACGCAGTAGAGGAACGTGCCGAGGAAGACGCCGAGCGTCCACTGCGTCACCCGGTCGCGCGTGAAGCTGAGGATGATGCGCGGGGAAAACTGCATTGAGGCGAGCGTCAGCGTCATCAGCAGGATCGCGAACACGATCGATACGACGGTCATGATGGACGCCGCGATGCCGGCGAGGATCACCTGCGCCACCTGAGGATCGGAACGCGACGGGAACAATACGGCCGGCAGCCAGCTGCTCAGCGTCGGGAGCTCCTCCTCGGCCCACGACAGCAGCGCGCCCGCGCAGCCGAGCGCCAGCGCGATGACCAGGGGCCGCACGAGGAAGCCGCCGCGCAGGTTGTAGATCGTGCGACGAGCCAGTAATACCAGACGCTCTCTCATGGCGGACTTCCGGGTAACCCGACACGCAAGATCAAGCTAAAGCCAGCATGATCGCGCGGGATCGCGTTCTTGACCGGCAGGACCTGACACTCCCCGATTCCTAACACCACTACTGCCCGCAGTCGACCAACATTTCGCTGCGGCCGCCGGTACGCGTCAATAAGCAACACTACGCTCGGACTCGCCGGCTCTCGTGCCTTACATTCGTGACCGGGCGCGGCGCTGCTCGCCGCGGCGCGTATGTCGAACAGGAGTGGAGCCATGCGTTTCCAAGGTCCCGGGCTCGGTCGACTGACACGGTGTGCTGTCCTCGTGGCGTTGACGCCCATTCTGCTATGGGTATCGCTGCCTTCGTATTCACAGGAGGCTGCCGCGGACAGCCAGTCGGCGCAACAGATTTCGCAACTCAGGCAGCAGGTCGATGAGCTGAGACAGCTGGTCTTGAGCCTGCAAAGAAGCGTTGCCGAGCTGCAGGCGGCAGCCAGCGTGACACCCGGTGCGCCCGCCGCCGCTGCTACGGCCCCTCGTCCGCAGGGCGGTGCCGCACCCGTTGCAACTGCGGCGCCGAGCGTGGCGCCGGCTGCGCCCGCGCCTGTACCGGCAGCCGCCGGAACTGCCGTGCCAGGCGGCGCGCCGGCGACTGCCAGGACCGGAGCCGATTTTCTGCGCGGGCTCACGATCAACGCGTTGCTGGATACTTACTACGAGTACAACTTCGACGATCCGATCGGCCGGGCCAATCTGCTGCGCGCCTACGACGTGAGCAGCAACAGCTTCAGCCTGAACCAGGCGGACCTGCTGGTCGAGAGCGCGCCCGACCTGAGCGTCGACAAGCGCTTCGGAATGCGGATCGATTTTCAATACGGACAGGCGAGCGAGACGCTGCAGGGGAATCCCGCCAACGAGCTGCGGCCGGAGATCTACCGCAACGTGTTCCAGGCCTACGGCAGCTACTGGATTCCGATCCACGGCAACCCGCTGACGCTCGATTTCGGCAAGTGGGCCAGCTCGCTCGGCATAGAGGGGAACTATACGAAGGACCAGTGGGACTATTCGCGCTCCTACTGGTTCGATTTCCTCCCCTACTATCACTCGGGGCTGCGCGCCAGCTACAAGGTCAACGATCTGCTGACCTTCAACTACTGGGTGACGAACGGCACGCAGCAGACCGAGGCCTTCAACAACTTCAAGGACGAGCTGGTCGGCTTCGTGCTGCAGCCGACTGCGAGTCTCACGTGGACGTTCAACTACTACCTGGGCCAGGAGCATCCGGACGTCATCTACATCACGAACCCTGGCCCCGGACAGCAGAATCTTCCGACACAACAGGGAACCGCGTTTGTCCCGATTCCGAATGCCCCGAACGGACGGCTGAAGATCTCCGACACCTACCTGACGTGGCAGGCTACCCCGGCGCTGTCGCTGGCGGCCGAAGCCGACTACGTCACCGAGCAGCTGTACTCGTACTCGCCCTATCAGCGCGTGACGGGCGGTGCGCTGTATGCGCGCTATCAGCTGACGCCGAGATTCTGGCTCGCCACCCGCGGCGAGTACCTCGCCGACCCGGCCGGCCTCTTCAGCGGCCAATCGCAGTACCTCAAGGAGGCAACGCTCACGGGCGAGTACAAGGTTGCGGACGGCTTCCTGGTCTTCGTCGAGTGGCGGCGCGACGCATCGAACCGGCCTTATTTCCTCACCCCCGCGCTGTATGCGTACGACAGTCATCAGGACACCTTAGGCTTCGGCCTCGTCTGGTGGCTGGGGCAGAAGGAGGGATCCTGGTAAATCGTAAGCGCGATGCATTCCGGGGGGACCGGCGCACCCCCTGACCGCCGGCAACGCGTTTCTTAACAGCCCGTTCACCGCCGGAGCGGCTAGCGTTGCCAGTCTGATAACCGTGCTCCCAGGCGGCGCCGGCTCAGTCTGCGCGAAATACGGATTGCCGGGTTGGCGGGGCCCGCTGCAGCCTCGCGCGGGTTCTGGCCTGCAGCCGGCAAGCCCCTGACCCGTTACAAGAAAGGGCAGACGTATGGATATCGTCTTCGTCGTCGTGATCGTGGTTCTCTACGGCATCACTCACTGGGTGGCGTCGGCCATCTCCCGGCTCGGAGGTCTCGAATGAACGCCATCTACGTCGTGAGCGGCCTGCTCACCCTGGGCCTGTTGGTATACCTGCTGTACGCCATGTTCCGGCCGGAGAAATTCTGATGACCGCCGCATCCCAGATGCTGATCATCGTGTTCCTTGCGGTGACGCTGCTGTGCGTGAAGCCGCTCGGCCTCTACATGGCGAACGTCATGGAGGGACGCCCGATCTGGCCGCTGCGCCTGGGCGCACCAATCGAGCGCTGGATCTATCGGCTGTGCGGCATCAACCCGGCCGTCGAGATGGGCTGGAAGCAGTACACCCTCGCGCTGCTCGTGTTCAACACCCTCGGCGCACTCATGGTCTACGCCCTGCAGCGCCTGCAGGTATGGCTGCCGTTGAACCCGCAGCACTTCAGCAACGTTGCGCCGGACTCGGCATTCAATACCGCCATCAGCTTCATCACCAACACCAACTGGCAGGGGTATTCGGGTGAGTCGACCATGAGCTATCTCAGCCAGATGGCCGGGCTCGCCGTGCAGAACTTCCTCTCGGCTTCGAGCGGCATCGTGGTGGCCATCGCCCTGATCCGCGGGTTTGCGCGCCACGGCGCGCAGGCCATCGGAAACTTCTGGGTTGACATGACCCGTTCGACGCTGTACGTGCTGCTGCCGATCGCGACGCTCATCGCCGTGCTGCTGGTGAGCCAGGGCGTGCTGCAGAACTTCAGTGCCTACAAGGACGTGACGACCATCGAGACGCTGCAGTACCAGCAGCCGAAGGTCGATGCCGCCGGCAATCCGCTCAAAGACTCTCAGGGCAACCCCGTGATGGAGAATGCGACCACGCGGACGCAGACCCTTCCCATGGGACCGGTGGCCTCGCAGGAGGCCATCAAGGAACTCGGCACCAACGGCGGCGGCTTCTTCAACGCGAACTCGGCGCATCCCTACGAAAATCCGACGCCGCTCTCGAACTTCCTCGAGATGCTCGCCATCATGATCATACCCACGGCGCTCACCTATACCTTCGGACGCATGGTCGGCGACACGCGCCAGGGCTGGGCAGTGCTGGCGGCGATGGGGATCCTGCTGGTCGTGCTGCTGAATGTCTGCCTCGTCAGTGAGCAGGCCGGCAACCCCCTGGTCGGCAAGCTCGGGGTCGACCAGACGGCGAGCGCGCTGCAGCCCGGCGGTAACATGGAGGGGAAGGAGGCGCGCTTCGGCATCGCGGCGACCGCGGTGTTCGCCACCGTGGCGACCGGCACCTCGACGGGCGCCGTGGACTCGGCGCACGATTCCTTCACGCCGCTTGGTGGCTTCGTGCCTCTCTTCAACATGATGCTCGCCGAGGTCATTCCGGGCGGCGTCGGGTCGGGTCTTTACTCGATTCTGATCTTCGCGATCGTGGGGGTGTTCATCGCTGGCCTGATGATTGGTCGCACGCCGGAATATATCGGCAAGAAGATCGAGTCCTTCGAGATGAAGATGAGCGCGGTCGCGATTCTCGTCATGCCGTTCATCGCGCTGTCCGGCGCGGCCGTGGCTGTCAGCGTCGCGGCCGGGCAGGCGGGCGTCGCCAACCCCGGGGCGCATGGTTTCAGCGAGATCCTCTACGCCTTCGTCTCGGCGAGCAACAATAACGGCAGCGCCTTTGCCGGTATCTCGGCCAATACCCTCTTCTATAACACGGCGCTGGCGCTCGCGATGTGGCTCGGCCGGTTCTGGCCGCTCGTGGCCGTGCTCGCGATCGCTGGCTCGCTCGCGGCCAAGAAACGCGTGCCGGTCACCTCCGGCACGATGGTGACCTACGGACCTACCTTCGTCGTCCTGCTGATCGGCACGGTGCTGCTCGTCGGAGCACTTACCTTCGTTCCCGCGCTGGCGCTCGGGCCGATCGTCGAACACCTGATGCTCTGGGGTGGCTCGCATGGTTGAACTCACACGCAATTCCGCTCAGGCAGGCTCGGCCGCGATGCCGGCCGCGGCTGCCACCCACTCCGCCGTGGAGACACTGGCTGCGGCGCGGCCGCCCGGCGGCACGCGGCGGCGCCTGTCGATGTTCGACCGCGCCCTCATGTGGCCGGCGGTGGTCGACGCCCTTCGCAAGCTCGATCCGCGCGTGCAGTGGCGCAACCCCGTGATGTTCGTGGTCTACATCGGCAGCATCCTCACCACGGTGCTGTGGGTCCAGGCCCTCGCCGGCAAGGGCGAGGCGCCGGCCTGGTTCATCCTGAACGTCGCCATCTGGCTGTGGTTCACGGTGCTGTTCGCGAATTTCGCCGAGGCGCTCGCCGAAGGGCGCAGCAAGGCGCAGGCGGCGGCGCTGCGCGGGCTGAAGCAGGACGTGATGGCCAGGAAGCTGGCCGATCCGGCCGACCGCGCGCGCCAATCGCGGGTGCGGGGCGACCTGCTGCGCAAGGGCGACGTCGTGCTGGTGGAGGCGGGCGAGTTCATTCCCGGCGACGGCGAGGTCATCGACGGCGCGGCCTCGGTGGACGAGAGCGCGATCACCGGCGAATCCGCGCCGGTCATCCGCGAGTCCGGCGGCGATTTCTCCTCGGTGACCGGCGGCACGCGCGTGCTGTCGGACTGGCTCGTCGTGCGCATCATGGCCAACCCGGGCGAGACCTTCATCGATCGCATGATCGCGATGGTCGAGAGTGCCAAGCGGCAGAAGACCCCGAATGAGATCGCGCTCACCATCCTGCTGGTAGCACTGACGCTGGTGTTCCTGTTTGCGACGGCGACGTTGTTGCCGTATTCGCTCTACAGCGTGACGGTAGCCAAGCTCGGCACGCCCATCACGATCACCGCCCTGATCGCGCTGCTGGTGTGCCTCATCCCCACCACCATCGGCGGCCTGCTGTCTGCGATTGGCGTGGCCGGGATGAGTCGCATGATGCAGGCGAACGTGATCGCCACCTCGGGCCGGGCGGTCGAGGCCGCGGGCGACGTGGATGTGCTGCTGCTCGACAAGACCGGCACCATCACGCTCGGCAACCGCCAGGCTGCGGCCTTCATCCCGGCGGCGGGCGTCACCGAGGAGGAGCTCGCGGACGCCGCCCAGCTCGCCTCGCTCGCGGACGAGACTCCCGAGGGGCGCAGCATCGTCGTGCTCGCCAAGCAGCGCTTCCGCCTTCGCGAGCGCGACCTGACTTCGTTGCATGCGACCTTCGTGCCGTTTTCCGCTCACACTCGCATGAGCGGTGTCGACGTCGGCGCGCGCCAGGTCCGCAAGGGCGCAGCCGATGCCATCCGCCGCCAGGTCGAGAAGCTCGGTCAGGCGTTTCCGCGCGCCGTGCAGACCACGGTGGATGAGGTCGCGCGCCGCGGCAGCACGCCGCTCCTGGTGAGCGACGGCCCGCGTGTGCTCGGTGTCATCGAGCTCAAGGACATCGTCAAGGGCGGCATCCGCGAGCGTTTCGGCGAGCTGCGCCGCATGGGCATCAAGACCGTGATGATCACCGGCGACAATCCGCTCACCGCGGCGGCGATCGCCGCCGAGTCCGGCGTCGACGACTTCCTGGCCGAGGCGACCCCGGAAGCCAAGCTCAAACTCATCCGCGAGCATCAGGCGCAAGGACGGCTCGTGGCGATGACCGGTGACGGCACCAACGACGCGCCGGCGCTCGCGCAGGCGGACGTGGCGGTGGCGATGAACACCGGAACGCAGGCGGCCAAGGAGGCCGGCAACATGGTGGATCTCGACTCCAACCCGACCAAGCTGATCGAGGTGGTGGAGACCGGCAAGCAGATGTTGATGACGCGCGGCTCGCTCACGACCTTCAGCATCGCCAACGACGTCGCCAAGTACTTCGCGATCATTCCCGCGGCATTCGCCACGACCTATCCGCAGCTCGACGCTCTCAACATCATGCGCCTCGCGAGCCCCTTCTCGGCCATCCTCGCGGCGGTCATCTTCAATGCGCTGATCATCGTCGCGCTGATTCCGCTCGCGCTGAAGGGGGTCAAGTACCGTGCTCTGGGTGCGGCCGTTCTGCTGCGGCGTAATCTGCTGATTTACGGGCTGGGAGGGATCCTGATTCCCTTCGTGGGCATCAAGCTGATTGATATGGGCCTGGTGGTGGCCCACCTCGTCTGACGCTAAGGTGTTTACCCATGACCTCACTCTTCCGTCCAGCGATCGTCCTTTTCGTGATCCTCACGGTCATCACCGGCATCGTCTATCCGCTCGCGGTCACCGGGATCGGACAGGCGCTCTTTCCGCGCCAGGCGAACGGCAGCCTGATCGTGAAGGACGGCCTGCCGATCGGCTCAACGCTGATTGCGCAGAGCTTCACGGACCCGAGGTATTTCTGGAGCCGCCCTTCGGCCACGACCCCACAGCCCTATAACGGCACCGGCTCTACCGGCTCCAATCTCGGGCCCCTGAATCCCGCTCTGATCGATGCCATCAAGCCGCGCATCGACGCGCTGCATGCCGCGGACCCGGACAACAAGGCTCCGATCCCGGTCGATCTCGTCACCGCCTCGGGCAGCGGGCTCGACCCCGAGGAGAGCGTCGCGGCCGCCGATTACCAGGCAGGAAGGGTGGCGCGCGCCCGGGGCCTGCCCGAGGCGCAGGTGCGGGCATTGATTGCCGCGCACACCGAGGGTAGGTTGTTGGGAGTTCTCGGCGAGCCGCGCGTCAACGTCCTGGAGCTCAACCTGGCACTCGATGCGCTGAAGTGACCTGACATGGCCGAAGCCCGGCCTGACCCCGACCAGCTGCTTGAGCGAGTCAAGGCCGAGGAGGCGCGTGAGAAGCGTGGGCGGCTGCGCATTTTCTTCGGCGCCTCGGCCGGCGTCGGCAAGACCTTCTCGATGCTGGAGGCGGCGCGCGTCATGCGCAGCTCCGGCCACGACGTCCTGGTCGGCTACGTCGAGCCACACGGGCGCGTCGAGACCGAGCGGCTGCTGGAAGGCCTGCCGCGCCTGCCGACGCAGCCGGTGAGCTATCGGGGCATCGTCCGCCAGGAATTCGATCTCGACGCCGCGCTCGCCCGCCACCCCGAAATCCTGCTGGTCGACGAGCTGGCGCACTCCAATCTCGTCGGTGGCGAGCCCGCGCCGCGGCATCCGAAGCGCTGGCAGGACATCGAGGAGCTGCTCGCCGCCGGGGTGAGCGTCTGGACCACGGTCAACGTGCAGCACCTCGAGAGCCTGAACGACCTCATCTACCAGACCACCGGCATCCGACAGCGCGAGACGCTTCCCGACCATGTGTTCGACGAGGCCGACGACATCGAGCTCATCGACCTGCCGCCGGATGACCTGATCGCGCGCCTGCACGCCGGCAAGGTGTACGTCGGCAGCCAGGCGGGCACCGCCATCGAGCGCTTCTTCCGCAAGCAGAACCTGATGGCGCTGCGCGAGATCGCGCTGCGCCGGGTGGCCGACCGCGTCGAGGCGGCCTCGCGCGAGCTGCCCCCCGACCGCGCCCAGGCGCGGGGTGCGCGTGACCGGGTGCTGGTCGCCGTCGGGCCGGACGAGCAGGCCGAGCAACTGGTGCGCGCCGGCAAGCGCATGGCGGACGCCCTCGACGCCGAATGGACCGTGGTCTACGTCGAGACGCCCCCGCTCCTGCGCCTCTCGGACGAGCAGCGCAACCGCCGTATCGACGTACTGCGCCTCGCCGAGTCGCTCGGCGGGGAGCCCGTGACCCTCGACGGCCCTTCGGCTGCGGATGCTCTGCTCGAATACGCGCAGACCCGCCACGCCACGCGTGTCATCGTCGGCGCGCCGAAGCGGCGCGGCTGGCGTGCGTGGCTGCGGCCCTCGACCGCCACCGAGCTCGCGCGCCGTGCGCGCGGCTTCGACGTGATGCAGATCGCCTCCGCCGGGCGTGCGACTCAGGCGGCGCCGGTGCGCCCGGCTGCGGGCGAGTTGCCGTCGGCGTCCGCGGTGCGCTGGGACCGCTATGCCTGGGCGGTGGCTGTGAGCGCGTTGTGCACCGGGCTCGCGGCGCTGATGTATCCGCATTTCGAGCTGTCGAACCTCGTCATGATCTACCTGCTCGGTGTGACGGTGGCGGGCCTGCGGCTCGGGCGCGGGCCCTCGGCGCTTACCGCGGTGCTCAACGTCGCCGCGTTCGACTTCTTCTTCGTCCCGCCGCGTTACTCGTTCGCGGTCTCGGACGTGCAGTATCTCGTGACCTTCGGCGCCATGGTTACCATTGCGCTCGTGATCGCGACCCTCACCGCGAGCGTGCGCCAGCAGACGCGCGTGGCGGGCGCGCGCGAGCGGCGCACCGCGCTGCTTTACGCCATGAGCCGCGAGCTGTCCGTCACCCGCGGCATCACCAACATGGCACGGGTGGCGGTGCGGCACGTGGCGGAGGTCTTTCAGAGCCGTGCGACGGTGCTGCTGCCGGATGCGGACGGCAAGCTGCACTATCCCGCGGAGGCACCGCTCGAGGCCTCGTTCCGCGGTGCGGATCTCGCGGTGGCGCAGTGGGTCGCGGATAACGGCCGGCGCGCCGGCCTCGGCTCCGATACGCTGCCGGCGGCGCGCGGGCTGTACGTGCCGCTCGGCGACGAGCAGCGCACCGTGGGGGTGCTGGCGGTGATGCCGGACAACCCGCGCCGCGTGCTGTTGCCCGAGCAGAGCCACCTGCTGGAGACCTTCGCCAGCCAGGTCGCGCTCGCCATCGAGCGGGCGCATCTCGGCGAGATCGCCGTGCAGTCGAGCCTGGCCGCCGAGCGCGAGGCGCTGCGTAATACACTGCTGTCCTCGATCTCGCACGATCTGCGCACGCCGCTCGCGGTGATGGCCGGCGCCGGCAGCGCGCTCGCGCAGCACGGCGCGACGCTCGATGAGGCGACGCGTGTGCAGCTGGCGCGCTCCATCGAGACCACGGCGCGGGAGATGTCGGAGCTGGTCTCCAACGTACTCGACCTGGTACGCCTCGAGTCGGGGCAGGTGGTGCTGCGGCGCGACTGGCAGACGCTCGACGACCTGGTCGGCAGCGCGCTCGCCCGTTACCAGGAGCGCCTCGCCGCGCATCAGGTGGAGACTCGGCTGCCGCCGGATCTGCCGCCGGTGTGGGTCGACGCCACGCTCATCGTGCAGCTGTTCGCCAACCTGTTCGACAACGTCGCCAAGTACACCCCGCCTGGCACACGCGTGTCGGTGTCGGCGGTGCCGGTCGGGGAGTTCGTGCAGGTGTCGGTCGAGGACGACGGGCCGGGGCTCCCCGCCGGGGACCCGGCGCGCCTGTTCGACAAGTTCCAGCGCGGGAGCGAGGAGGGCACCGTGGTCGGCGTAGGACTGGGACTCGCGATCGTCCAGGCGATCGTGCGCGCCCACGGCGGCGAGATTGAGGCGCAGCGCCGCGAAGGCGGCGGCGCGCGCTTCGTGTTCACGCTGCCGGCGACCGAGCAGGCCCCGGCCACCGAAGCTCCCACCGCGCTCGCGGGCGCGCGCGAGACGCCGCCGTGACCGAGGCGATGCACCAGGTGCTGGTGATCGAGGATGAGCCGGGCATCCGCGCGGTGCTGCGCGTGCTGCTGAACGCCGAAGGCTACCGCTGCATCGAGGCCGACACCGCGCTGCGCGCCGAGATCGAGGCGCGCAGCCACAAGCCGGACCTGCTGCTGGTCGATCTCGGGCTCCCGGACGGCGATGGGCTCAAGGTGATTCGCCGCGTGCGCGCCTGGTCGCCGGTACCAATCGTGGTGCTGTCGGCACGCACCATGGAAGAGCAGAAGGTGGCGGCGCTCGATGCCGGCGCGGACGACTACATCGTGAAGCCCTTCAGTGCCCCGGAGCTGCTGGCGCGGCTGCGCGCAGCGTTGCGGCGCGTGACGCACGCCGCGCCCTCGGCGGTGCTCAGGTTCGGCAGCCTGCACGTCGACCTGGCGCGGCGCGAGGCCCATGGCGCGGACGGTGAGGTTCACCTCACCCCGCTCGAGTACCGGGTGCTCGGCTGCCTCGCGCAGCAGCTCGGCTCGATCGTGATGCAGCGTCAGCTGATCCGCGAGGTGTGGGGGCCGGGGCGCGAGGATGACTCACGGTCGCTGCGGGTGTGCATCAAGAACCTGCGCGCCAAGCTCGAGCCCGACCCGCGCCAGCCGCGCTATCTGATCACGGAAACGGGCGTCGGCTACCGGCTGCGCGCCGACGAGGAGCCGGCGAGCTAGGTGAGGGAGACGACCAGCTTGGCCGAATGACTGCGCCAGTTGATCGGGATGATGAACGAGCGCACGCCGGGCTTGCGCGGCAGCTCGGGCTTCTCGCCCGACAGCACGGCCGGCACCGAGATCACGAACTCGCGGCCGAAGTCGCGGCGCGCGTTGCCGGAGATGGTGTTGGCGACCTCGCCCACCAGATCGCGCATGGTCTCGTGGCTGAAATCGTTCTCCTGCATCTTCATCAGCAGCACCGTCAGCATGGCCTTGGGCGCGGTGAAGATCACCACCCCTTCGCGCTTGCCGGAGATGTTGATGACGCCGCTGTACTCGTGCACCGTCGGCGTGCCTTCGAGCAGGTATGGGGAGCCGATCGAGGCCGGCTGCTGGGCCGCCACCTCGAAGAAGCTCGTCGTGCCCTCGACGAAGGTCTTGAGCTCCTGTTCGTGCAGCATCAGCGCATCAGCTCCGCGATCGCCTCGTTCAACTGCCGGTCGGTAAACGGCTTGTTGAGGAAGCCATTCGCTCCTTTTTCCATCGCCTCGACCGCGGTCGCCTTGTCGGCGAGCGCCGAGACCACCAGGATCCGCACCTCGGGCTTCAGGGCCACCAGGTGACTGATGCACTCGATCCCGTCCATGCGCGGCATGGTGAGATCCATGGTGACGACGTCCGGATCGGTGCGCTTGAACAGCTCGATCGCCTCGAGGCCGTTGCCGGCGGTGCCGACCAGCTGTAGCTGCTCGAACTGCTGCGAGCGCTCGATGCGCCGGCGCATGATGTTCGAGTCGTCGACGATCATCAGTTTCATGGGCCGCTTGCCGTTCATCGCTGCTGCCTCAGGCGACCGCCGTCGCCTGGCTGGCCGGCAGCGAGATCTTGAAGCGCGTGTACTTGCCCGGATGGGTGCTGACGCCGATCTTGCCGCCGAGGGCGTAGACGCTGCGCGCCACCACGTCCATGCCGACGCCGCGGCCCGCATCCATCGACACCTCGTCCTGCGTGGAGAAGCCGGGGCGGAAGATGAGCGCCATCGCCGTGCGCGTGTCCATCGCGGCGGCCTCGTCCTCGCTGATCAGCTGCTGGCGCACGGCGGCGGCCTTGAGGGTGTCGGGTGCGATTCCGGCGCCGTCGTCCTCGAACACCAGGTCGAAGCTGTCGGCCGAGCGCTGGAAGGTGACGGTCACGACGCCGACATCCTGCTTGGTGAGCGCGCGCCGCACCTCGGGCGCCTCGATCCCATGCACCGCGGCGTTGCGCAGCATCTGGATCAGGCAGTCCTTGACGGTGGCGACGTACGGGGCCGGCACGTCGGTGAGCCCGGCGAGCTTCAGGCGGAAGCGCTTACCCTGGTCCTGCGCCAGGCGCTCGGCGAGCGAATGCAGCGTCGGCGCCAGGTCCTCGGCCCGCCGTGCGTATTGGGGTGCGCCGCGCGCGGCACTCTGCTGGGCCGGCGCGGGCGCGGGTGCCGGGGCCGGCCGCGTCGTGGCGGCGGGCGCGGTGAAGGCCGTGGTGGCGGAGGCGGCGGCGCTCTCCTTGAGTGCCGTGAGGCGTCCGGCCATCTCGCGCACCGAGCGCAGGTGTGCGAGCAGCTCGTCGAGCTTCAGCACCATCGGCAGGAAGTCGTTGCCGGAGAGCTCGGCCTTCTTCTTCAGCTCGCTGACCAGGTCCTCGAGCGCATGCACCCGGGCGGCGATGCTGGAGAGGTTGAGCGCCGAGGCCTCGCCCTTGATCGAGTGCAGCTCGCGGAACAGGCCGGAGAGCTTCTTGCGGAACTCGGCGTCGGTGCGCGCCGGCTCCTTGAGGATGGTGTTGACCAGCTTCAGCCCCGTCTCGGCGCCGTCGAGGAACGACACCAGCTGCAGCGGATCGACGTGCATCATCGCCAGCATCATGTCGACCTGGGCGTTGGCGTTGTCCTGCGACTCCTGCAGCTCGCGCGCCAGCAGCACGCTGGAGGTGATGTCGCCGACCGAGCACAGCACGTGCTTGATGCCGGCCGGCCCCATGACGCGGTGGAAGTCGAACTGCAGATAGCGGGTCTCGCGGCCGCCGTGGCCGTTGTCCATGTTGACTTCGAGCTGGCCCAGCGGGTTGATGCTCTTCATCAGGTTCTCGTGGGCGCGCTCGCCCCACAGGAGCTTGATGTACTTGGTGGCGGTGGCGAGCGTCGCCGCCGGCACCAGGTCCTTGAGCAGCTCCTCGAAGGACAGCCCCGCGAAGTCGTCGCGCCCGAACATGCGCGTCAGCGCCTCCGACCACACCGAGCCGATGCGGTAGTCGGCGTCGAGCAGGAAGAAGCCCTCGCGCACGGTGCGCAGGATGTCGCGCGTCTGCTCCTGCGCGTCGCGGGCGGCGCGCTCGTGGCGCGAGCGCGTCAGCTGGAAGTAGCCGGCGGCGCCCGCCAGCACCA
>DASPSF010000009.1:0-8578 GCA_035624075.1 Steroidobacteraceae bacterium | reverse complement strand
AGCGAGCGGCGCGCGGCCATTGATCGCTACCTGTGGAATGGCGGCGCGGGCGCCTACTTCGATTACCTGTGGACGCAGCAGGTGAGTCTGATGCGGCTCTCGGCCGCCACTCTCTATCCGCTCTTCGCTGGCTGCGCCTCGCGGCGCCAGGCGGCCGGCGTGGGCGCGGCGGTGGAAGCTGCGCTGCTCGAGTCCGGCGGAATCGTCACGACTCCGCTCGCAACCGGTGAGCAGTGGGACGCACCCAACGGCTGGGCGCCGCTGCAGTGGATCGGTGTCTCGGGCCTCGATCGTTACGGTGAGCGCCGCTTAGCCGGCTCCATTGCCTGCCGCTGGCTGCATAACGTACGGCGAGTCTATGCCGAAGGCCATAAACTGGTGGAGAAGTACGACGTCGTGAGCGAGCGCAGCGGCGGCGGCGGCGAGTATCCGTTGCAGGATGGCTTCGGCTGGACCAACGGTGTCACGCGGCGCCTGATGACGCTGTTCCCCGCCGAGGCCCGCGCGGCACAATGTGGACAGAACCAGAGGAGAGCACGTGGTTAACACAGTGATGCGGCAGAGCGCCGGTAGCGGCGCGGATACGCCCGAGTCCTCGGTACGGACTTTGCGTCTGTTCGTGTTCGCGCTCTTTTTCATGTTCGGCGGCATCACGAGTCTCAACGACGTGATCATTCCGAAGCTGAAGGCGCTGTTCACGCTCAATTACGCCCAGGTGATGCTGGTGCAGTTTGCGTTCTTCATCGCCTACTTCGTCATTTCGATTCCGGGCGCCGCGATCGTGGCGCGTATCGGCTACATGCGCACCGCGGCGCTCGGGCTCATGACCATGACCGCCGGGTGTCTGTTGTTCATACCGGCCTCATCGTCCGGCGTCTTCGGCTGGTTTCTCGGCGCCATTTTCGTGCTCGGCTCCGGCATCACCATCGTGCAGGTGGTCGCCAATCCCCTGATCTCGATGCTCGGGCGGCCGCAGACCGCGCACAGCCGTCTGACTTTCGCGCAAGCGTTCAATTCCCTCGGCACCACGATCTTTCCTTACGTGGGTTCGATCCTGATCCTCGGCTCCCTTTCCCAGATCGATCCGTCGAAGCTCTCCGGTGCCGCGCTCGCGCTGTTCCGCACCCAGGAGACGCAGGTGATCGTGCGGACCTACCTGGGGCTCGCGACCGCGTTGACCGTGATTGCCGCTTTGGTGTGGCTCGCTCGGAACAAACTCGTCGAGAGCCCGAGCGAGATGCCAACGCTCTCGCACTACCTGAGTTTGCTGAAGCTGCCGCGCTTTAGTTACGGGACCTTATGCATCTTTGTTTATGTAGGAGGCGAGGTGGCGATCGGATCCCTGATCGTGAATTACCTGATGCAGTCGAGCGTCTTCGGGTTCAGCGCCGAGGAAGCCGGTAAGCACGTGCCCTATTACTGGGGCGGCGCGATGGTTGGGCGGTTCATCGGCTCCTACCTGCTGCGGATCTTCTCGCCGGGCAAGGTGCTGGCCTGTGTCGCCGCCGGCGTGATGACGTTGCTGCTCATTTCAGCGAACACCACCGGAGCGGTGTCCGGGTGGTCGCTGCTGGCGATCGGACTCTTCAACTCCATCATGTTCCCGACGATCTTCACGCTCGCCTGCGAAGGACTCGGGGCGCGGGCCGCCGAGGCCTCGGGCATCATCTGTGTCGCCATCGTGGGCGGAGCGGTGGTGCCCTACATCACCGGCCATGCCGCCGACCTCGTGGGCCTCAAGGCCGCCATGATCGTGCCGGCAGTCTGCTACGCGGTCATCTGCGGCTTCGGAATTTACGCGCGCCGTCCCGCGGCCTACGCCCGGGCGGGACATTCTTGAGCGGGCGCCGACGCCTGGCCTTGACGGCGCTGGCCGCTTTCCTCGGCGCCGGCGTACTCGCAGGAGCGAAAGTGGACCAGAACCCGCAGCCGCCCCCTGGCGCAGCCGATCCCTACCTGTGGCTCGAGGACGTGCACGGCGCAAAGGCGCTGGAGTGGGTCAAGGCGCAGAACGCCAGGTCGACCGCCGCGCTGCAGGCGGATCCCGATTACCAGAAAGACTACGACGCCATCCTCAAGGTGCTGGACGCCACCGACCGCATCCCCTACGGCGAGCTCGACCATCAGTACGTCTTCAATTTCTGGCAGGACGCGCGGCACCCCAAGGGCATCTGGCGGCGCACCGGCATCGCCGACTACGCGGACGCGGCGCCCGCGTGGGACCTGCTGCTCGATGTCGACCAGCTCGCGCTCGATGAGCACGAGAACTGGGTCTGGAAGGGTGCCGATTGCACGCCCTCGCTCAGGCGGTGCCTGCTCACGCTCTCGCGTGGTGGCGGCGACGCGGCCGTGGTGCGCGAGTTCGACCTCGCCAGCAGGACCTTCGTGAAGGATGGTTTCTATCTCGCGGAAGCCAAGTCCCAGATCACCTGGCTCGATGAGGACACGGTGCTGTTCGGAACCGACTTCGGTCCTGGCTCGATGACCTCATCGGGGTACCCGCGGATAGTGAAACTCTGGAAGCGCGGCGAGCCGATGACGGGCGCGCGCACGGTGTACGAGGGCAAGGAGAGTGACGTCGCCTCGGCGGGCATGGTATTCCACAATCCCGCCGGCACCATCGCGGTGATCCAGCGTGCCGTCACCTTCTTTACCTCCGAATACTACTGGCTCTCGCCCGATGGCACGACCCACAAGCTGCGTCTGCCCCTGGGCGCGGACCTGAAGGGTGCCCAGGGCGACAACCTTCTGTTCACTCTGCGTGAGGACTGGGGTCCCGCGGGCGCGATGCCGAGTAAAAAGGGGTCGCTGATTGCCTGCCACGTCGGAGTCGGTGAGAAGGCGGAGCAGATCGGCAGCGTGAATCTCTACACTCCCGACGACCACAGCGCGATCGAGGAGGTGGTGGCCGGGCGAGACGCGGTGTATGTCTCGATCAACCACGACGTGACCGGCAGCGTCCACGCATTTCGTCGCGGGGCGAATCAAGGCTGGAGCGAGACCACGCTGGCGCTGCCCGCTGGAGGCTCGACGCACATCGTGTCGGCGAACGACTGGGGACCGGAAGCTCAGTTCCGCTTCGAGAGCTACACCTCGCCGACGACTTTGTACGCGACTTCGGGGGAGGCGGCGCCGGTGCCGATCAAATCGCTCCCGGCGCGCTTCGATGCGACGGGCCTCGCGACCGAGCAGTTCTTCGCCACCTCGAAGGACGGCACCAGGGTTCCATACTTCGTCACCCGCTCGCTCAGCCTCAAGGGGCCCGCGCCCACCGTGCTCTACGGCTACGGAGGCTTCGAGATCTCGCTGACGCCGAGCTACTCGGCGAACTTCGGCATGCTGTGGCTCACACGCGGCGGGGTGTTCGTGGTCGCCAACATTCGTGGCGGCGGCGAGTACGGCCCGGCATGGCATCAGGCGGCGCTGCTCGAAAACCGCCAGAAGGCCTACGACGACTTCCAGGCCGTCGCCATGGATCTGGTAAAGCGCGGCATCACGACGGCGAAGCAGCTCGGCATCATGGGCGGCTCGAATGGCGGACTGCTGGTCAGCGCCAACATGGTGGAGCGTCCGGAGCTGTTCGGGGCGGTCGTGTGCCAGGTACCGCTCATCGACATGATCCGCTACACGCACATAGGCGCGGGCGCCTCGTGGGAGGCCGAGTATGGTGATCCCGATAAGCCCGCCGACCGCGCCTGGATCATGAAGTACTCGCCTTATCAGAACGTGAAGCAGACCAGACGCTACCCGCCGGTGTTCTTCGTCACCGCGACCAGCGACGATCGCGTGACCCCGGTGCACGCGCGCAAGATGGCGGCCCGCATGGAGGAACAGGGCCACACCGTGCTCTTCTACGAGAACACCGACGGCGGGCACGCGGCCGCCGCCGACCACCGCCAGGCGGCCGAGATGTGGGCGCTCAGCTTCGTGTATCTGAAGCAGCGGCTGGCGGGGAGCTAGCAGCTCCGGTGAGCGCTGCGGCGGGTTCGCTCGAGGTGCTGCGCGCCGCTGAGCGCACGCCGGTGCCCTGGAAGAACGGCGGCGGCTTCACTCGCGAAGTGGCCGTCAGCCCGGTGGGAAGTGATCTAACGGATTTCGACTGGCGGGTCAGCATCGCCGAGATCCGCAAGCCGGGGCCGTTCTCGCTGTTCGAAGGCGTCGACCGCTGCATGGCAGTCCTCGCCGGCCGGCTATCCCTCGCCATCGAAGGGCGGCCCGCAATCACTCTCACGCCCGAGAGTGATGAGATCGCTTTCCCAGGTGACATTCCGGTGGCTGCCGAGCCGCTCGGCGCTCCGGTCACGGACCTCAACGTCATGACGCGCCGCGTGCGCTGCGCCGCGCGCCTCACGCGCTGCCGCGCGCCGCAGTCCGTGCTCGAGCCGCGGGCGGGCACGACACTGCTCGTTGCCCTCACGGACGTGCTGGCGGTTTGCCAGGGCTCGCAGCTCGAACTCATGGCACTCGATGCCCTGAGGATCGGGCGCGCCCTGCGCTGTACCGTCACCGCGCCTTCCGGCCTGGCCGCTTTTTACCTCATCGAGATCTCTTAAGCCTCCCGGAGTGGAGCGGGCCGGAGGTTGAGGCCCGCGACGTCCGGAGCGACCAGGGCCGGCGCCGGACTGCCGCGCACGGCGCCAAAGCGCCCCGCATTCCAGTCGCGGGTGGCTTGCGCGATTTCCTCGCGTGTGCGCGCGACGAAGTTCCACCAGACGAGGATCTCCTCGCCGAACGGCGTCCCGCCGATGAGGAGCATGCGCGCGGCGCCTTCGGTACGCAGGGCGAGCTGCTCGCGCCCGGGGCCGAAGTAAAGCAGTGTGCCGGGCGCGAGCGCCTCACCGGCTAGGCTCGCCGTGCCGCTCAAGGCGAGCGCCGCATGCTCGAACGCAGCCGTGAGTGGCACAGCGAGCGCCGCAGCCCCTTTGGCGCTCACATCGAGGCCGACGAGCGGCGAGTGAACCTCGGCCGGAGAGGTCTGTCCGAACGCGCTGCCCGCGAGCACACGTACGCTGAAGCCTCCCGACTCGACGAGCGGCAGCTGCGCGTAGTTGCGGAAGGCGGGCGGGCGGCGCCGCTCGCCCTCGGGCAGGGCGATCCAGAGCTGCGCAGCGTGCAGCTTTCCAGGCCGACCGGGCGCCGAATCCTCGGCATGCGCGATACCGGCTCCCGCGGTCATCAGGTTGACCTGGCCCGGCGTGATCAGCTGCTCATTGCCGAGACTGTCGCGGTGGACCACCTCTCCCTCGATCATCCACGTGAAGGTCTGTAGCCCGATGTGCGGGTGAGGCCCGACGTGCATGCCGCCACCCGCGGGAAACTCCATCGGCCCCGCGTGATCGAGGAAACACCATGCGCCTACCGTGCGGCGCTGCCGGTTCGGCAGCGCGCGGCGGATCGTGAGCCCGCCACCGATCTCGGCGGTACGCGCCTCGAGGCGTTCGGGCGGAGGCGGTCGATCGCTCATGGGGGCGTCAGCGTCGTCTGGAGCCGGATCTCCCCGGTCAACAACTTGTGGAGCGGGCATTTGTTGGCCACATCGAGCAGCCGCTTGCGCTGCTCGGGGCTCAACTCCCCCTGCAGGGTGATCGTGCGCCGGATGTCGTTGGCGCCCGAGGCGGCCGGGCCGTCGGGATTGAGCTCGATCTCAACTTCGACACCCGTCAGCGGCCAGTTGTTTCGCGTGGCATACATGCGCACGGTGATCGCCGTGCAGGCGCCGAGGCTCGAGAGCAGCAGCCGGGTGGGTGAGGGGCCCCTGTTGCCGCCGCCCGCCTCGAGCGGCTCGTCCGCCAGCCAATGGTGTCCGAGATGATCCTCGAGGGTGACGACGTACGGGCTGGCGCCGTTCACGGCGGTCACGGCGCGGGTGTTGCTCATGCGGCCGTTCTCACTTCCTGACCAGCGACTCGATACGCGTGTCGGGCACCAGCCAGATCAGCGCTACCGCCACGTAGAGGAGGATCGCGGCCCAGGGACGCACGAACGCGAGAATGATGGCCGCGAGGTACAGCGCGATCGAGAGCTTGCCCTTGAAGTCATCGCCGGTTGCCTGGGCGAGCCGCGACTGCGGGCCGTTGAACGCGATGATCTGCGCCTGGAGGTTGGTATAGCTCAGCGCAGCGCAGGCCAGCACCACGCCGTAGGCCGCGGTCGGGGCCGCCACGAAGCCCGCCTCGTCGATCCAGCGGATCACGAACGGTACCAGCGACAGCCAGAAGAGCAGCACCAGGTTGGCCCAGAGGATCTTGCCGTTGACCCGCTCGGTGGCGTGCAGCATGTGGTGATGGTTGTTCCAGAAGATCCCGACGTTCACGTAGCTCAGCACGTAGGCGAGCAGTACCGGCACGTCCGCCCTGAGCGAGGCAAGATCGCTTCCCTGGGGTACATGCATCTCGAGCACCATGATGGTGATGATGATCGCGACCACCCCGTCGGTGAACGCTTCGAGGCGGGCGGTGTTCATCGCGGCATGTTAACCCGAGCCGATGCTAAGCTGCCGGTGCGGCAGCTGACGGGGTGTCGCGGCCGGTCGGGGGCGGAGCATGGGCGCAAGCCAAACATTTCTCGAGGCCCGGGACCAGCTGCTGCGCTGCCGGGACGACCTGGCCGAGGCGTTGCGCGTATTCCGCTGGCCAGCACTCACCGAGTTCAACTGGGCGCGCGACTACTTCGACGTGATTGCCTCCGGCAACCAGGCCGCGGCGCTGCGGGTAGTGGACGACGCGGGGAGCGATGAGACGCTGAGCTTCGCGCGCCTGGCGCGCCGCTCCCTGCAGGTGGCCGCGTTTCTCCACGGCGCGGGCGTCGGGCCTGGCGATCGCATCCTCATCATGCTGCCGAACTGCACGGCGCTGTGGGAAACCATGTTGGCGGCCATCCGCCTCGGCGCCGTCATCATCCCGGCGACCACGCTGCTCGAGCGCGAAGACCTGAGGGACCGCCTCGAGCGGGGCCGGGTGAAGGCGATCGTGACGCAGTCGGCCCTCGCGGGCCGGTTCGGCACGCTCACGGGCGGGCCGGTGCGGATCGCCGTGGGCGAGATGGCGGCCGGCTGGATTCCCTACCAGCGCTCGCACGAGGCGAACGCGAGCTTCGCCACCGCGGCGACCCGCGCCGACGACTTGATGCTGCTTTATTTCACTTCCGGCACGACCGCGCGCCCGAAGCTCGTCGCGCACAGCCAGGTGAGCTATCCCGTCGGGCATCTCTCGACGATGTACTGGCTGGGGCTGCGTCCCGGCGACGTGCACCTGAACCTGAGCTCGCCCGGCTGGGCGAAGCACGCCTGGTCGAGCCTGTTCGCTCCCTGGAACGCGCAGGCGACGGTGCTCGCCTATCACTACGAGCGCTTCGACGCCGCCGCGCTCCTCAGGCAGCTGGTACGCTGCCGCGTGACGACCTTCTGCGCGCCGCCCACGGTGTGGCGGATGCTGATCCAGCACGACCTGCGCGCGCACCCGGTGCAGCTGCGCGAGGTGGTGAGCGCCGGAGAGCCCCTCAATCCCGAAGTCATCGAGCGGGTGCGTGACGCCTGGGGCGTCACGATCCGCGACGGGTTCGGCCAGACCGAGACGACGGCGCAGGTCGGCAACCCTCCGGGACAGCCGGTGAAGGCTGGCTCCATGGGACGGCCGCTGCCGGGTTACCCGGTGGTGCTGCTGGACACGCAAGGGCGGCTCGCGGAGGAGGGCGAGATCTGCATCGACCTGAAGCAGCGCCCCATCGGGCTCATGCAGGCCTACCTCGATGATCCGGAGCGCACGGCGAGCGCCATGGGTGACGGCTACTACCACACCGGCGACGTCGCCTCGCGCGATGGCGAAGGCTACCTCACGTACGTCGGCCGGATGGACGATGTCTTCAAGTCGTCTGACTACCGCATCAGCCCCTTCGAGCTCGAGAGTGTCCTCATCGAGCACCAGGCGGTCGCGGAAGCCGCCGTGGTGCCGAGCCCCGACGCGCTGCGTCTCTCGGTGCCGAAGGCATTCATCACGCTCACCGCGGGAGCGAGGCCCGACGCCGAGACCGCGCGCTCGATCTTCGAGCACGTCCGCGCGCGCGTCTCGCCCTACAAGCGCATCCGGCGCCTGGAGTTCGCGGCGTTGCCGAAGACCATCTCTGGAAAGATCCGGCGGGTCGATTTGCGCAGGCTCGAGGAGGCGCGCGGCGCCGCGGCCGCGCGCCGCGCGCAGGAGTTCTGGGAGGAGGACCTGCGGCCTCCGGCCGGCCCGCCGTGCTAGCGGTCGACGGTTTATCATGGGCCATGCTCGATCCGGCTGTTGGCGTGTTGCTGCTCGCGTGCCTGGCGCTGCTGTTTGCGAGCGCCTCGCTCCACAAACTCCGTGACCTTCCGGCTTTCACCGAGGTGCTGCGCGCCTACCGCGTGCTGCCGGCGGGCGCGGTGCGCCTCGCGCCGCTGGTGCCGCTCGCGGAGCTCCTGGTCGCGGCGGGACTCTCGGCGAGCGCCACCCGCCTTGGCGCGGGGCTCGGCGGAGCGGCGCTGCTGCTCATCTACGCCGCGGCCATCGCCGTAAACCTGAGGCGCGGACGGCGCGACCTCGCCTGCGGGTGCGGCGGG
>DASPSF010000151.1:0-2654 GCA_035624075.1 Steroidobacteraceae bacterium | reverse complement strand
ATCTCGAAGGGATGCGCAAGGACGGCACTCCCATCCCGCCGCCTTCGAGCCGCGTCGAGTACGTCGAGGTTGCGGCCTGACAGAAGGCGCGACGCTCCTACCTATCCACCCTATCCCTCGACCGTTCCTCCTTCGGGCTCTCGTCCCGCGACTCGCTGCGCGGGTGCGCGCTCTGCTTCGACTGCGACGCGGGCTGCTGCTGCGGGTGGCTCGGTGGCGGCGGGCTCGATGCGGGGCGCGTCGAGTGCGCCACGGGCGCCGATGCGGTCTCGGCTCGGGTCGCCGTAGTCTCCGGCCGACGGACGGGCGCTGCCGCGGGGTGATCCTCGACGTGCGGCGCCTCGTAAGATGAGAACGTGCCCCGCGCCGCCGACGGCGGCCGGTCGGGACGCGCCGGAGCGGCCGGCAATGCAGCGTTTTCGGACGGCGCGGTCACGAACGTACGAGTCACCATGGCCGGCGGGAGTGAAGGACTCTCGAGCGCGCGCGCGCGGTCGCCGAGGCTCGGTTGCGTGGGTGCCTGCGCCGATTGCGCCTGCTGAGAGCGCGGCCCCCTGGGAGTCGCGAGCACGCGCACCCGGGCCGTGGGTGTTCCGGGCTTGAGTCTCGCCAGCTCCGTGGCCGCCAGAGGCCGCCCGCCGTTCGCCTGGATGGCCGCGAGCTGCGTCTCGAAAGAAGCCGGAGCGCGCGGCGGCGGCGCATGTGCGATCACCGCGCGGTTCGCGAGTGATGGCGGCGGGCGCGTCACCTTGGGGCCTGCCCCTCCCCCGAGCACGCTCGAGCGTTGCGGCACAACGGCGGGCGCCGCGGCGGCCACGCTCATGCCAGCGAGCGTGCCGACGGTCACCGGCAGCGTGTGTCCCGTGATGCGCTGCCCGGAGCTGAAGACGTTTTGCGGGACGGAGCTGATCGCGGCAGCGCTGCTGTTGAGGTAGCGGATGTTGGGGATGCGATTCTGGTAGACGTCGGTGATGTAGCTCGTGCTCGTGATCGTCGTGTTGGCGGTGTTGACGTTACGCAGGTACGCATCGCTCACGCGGCCGGCGGGCGCATAGACCTCATGCGGACCGAGCGGGAACCAGCCGACATTGGGAGCCGCGGCGCCCGCACCCGCAAAGCCCGGTCCGTGGGCCCATGCGACGAGGGCCGGCGCATACACCGGGCGCAGGGGCCGCGGCCCCGGCACCCAGCACCACGAGCCGCGAAGCCACACCCAGCGCCCGTAATGGAACGTCGCGTAGCCCCAGGGCGCATCGTCCACCCAGGTCCAGCCCCAGGGCGGAATCCACACCCAGTGACCGAAGCGGTACGGCACCCAGGCCGCCACCACCACCGCCGGAGTCCACACGTAGCCGTACTCGGGCGTGCTCTGCCAGCGCCCGTTGTCGTCGAGCTCATCGGTCCCCGGCGTGTCGTCGGCGACGTACTGGCGCGACGGCGACTCCTCCTCCTGGCGATCGCGCGTCGCGGACCATGTATCGAGATCATCGGGCGGGCCGAGCGAGGCTGCGCTGTAGGAGAGCGAAGTGCCGGAGGCCGAGCCCGTGAATACCATCACCCGCTGGGCGTCGATCGGCATCGGCCCGTCCGAACCGAGTGCAATCGCCTCGCCCTCCGAGACCTTCACCAGCGTCGTGTTGCCGGGCTCATCGACCTCGACGCGATAGGCGCCCGGCTGGCTGAGCTGCACGGCGAGCTGCGGCGTGTCGATCTCGTAGCTCTGGCCGCTGGAGGTGTCCCACACCTTGACGATGAGAATGCCGGCGCTCAGCTGGATCTGCGCGAAGCGATCGTCGAGATTGAGGAAGGCGAAGCCCGTCATGCCGCCTAAGCGCAACACCGCATCGCCCAGGTCGAGCTCGGCCACGGACTCCTGATCGGTCCAGAGCCGATCGCCGGTGGTGAGCGGCCGGTTGCGCTCGGCAGCCGTCCACTCCTCGATCCCTGCAGGCTGGAAAGACACCGCGCCTTCGACATAGCTCAGCCGGGCGACGCGCGAAGGCGGATCACCCTCATCGGCGCGCGCGCTGCCGGGCACGGCGAGCGCGAGCGCGGTCAGGGCGCCGGCGAGGACTGCCAGGGCGGCGAGTCTCGCGGCTGCGGTTGCACGGGGGATTCTCATCGCTTGCAAGTTCCCTCCGGACATCCCTCAGGACACCCCTAGTGTAATGACTTGAGTCGAGCGCATCGCGGCGCCGTTCGCCTCGCACCCCGCCGGGACCGGTGCGCACGCACCCTGCACCCTCCAGAACGCGCAGGTCTTGCGCCCGACTTACCTCCGCTTTCTTTGACTTAGAGCGTCGCCGGCAGCCGCTCGGCGAGAAAATCGATGAACGCCCGCACCGCGGGCAGCATCCCGCGCCGAGTCGGGAAGACGACGTGCACGATGCCCTGGGGACTGCGCCAGGCGGGCAGCACGCGCACCAGCGCGCCGCTCTTCAGGTCCGCGCGCCCGACACTCTCCGGGAGCCGCGCCACGCCCAATCCCGCGAGCACCCCCTGGTGCAGCACCACGAAGTCATGACAGACGATCCGCGGCTTGTGCTCGACGGCCACGCGCTCCCCGCCCGGGCCTAGGAGCTCCCAGGGTCGCCGGTCGAACTCGCCCGCGTAATCGAGGGTGGTGTGGTGCTTGAGCTCGGCGGGCTCGGTGA
>DASPSF010000144.1:0-7564 GCA_035624075.1 Steroidobacteraceae bacterium | reverse complement strand
GCAGAGCTATGCCTCGGGCCCGCGCGGCGAGCCGCAGGTGGTGTTCGACGCGGCGGCCGTGGCGCGCGCCATCGACACGGCCGGCCGCAGCGTCTGGGACCGCGACCGCCCCTTCACCCTGGTCGTGCTCTACCCGCGGCCCGGGCGCAACGATGCCGACGCGGCGCGAGCCGAGCTCGAGCGCACCGCCACCGAGCGCGGACTGCCGATCAGCGTCATCCCGCTGACGGTGGTCGACGCTGGCGGCAACACGCTCGGCGCGGATGCGCTGCTGCAGTCGGCGCAGCACTACGGCGCCGATGAGGTGCTGGTCGGCCGCGCCGATGCGGCGGGACTCGCGGCCGGGCAGCTGCAGTGGACGCTCTACACGCGTGCGCAGAGCGAGAGCTGGACCGGTCCCTTGAGCGGCGGCATCGATCACACGGTTGACCTGCTCGCGCCGCCGCCGGGGGCGGCCGGACAGCCCGAGGCCGCCTCGCGCGTGCGCATCGAGGGCGTCGCCGGGCTCACCGACTACGCCGCGGTCGAGCGGCTGCTGCAGAGCATACCGGGCGTGCACCGCGCGGACGTAGCCGGGGTCGATGCCGGCAGCGTCACCTTCGAGGTGGACATGCGCGGCGGCTCCGCCGCCCTCGAGCACGAGCTCTCGGGCTCGGCGCACCTGGTGCGCAGCGGCTCGGGCAGCGTGCCGCTCGTGTACCGCTATCAGCCGCAGGGTTGAGTGCTGCGCCACCTTCCCAACCTCATCTGCCTGGTGCGCATCGCGCTGATCTGGCCGATCGCGCGCGCGCTCGCCGCCGGCGCGATGCCGACCGCGCTGGCACTGTTCGTGGCGGCGGCGGTCTCCGACGGGCTCGACGGCTATCTCGCCAAGCGTTTCAACTGGACCTCCGAGCTCGGCAAGGCTCTCGATCCGCTGGCCGACAAGCTGCTGCTGATGACGGTGTTCGTGGAGCTGGCGTGGCTCGGGCTCACTCCCTGGTGGCTGACCGCGGCGGTGGTGGCGCGCGATTGCATGATCGGGCTCGGCGCGCTGGTCTACCGGCTGTGGTTCGGTCCGCTGCGCGGCCGCCCGACGATCCTCAGCAAGATCAACACGGCGCTGCAGCTCCTGTACGTGATGCTGGTGGTGCTCAACGCCGCCTCCGGCCTGCCGCCGCGCGAGATACTGGACGCCGCGGCGGCGCTGGTCATCGCGAGCACGGTGATCTCGGGGCTGCATTACGTGGCCAGCTACACGCGCCGGGTGTGGACGCCGGCCCGCCCGGCTTGAGTCTCATGCAACAGTTGCCACTCGGGGTGCGGCTCCCGGACCGCGCGCTGTTCGGGAGCTTTCTCCCCGGGCAAAACGCCGAGGCGCTCGCGCACGCGCGCGCCATCGCCGCCGGCGGCGTGCGCGGCGTGAGCTGGCTCTCCGGGCCGGGCGGGGCGGGCAAGACCCACCTGCTGCAGGCGATCTGCGCGGCGGCGAGCGAGCGCTCGCGCGCCGGCTACGTACCGCTCAAGCAGGTCGCGCATCTGGGAGCGGGAGTGCTCGACGGGCTCTCGCAGCTCGAGTGCCTGTGCCTCGACGACCTCGACCGGGTAGCCGGTGAGCTCAGCTGGGAGCGTCGGCTGTTCGGCCTGCTGCGCGAGACCGAGGAGGCTGGAGGAGCGCTCATCGTCGCGGCCGGCGCGCCGCCGGCGCTGCTGCCGTGGGCGCTGCCGGACCTCGGATCGCGTTGCGCGGCCGGTGCGGTGCTGGCGCTGCGTGCGCTCGATGAGTCCGAGCAGCACGCCGCGCTCGAGCTGCGCGCGCGTCTGCGCGGCCTCGAGCTCCCCGAGGAGACCTGGCAGTGGCTGCGCCGGCGCTATCCGCGCGACATGCGGCGTCTCTACGAGCTGCTCGACACGCTCGATGAGGCCGCGCTCGCCGCGCAACGCCGCCTCACCGTGCCCTTCATTCGCGACGTGCTGGCGCGCCGCGAGCCGGCGCCGCATTGAGTCTGACGGCCAGCCGGGCGACTCTGCGGCCGAGCGCCTGGGCGAGCGACTGCTCTTCCGCCGTGAGCACCGGGACCTGCTCGGTGCGGCCGACGTGCGAGGCGCCGTAGGGGGTGCCGCCGCTCGAGGTCTCATTGAGCGCGCGCTCGGTGTAGGGCAGGCCGACGAGATACATGCCGTGATGCAACAGCGGCAGCATCATCGACAGCAGCGTGGTCTCCTGGCCGCCGTGCAGCGTCTGCGTCGAGGTGAATACGCCCGCGGGTTTGCCGGCGAGCGCACCGCTCAGCCAGAGGCTCGAGGTGCCGTCGAGGAAATACTTGAGGGGCGCCGCCATGTTGCCGAAGCGCGTCGGGCTTCCCAGCACCAGCCCGGCCGTCTCCTTGAGGTCCTCGAGCGTCGCGTAGGGCGGCCCGCTCGGGGGTACCGCACGGGGCGGGGCTTCGCTCGCCGCCGCGACCGGCGGCACGGTGCGCAGCCGCGCGCTCGCCCCGGGGACCGACTCGATTCCGCGACAGACGTGCCGGGCGAGCTCGGCGGTCGCGCCGCCGCGGGAGTAATAGAGCACCAGGATCTCTGACATGTTGGAAGGAGTCTCCGCAGGCGATTGTCACTTAGCTCAAGTAGTATTACGAATTCTGTCGTTGGGGGACGCAAGCTGGCCGTGATCTGCAAGAAGTGCGTGGTGGACGGGCGTGTCCAGGGCGTGTACTACCGCGCCACCGCCGCCCGTCGTGCCCGGGAGCTGGGCATCCGCGGCCATGCCCGCAATCTCCCCGATGGCCGGGTGGAGGTATTGGCCTGCGGCGACAGCGAGGTGGTCGAGGAGTTCGTCAGCTGGCTGTGGATCGGCTCGTCCGCCTGCGAGGTCACCTCGGTCGAGGCCACTGACAGCCCGGTGAGCGCGCCGCTCCCGCTGGGTTTCCACACCGCCTGAAACGAGAGCGTGATGCGCAAGCGCGGTCTGCTGTTGCTGGCTCTGCTCGCTCTCGGCGCGATGGCGGGCGTCACTGCGGCCCAGGACGCTCAGCCTCCGCCCGCGCAGCCGCCGGCGCCGCCGCCCGCGGAAGCGCCTGCGGTGGCGCAGCCCGAGGCGCCGGAGACAGCGCCGGCCGCCGACACCCTGGCGCCTGCGACGCCGGCTTCCCAACCCAAGCTCGGGCTGTTCCACCGCCATCCGAAGGGACAGGCCTGGGTCGCGGCCGCCAATCCGCTCGCGGTGCAGGCGGGGCTCGAGATCCTCGCCAGGGGCGGCAACGCCATCGACGCCGCGGTGGCCGTGCAGACCATGCTGGGGCTGGTCGAGCCGCAGAGCTCAGGTGTAGCCGGCGGCGCCTTCCTCATGTACTACGACGCGGGCAGCCGCGAGGTGAGCGCGCTCGACGGCCGCGAGAAGGCGCCGGCGGCCGCCCCCGCCAACATGTTCCTCGACGAGCACGGCAAGCCGCTGCCGTTCCTCGAAGCGGTGCGCAGCGGTCGCTCGACCGGCGTGCCGGGCGTGATCGCCATGCTGTACGCGGCGCACTCGAAGTTCGGCTCGATGCGCTGGCGGGAGCTGTTCCAGCCGGCGATCCACGCGGCGAGCCAGGGCTTTCGCGTGCCGGCGCGCCTGGCGATGTTCCTCGGCGAGGGATCGCCGTTTCCGCCGACCAACGAGATCCGCCAGCTGTTCGCGCGCCCCGACGGCGAGCCGCTCGAGGCGGATGACGTCTTCCGCAACCCGGAGTACGCCAAGACTCTCGAGCGCATCGCGCACGACGGTCCACGCGGTCTGTATGCCGGGCCGATCGCGCGCGCGATCGTCGACGAGACGCACGCGGAGCCGCTGGCGGGCACGATGACGCTGCAGGACCTCGCCTCTTACCGGCCCGAGTGGGACCCGCCGCTCTGCCGTCCGTTCCGCCACTACTCCGTGTGCGCGCCGCCGCCGCCCGCCGGCGGTGTCTCGCTGCTGGAACTCCTCAGCATGCTGGAGAAGACCGACATCGCCACGCGCGGCCCGAACGATCCGCAGAGCTGGTTCCTGTTCGCGCAGGCGAGCCGTCTCGTCTACGCCGACCGCGACCGCTACGTGGCCGATCCGCATTACGTGGCCGTGCCGGTCGAGCGGCTGCTCGATCCGGCCTATATCAGGCTGCGCGCGCAGCTGATCGGTGAGCATGCGGGACCGGCGCCGCCGCCGGGCGAGATCGCGCTGCCGCGCGGGCGGGATGCCACCACCGAATCGCAGGGCACCAGTCATTTCGTCGTCCTGGACGGCGACGGCAACGTGGTGTCGATGACCACCACGATCGAGTCGGTGTTCGGCTCGGGGCGCACGGTCGGCGGCTTCGTGCTCAACAACCAGCTCACGGATTTTTCCTTCGCTCCGAGCGACGAGGGGCAGCCGGTCGCCAACGCGGTGCACGGCGGCAAGCGGCCGCGCTCCTCGATGGCGCCGGTCATCGTGCTCGATCGCGACGGCAATTTCGTCGCGGCGCTCGGCTCGCCGGGCGGCGGCGCCATCACCGAGTACAACGCCAAGGCGCTGGTGGGGCTGCTCGCCTGGAGGATGACGCTCAAGCAGGCGATCGAGCTGCCGAATCTCATCGCCCGCGGTGATACCTTCACCGGCGAGCTCGCCAAGTTCACGCCCGAAGTGCTCGCGGGGCTGCGCGAGCGCGGCATGCTGCTGAAACTCGGGCGCGCCGAGAACTCGGGCCTGCAGGGCGTCGTGCGTCTGCCCGACGGCAGTTACCAGGGAGCGGCCGACTCACGCCGCGAGGGCACGGCGGGCGTGCTCGAGCCGCGCACGGCGCGCAAGCGCGCCGTGCACTAGTTGATTGGCCGAAGCGTTGCTTTTTGCCGGCTGCGCCTGTGCGCTGGCGCGTACCTCAGCGCGTGGTGGCGGTGGCCGGGAAGCCTAAGTCGTCCGCGCCGCTCCAACGCCTCCAGGCCGTCAGCACACGGTCGGGGTAGTCGCGCTTGCCCGGGCTGCCGTTGTAGCGCGCCAGCGCCTTGCGCACGTCGTTGTGCTCGAAGCCGAGGTAATAGCGCAGGATCGCGCAGCCCATGTGCAGGTTAGGGGCGACGTGAGTGAGCTCATAACGGCGCATGCCGAGCTTCTCCGGCCAGAAGGGCATCACCTGCATGAGGCCCACCGCCCCGGCGGCGGAGACCGCCCAGCGATCGAAACGGCTCTCGACCGCGATCAGCGCCATTACCAGCCCCGGCGGCAGGCGCGCTTCACCGGGTCGGTGCGTCTCGCAATAAACCTGCTGGAGGATCTCGAGCCGCTCGGAGTGATCCTTGACGATCGCGCGCAGCCGCGGCTCCATGAGGGTGTACCAGACGGCCGAGTCATACTGGTCGCTGAAGCACTGCGCCTGGGCGATGGCGTGTGCGACCACGTCGCGCAGCGCCGGATCGAGCTGCTGATCGGCGCGCGCGCCAGCGCTGCCAAGCGCGGCCGCGAGCGCGAGTAGAGCCGCCCCCGCCAGCCGCATCGCCTTAGCCCGGTTGCTGCAGGCGCGCGCGCAGGAAGCCGAGCGCCTCGCCGGCGGGAAACTCGGTGCTCTCGCTGTCGCGGCGGTGCCGGTACTCGAGCTTGCCGGCCTCGAGGCCGCGCTCCGCCACCACCAGGCGATGCGGAATGCCGAGCAGCTCGGCGTCGGCGAACTTGACGCCGGGGCGCGCGTCGCGGTCGTCGAGCAGTACCTCGATGCCGGCGTCGGTGAGCTCGGCGTACAGGCGATCGGTGGCGGCGCGGACACGGTCGGACTTGTGCAGATTGAGCGGAACCAGCACCACCTGGAAGGGCGCGATCGGGTCCGGCCAGATGATGCCGCGCTCATCGTGATTCTGCTCGATGGCCGCGGCCACGATGCGCGTCACACCAATGCCGTAACAGCCCATGTAGAGCGCGGTCTCGCGCCCGCCCTCATCCAGCACCAGCGCCTTCATCGGCTCCGAGTACTTGCGGCCGAGCTGGAAGATGTGGCCGACCTCGATGCCGCGCGCGATCTTGAGACGCCCGCGGCCGGAGGGGCTCGGATCGCCCTCCACGACCTTGCGCAGGTCGGCCGCGGTGGCGCCGCGCACGTCGCGGTCCCAGTTGACGCCGGTGAGGTGCAGGTCCTTCTCGTTGGCGCCGCACACGAAATCCGCGAGCGCCAGCGCCGCGTAGTCGGCGTAGATCGGGCACTCGAGCCCGACGAGGCCGACGTAGCCCGGCTCGGTGCCGGTAGCCGCGCGCACCCGCTCGGCGCTCGCGAGCTGCAGCGGGCTCGCCACGCCCGGCAGCTTCTGCGCCTTGACGGCGTTCAGCTCGTGGTCGCCGCGCACCACCAGCGCCACCACGCCGCCGCCGGCGCCCTCGACGATCAGGGTCTTCACGCAGCGCGCGGGATCGACCTTGAGGAAGCGCGCCAGGTCCTCGATGGTGCGGGCACCCGGCGTCGCCACCTTGCGCAGCTCCTCGCGCGGCGCCGGGCGTGGCTCGGCCGGCGGCAGCGCCGCGGCGGCTTCGAGGTTGGCCGCGTAGTCGTCGGCGTCCGAGAACACGATCGCGTCCTCGCCCGAGGCGGCGAGCACGTGGAACTCCTGGCTGACGTCGCCGCCGATCGCGCCCGAATCGGCGCGCACCGCGCGGAAGATGAGCCCGGTGCGCGTGAAGATGCGCGTGTAGGCGTCGTACATGGCGCGATAGCCTTCGCGCAGCGACTCCTCGTCGAGGTGGAACGAGTAGGCGTCCTTCATGATGAACTCGCGGGCGCGCATGACGCCGAAGCGCGGCCGCACCTCGTCGCGGAACTTGGTCTGGATCTGGTAGAAATTCACCGGCAGCTGCCGGTAGCTCTTCAACTCCCGCCGGACGATGTCGGTGATCACCTCTTCATGGGTCGGGCCGAGCACGAAGTCGCGTTGATGGCGGTCTTTCAGGCGCAGCAGCTCCGGCCCGTACTCGATCCAGCGTCGCGACTCCTGCCAGAGCTCCGCGGGCTGGACCACCGGCATGACCATCTCGAACGCCCCGGCGCGGTTCATCTCCTCGCGGACGATGCGCTCGACCTTCTGCAGCACCCGCAGCCCCATCGGCAGCCAGCTGTAGAGACCCGCCGCCAGGCGGCGGATGAGACCGGCGCGCAGCATGAGCTGATGACTCACGACCTCCGCCTCGGCGGGGGTTTCCTTGACGGTGTTGATCGGGTATTGCGAGAGGCGCATCGCGCTGTGGGAGCTTCTGTTACGGAGGCAAAAACAAGGAGTTGGCATCTTAGCAGGAGGCCCCTGATAAGATGCCCGCGATTGGAGACACAGCCCCAAGTCCGACCCCGCAGCCGCGGCATCTACCTGCTGCCGAACCTGCTCACCACCGGTTGCCTGTTCTCGGGCTTTTACGCGGTGGTGGCGGCGATCGACCATCACTTTGCCCCGGCCGGCATGGCGGTGTTCGCCGCCATGATCTTCGACACCCTCGACGGGCGCATCGCGCGGGCGACGCATACCGAGAGCCTGTTCGGCAAGGAGTACGACAGCCTCGCCGACATGGTGGCGTTCGGGCTCGCGCCAGCGATCGTCGCCTACCAGTGGGGCGTGGTGC
>DASPSF010000139.1:0-23658 GCA_035624075.1 Steroidobacteraceae bacterium | reverse complement strand
ACGAGGACAAGGTGGCGCGCCGCGCGGTGCGGGTCGCGGAACTGTTCCAGCGCGACCGCTTCGCCGCGAAGCTCGGCGAGGTGCTCGACTTCCACAACTTCCTGCTGCAGCACTACTACCGGCAGCCGGCGGTCGACTTTCAGCGGACGCTGGATGCGCAGCTCGCGCTCGGCGAGCGGTTGAAGCCGCTGGTGACGGATGTCACCCGCTCGCTCGAGGAGCTGCGCGAGGCCGGCGCCAACGTGCTCTTCGAGGGCGCACAGGGCGCGATGCTGGATGTGGACCTGGGCACCTATCCCTTCGTCACCTCTTCCAACACCACGGCCGGCTTCGCCGCCACCGGCACAGGTCTTGGTCCGCGCGCCTTCGACGGCGTGCTCGGTATCGTCAAGGCCTACACGACCCGGGTGGGCGCCGGGCCCTTTCCGACCGAGCTCTTCGATGAATACGGCGAGCACCTCTCGCGCGTCGGCCACGAGTTCGGCTCGGTTACGGGCAGGCGCCGGCGCTGCGGCTGGTTCGACTCGGTGGCCTTGAAGCGCGCGATCGTGAACTCGAGCGTCTCGGGCCTTTGCATCACCAAGCTCGACGTGCTCGATGGGCTCGACACGATCCGGATCGGCGTCGGCTACCGGATCGATGGGGTCGTGACCCCCGAGCCGCCGCTCACGGTGGAAGGCTACGCGGGTATCGAGCCGGTGTACGAGGAGCTCCCGGGCTGGCGCGAATCGACCGTCGGGGTGACCGACTACGGCGCGCTCCCCGGCAACGCCCGCCGCTATCTCGAGCGGCTCGCGGAGCTCACCCAGGTGCCGCTCGACATGATCTCCACCGGTCCGGACCGCGACCAGACCATCGTGCTGCGGCACCCGTTCGGTGCTTAAGCCGCTCGCCGCGACCGTTCCGCGCGCGACGCCCTCTGCCCGCATCGCGCTCGCGCTGATCATCCTCGGAGCCTGCGCGCTGGTGGCCAGCACCTGGCACGTGTTCTTCGCGACCTGGGACGAGCCGGAGCACCTCGCCGCCGGCGTGGAGCTGCTCGATCGTGGCTACTACGAATACGACACCGAGCACCCGCCGATCGGCCGCGTGGTGCTCGCGCTCGGGCCGTGGCTCGCCGGCGCCCACTCCTACGGCACGCCTCCCCCGAGTGGCGTGACCGAGGGCGAGGACATCCTCTACCGCGACGGCAAGTATGACCTCTATCTCACGCTCGCCCGCGCCGGCGCGCTGCCGTTTCTCGCGCTGCTGCTCCTCGTGACCTGGCTGTGGGCGCGGCGGATGCTGGCCGGCGAAGGCGCGGCGCTGCTTGCGGTGATCCTGCTCCTCTCGGTGCCGCCGGTGTTGGGACACGCGGGCCTCGCGGCGCTCGATGTGGCCGCCGCCGCGACCATCCTGCTCGCCCTCTATGCGCTCGACCGCTGGCTCGACACGCCGAACTGGCGCACGGCGGTCCTGTTCGGGCTCTCGAGCGGACTGGCGATCGGCACCAAGTTCTCGGCCGTGCCCTACATCGGGATGTCGCTGCTCGCGCTCGGGGCGACTCACTGGGTGCTCGCGCGGCGCGTCCCGCCCGAGGCGCGCGCGCCCACCTGGCGGCTGCGCGCGCCCGAGCTCGCCCTCGCAGCCCTCGCGGCTTTCATCCCGCTCTTCCTCGCCTACGGCATCCGCGCGCCGAACGAGGCCCGGGTGGATGCGCGCTTCGACTGGGCGGTGTATTACCTGCTGCAGCAGCGCGGCGCCGAGCATGCATTCGGGGTGCTCCTCGGGCACCTGTGGCTGCCGCGCGAGCTCAAGGATCTCCTCAACGGCATCGTGGCCGTCGAGGCGCACAACGACACCGGGCACCTCGGCTACCTGCTCGGGCAGATCCGCACGACCGGCTGGTGGTACTTCTACCTGGTGGCGCTTGCGGTGAAGACGCCGCTGCCGCTGCTCGCGGCCGGCAGCGCCGGGGTCGCCTGGCTCGCCCGCGAGGGCTGGCGGAGCGGGGACAACTGGCGCATCACGCCCGCGATCCTGATCGTCGCGATCCTCGTATTCGCGAGCGGCTTCAGCCACATCAACATCGGCATCCGCCACGTGCTGATCCTCTACCCGCTGCTTGCGCTCGGGGCTGCGTGGGCGGTGACGCGCTCGTGGGCGGCCTTGCGCCGCGTCCCGGACCGGGGCCTCGCGGCGGCCGGCACGGTGGTGCTCGCGGCACTCCTCACCTGGCAGCTCTCGACGCTCTGGACCGTGTGGCCGGACTATCTCGCCTATTTCAACGAGACCGTCTCCCATCCCGAGCGCGTACTGGTCGACTCCGATCTCGACTGGGGCCAGGATCTGCGGCGCCTCGAGAAGAGGGCGGCGGAGCTCAAGATTCAGCGCCTGAGCCTCGCCTACCGCGGCACGGCGGACCTGACGCGCGAGCCGCTGCCGCCGCTCGTGATCCTGCCGCCCCGCCAGCCGGCCACCGGCTGGGTGGCGGTCTCCGAGCTCGCGCGCACCCGCAATCTCGAGGACTACGCCTGGCTCGATGCCTACACGCCCGTCGAGCGTATCGGCAAGTCGATCGATCTCTACTACATCCCGTAGCGGGAGGGGGAGGCTCGCGATGTCGAAACTCTACGCCGAGAGCCATCGGAAGCTGCAGCGTCAATTCGATACCGAACGGCTCGCCGATCGGATCGAGCAGCGGCTGTTTCGCGATCACGTGACGGAGGACGACAAGGCCTTCATCGAGCGAATGGACATGTTCTTTCTCGCGACGGCCAACGCTGCCGGCTGGCCCAACTGCTCGTACAAGGGAGGCGATCCCGGGTTCGTGCGCGTGATCGATCCACAGACGCTGGTGTTCCCGAACTACGACGGCAATGGCATGTACCTCTCCATGGGTAACACGCTCGAGAACCCGCACGTGGGACTGCTGTTCATCGATTTCGAGAACCAGAAGCGCCTGCGGGTGAATGGCGTAGGAGAGATCGTCGCGGCGGAATCGATCGATCCGCCGTACCCGGAAGCTCAGTTCGTCGTCAAGGTGTCGGTGCGGCAGGTGTTTCCCAACTGCCCGCGCTACATCCACAAGCTCGAGCGCGTCGAGCCCTCGAAGTACGTGCCGCGCCCGGCCGTGCGCACCCCGGTGCCGGGATGGAAGCGCGCCGACTGGGCCTGCGATGTGCTGCCGGCCGGGGATCCGGCGCGCGCCAAGGAAGAATGACCGGCTAGTTGCTGAAGGAGATCGCCCCGCGGCTGAGCTCCGTCTTGAAGAGCGTGCGCGCCTTGTCGCAGCGCACGTTGTCCGCGCACGGGTCGTTGGCTGCGCGCAGAATCAGCTGCAGGCGGTACGAGCGCGCGCTGTCGCAGACGCTGTGACCGTTCTCGGTGTTCTGGGCGCAGAACTTGCCGACGTCCCAGACGTAGCTGCCGGTCTCGATCGTGGGGAAGGTGGCGTTCGACTTGAATTTCTCCAGGAAGGTTTTCATCGTGGCGGCGTCGAACAAGCTGGTGAGCAGCCGGCTGGTGTCGCCCGGCTGGACCTTACCCATGATGCGCACGCCCGAGTCCGCCATCTGCCAGTAGAGGCGCAGGCTCAGCGCGGTGTTGGGGGGAATGTTCGCGCTGGTCCAGGTGATGGTGAACGAGGACTTGCGCGAGATCCGGGTATCGGTATCGAGCACCGTCAGGTGTACCTGCGGATCGGCGGCCAGCGCGGGCTGCGTGCCGAGCGGGGTGATGAGGAACGTGGCCGCGGAGAGGGCGCGCACGCGCGCGGTCGCTCGATGGGTCGAGCCGTGGCCGATCGGCGTATTCATGCGGTCTCCTTTAGTACCCAGGGCCACGAAACGTACAGGGCGTTTCGCGAAGAATCATCCGCCCGGTAAAGCACGGGAACATGGGAACCGACTCCAAAGTAGTCCCCGGCACCCGCACCGTCAAAACAACGAGCCAACGCCACGGTATAAAAGCTGCGACGCGAGCTGCCGCGGACGACTCGTCCACTGCTGTCCAGAAAGTCATAGATGAGGCCCCAGGAGGTCACGGGGCGGATCGTGGCCGCGACCACGATCCCGGTCGTGAGCTCACCCGTCAGCAGGAATCTGTAGGTTCTATACAAGAGCACGACAAAACCGGCGGGCACCAGGTCGAAGATCAAGATCATGACCATGGCCGGGAGTGCCACCGGGGTTAACCCGGTGGTGGCGATTCGCCAGCCCAGGGCCAGTGAGCAGGCGGTGGCGACGGTGCCGAAGGCCGCTGCCATGACGACGATCCATTTTCCCCGGGAGCTCAGGCGGGGATGCCTGACGGCGTCTGCGCGGAAAATTGGGGCCGCCTTCAGGGTATCGGCGGAGGTGAGTGGTTTGTTGAGGCGTGGCGTGCGGGTAAGCAGGTACGCGATGAGACAGAGATTGGCGGCCATGAGCACGCCCATCGCGATCAACAGTTTCAAGACAGCCACCCCGCGGCACATCCCCAGTCCGCTCTATTACATCACATGTAGTTGCCGCCCCTGTGAGCCCCGCCGGGACTTTCGGGCGTGATCGCGCACATTTGCGGCCTCAACCGCAGTCAGGGAGATCGCTATTCTTGAGGGTGTGCTGCCCCATATCACTAGGTGATACACTATGCGTGCCCGGCGTGTCTTTAAGACCAGGACCCTCAAGCGCTGGAGCCGTAAGGCCGATATCGATGATGAGGTGCTGTGTATCGCCGTTGAGGAAATGGCGCGCGGCTTGATCGATGCGGACCTGGGTGGCCGGACATTCAAGAAGCGGATACCGGCAGTCGGTCGCGGCAAGCGCGGAGGTGCCAGGACGATCGTCGGAAGTAACCTACTGTTGGCAATGGAAGCGAAGCTACTCGAAAAAGCCGTGGTCGAGGGTGAGCTCGAGGAGATCTGCCGTGAAGAAGAGTCGCCTGCTTAGTGAGATGCGCGAAACAGCGCGCGGGCTCGAGCGCGTTGGGGCGCTGGAGAAGCACACCATGCGGGAGTTCGACGTCTTGACGCTGCCTCCGATCAAGGAGCTTACGGCGAAGCAGATTCGTGCGCTCCGGATCCGGAGCCGGGTCAGTCAGGCAGTGTTCGCGGCCATGCTGAACACCAGCATCTCGACCGTCCAGAAGTGGGAAATTGGGGAGAAGCGGCCGAGCGGGCCGTCGCTGAAATTGCTGGACGTCATTCACCGCAAAGGCATAGGCGCTCTATCCTGACAGCGCTGTGCCGTGGGGTCGCAGGCCGCAGAGGGAAGTGACAAGTGGCAAGACGGCGAAATAAGTATCTAGGCTCTTCGTTCGACGAGTTTCTGCGATCTGAAGGGCTTTATGAGAACGCGACTTCACTCGCCTGGAAGAGGGTGTTGTCGTGGTCAGACGCCCTTCGCGCCCGGCGCCCTTGCCAGCCTGCCGCCCAGCCACACCGCCGGAACCGCCGGAATGACGACCCCTAAGTTGTACCACCACGGGAAGCGCGGCCAGGAGAGGACCAGGTGCAGCGCCGCGAGATAGATCCCTATCAGGCCCGCCAGCGCCCATACGGCGCTGCGGCGCCGTGAGATCTTCGCTGCCGTCCAGCCGCCCGCGATCTCGGCCAGCACCCAGAACACCAGGTTGCAGCCGGCCATCGCTGCCGTGAACGTGAACACGCCCTCTCTCATCCACTGCCGCCCGTGGACGGCGTAGTCGCTCCAGACGAGCGCCAGTCCCTGCGCCAGCGCAAAGAACACGATCGTCCACATGACCGCGCCAGCGACGACACCGAGGATGCTCTTCACCATGTGGGGACCTCCCCGTGGTCTGACTCAGCTTTGCGCCGGCTCCAGGAGCCTCGCGATGCGCGCGAGCGGTGGAGGGTGCGAGTAATAGAACGCTACGTACAGCGGATCGGGGGTCAGTGTGCTGGCGTTGTCGCGATGCAGCTTCACCAGCGCCGCGGCGAGCTCGGCGGCGCTCGCATGCGCCCGTGCAAACTCATCGGCCGCGAATTCATGCCGCCGCGACCAGAGCGAGGCGAGCGGCGTGATGAAGAATGCGAACGCCGGCACCGCCAGCATGAACAACAGCAGCGCGGCGTGCGGGGAGGGGGTCGGCACGCCGAGTGCGTGGTAGAAGCCCGCCTGCCCGGCGAGCCAGCCGAGGAGCGCTAGGCCCGCGAAGGCGGCCGCGACCGAGACCAGCAGGCGCTTACGGACGTGCTTCAGGCGGAAGTGGCCGAGCTCGTGCGCCAGCACCGCTTCCACTTCTCCGTGGCCGAGAGTCTCGAGCAGCGTATCGAAGAACACGATGCGCTTGTGCCGGCCGATCCCGGTGAAGTACGCGTTGCCGTGGCTCGAGCGGCGCGAGCTGTCGACCACGAACACGCCCTTGGAAGCGAAGCCGCAGCGCTCGAGCAGCGCCTCTATGCGGCTCTTGAGCGTCTCGTCGGCGAGCGGCACGAAGCGGTTGAAGAGCGGGGCGATGAACACCGGCCACGCCCAGGCCATGACGAACATGACCGCGAGCCACAGGCACCACGCCGCAAGCCACCACCAGCGCCCCGCGCTCTCCATCAGCCAGAGGGTCGCCAGCAGGACGGGCCCGCCCAGCACGACGGCGAGCGCCACGCTCCGGGCGAGATCACTCAGGTAGAGCGCGGCGGTCGTACGGTTGAAGCCGAAGCGCGCCTCGAGGCTGAACGTGTGCCACAGCGAGAGCGGCAGGCTCACGAGGCGGATCACGAGCACGACGGAGGCGACCACGAACAGCCCGAGCCACGGCTCGGCGAGCGGCGAGCGGCGCCAGAGCGCATCGATGGCCGCGATGCCGCCGCCGACCGTGAGGGCGAGGACCAGCAGGGCGTCCACGATCGAGCTGATGCGGCCGAGGCGCAGCTTCGCCAGGGTGTAATCGGCGGCTTTCGCGTGCTGCTCGGCCGAAATGCTGGCCGCGAACGCCGCCGGCACCACGCCGCGCAGGCGCGCTACGGTAGCGGCCTGGCGCTGCGCGAGCCACAGCTCGACGGCGAGGCCTGCCAGCACCGCGAACACGAACAGCGGAGTCAGCCAGTCCATGGCCAACTTCAGGTCAGCTGCCCGCCATGGCCCGCCGGCGCCGCGGACCGGGCGGCCGAGCCGCGATCGAACCACAGGAGCGCAGCGGTGCAGAGGAACGCGGCGAGGCTCAGGAGACCAAAGAACCACAGCATGGGAGCGTAGCCCCCGGGGTTCACCGCGCTGGCACCGCTGGTGTCGTTCAGGTACCCGGCGATGATGTTCGCGCCGAACAGCCCCGCGTTCTGCAGCGTGGTCATGATGCCGTAGGCGGTGCCGAGCTGCTCGGGCGGCGAGTAGCGCACGACGGTCGGCCAGAGGACCGCCGGCAGGAAGGAGAAGCTGACGCCAAGCAGCGTGGTCGAAAGCCCGGCGCTGCCGGGCAGCGTCACCAGCACCAGGAAGCTCAAGGGGAGCAGCACCGCGCCGGCGGCGAGCAGGCGCGCGTTGCGTCCGGTGCGGTCGAGGATCAGGCCGAACACCGGGGTGGCAAAGACGGCGGCGAGAAACACGTAGCTGTTGAGCGTGCTCGCGGCATCGAGCGAGAGGCCCTGGGCCTGCTGCAGATACTTGATCGCGAAGGTGCTGCGGAACGGGAAGATCACCGAGTAGAAGGCGACGCAGGTGCCGACCAGCAGCCAGTACTCGGAGCGGAAGGAGAGCAGGTGGCGCCAGTCGAAGCGCTCGGGGGGCGGCGGCAGCGCCAGTGTCCCGCGCGGCGCTTCGCGCCGGTCCAGTACGAAATAGACCAGCGCTCCCGCGAACGAGGCGACCGCGAAGCCGACCGCGAGCCACATCGGCGGCTGCCAGCCCCGCGCGTACAGGCCATGCGCGAAGGACGGCGAGCGGTCAGCGAGGTAGGAGCCGAGGCGCGCCAGCGACAGGTTGGCCGCGAACAGCAGCGCAAAGTAGCGGCCGGCGAACCACTGCGCCAGCGCCACCGTAGTCGCGACCGAGAGCGTCTCCGAGCCGATTCCAAACAACAGCCGCCCCGCGGCCATCACCGGGAACTGCGCGCCGAGCGCGGTCACCACCGCGCCCACCAGGCAGAGCGCGGTGGTGCCCACCACCATGCGCCGTGCGGTGAAGCGGTCCACCAGCACCCCGCCCACTACCACCAGGAAGATGTTGGGGAGGCTGTAGATCGCGTTCAGGGTGCCGATCTGGGTGTCGGTGAAGTGCAGCTCGCGCGACAGCTGCTCGGCGACCGGCGCGACGGAATCGTAGCCGTAGTAATTGCCCAGCATGACGAACGCCAGGCCGACGTACATGAGCGCCTGGACGGCGAAGGACGGCGTGGCGGCGCGTGAATCGATCATCATGCGGGTGCGGCATTGTAACCAAAGGCGCAGCACCCGGGCGGGTGCTTTTGCAACACCTTCAGTGCGCCACCCAGCCGGAGCTCAGCAGCGGCTCGGTGAACTCGCGCAGCACGCGGGCATCGGGCTGCGCCAGCTTGCGCGACACATCCGGCGCCGGCACCCGCGCGAGGATGTCGCGAATGACGTTGAGCCGCGCCTGGTGCTTGTCGTCGGCGCGCACCACCATCCACGGCGCTTCGCGCGTGTGGCTGCGCACGAACATCTGGTCGCGGGCGCGGCTGTAGTCGCTCCAGTGCTCCTGGGCCGCCTCGTCCACCGGGCTCAGCTTCCACTGCTTGAGCGGGTCGCGGCGCCGCTCCTTCAGGCGCCGCGCCTGCTCGGGGCGGCTGATGTCGAGGTAGTACTTGAGGAGATGGATCCCCGAGCGCACCAGCATCTGCTCGAAGCCCGGAACCGACTCGAGGAAGGCCTCGTGCTCGGCGCGCGTGCAGAACTTCATGACGTACTCGACGCCGGCGCGGTTGTACCAGCTGCGGTTGAACAGCACGATCTCCTGCGCCGCCGGCAGATGCACGGTGAAGCGCTGGAAGTACCACTCGCTCTCCTCGCGGTCGCTCGGCTTGCCGGGCGCCACCACCCGCACCTCGCGCGGGCTCAAGTGCTCGGCGATGCGCTTGATGGTGCCGTCCTTGCCCGCGGCGTCGCGCCCCTCGAGGATCACCAGCACCTTGCGACCGCCGGCGATGACGTGGCGGTGCAGCTTCACCAGCTCGATCTGCAGCCGCCGCAGCTCGCGCGCGTAGTGGTGCTTGCCGAGCTTCGGTACCGGAGGCGCCGGACGGGTCTTCCTGGCCATGATCTGCTCCGCTTGGACTGGCGTAAGGGCGGACGTGCCGGGGCGCATTATTCGCCCAGGCGTGGCGCGCGGACCATACTCTTGTGGCGCGCGCGCGCTTGGTACAGTCTAGGCGCCGTAAGCGCCGCGGACGATCCCAACAACAGCCTTCAGTCCGAGGAGTCAACCATGACGAAGTCCAAGGGCGAGCCACGGGTGGTCGTCACCAAGAACGGGCCGTACCTGGTGAGCGGCTCGGTGCCGATGGCGCGGCAGACCATCGTCGCCGACCAGCAGGGCGGCTCGGAGAAGTGGCGCGAGGGCCAGGCCTTCCCGCGAGAGGAGAGCTACGCGCTCTGCCGCTGCGGGCACTCCGCCAACAAGCCTTTCTGCGACGGTACGCACCAGAAGATCAAGTTCGACGGCACCGAGACCGCGAGCCGCCAGCCCTATCGCGAGCAGGCCCGGCTGACGGAGGGTCCGGCGCTCGCCCTCTCGGATGCGGAGCCCCTGTGTGCGTTCGCGCGCTTCTGCGACCCGCACGGGCAGGTTTGGAGCCAGGTCGAGCACACCGATCGGGCCGAGGTGCGCGCGACCTTCGTGCGGCAGGTGAACAACTGCCCCTCGGGACGGCTGGTCGCCTGGGACCGGGCCACCGGCAAGCCGGTCGAGCATCACTTGCCGGTATCGATCGGCGTGATCGAGGACCCTCCCGAGGGAGTGAGCGGGCCGCTGTGGCTGCGCGGCGGGATCCCGGTCATCGCCGCCGACGGCTTTGCCTACGAGGTGCGTAACCGGGTGACGCTCTGCCGCTGCGGGGCCTCGAAGAACAAGCCCTACTGCGACGGCTCGCACGCCGCCGTCAAGTTCAACGACGGCCAGGTGGGCGCTTGAGCACCCCATGAGCATCTACGACGAGTTCCTCGACAAGAATGCGGCCAACTACGTGCCGCTTTCGCCGGTGAGCTTCGTCGAGCGCAGCGCGGAAGTTTTTGGCGACCTGCCGGCCGTGGTGCACGGCCAGCGCCATTACAGCTGGCGCGAGACGCGCGAGCGCAGCGCGCGCCTGGCGGCCGCGCTGCGCGCGCTCGGGGTGGCGCGCGGCGCCACGGTGAGCGCGATGCTCGCCAACACGCCGGAGATGATCGAGCTGCATTACGCGGTGCCGGCGCTCGATGCCGTGATCCACACGCTCAACACCCGCCTCGACGCCGCACTGCTCGCCTGGCAGATGCAGCACTGCGAGGCGGCGGTGCTGATCACCGACCGCGAGTTCGCGCCGGTCGTGGCGCGCTCGCTCGCCATGCTGCGCGCCGAGCACGGCCGCGCGCCCCTCGTGATCGATGTCTGCGACAGCGAGTACGCGGGACCCGGCGAGCGGCTCGGCACGCTCGAGTACGAGGCGCTGCTCGCCGCCCACGCCCCGCTCGCACGCCTCGAGGGGCCGGCGGACGAGTGGGACGCGATCGCGGTCTCCACACCTCGGGCACCACCGGCAATCCCAAGGGCGTGGTGACGCATCACCGCGGCGCCTATCTCAACGCCGCCTCCAACGCGCTCTGCTGGGCAATGCCGCAGTTCCCACGGTATCTCTGGACGCTGCCGCTCTTTCATTGCAACGGCTGGTGCTTCCCCTGGACCGTGGCCCTGCTCGGCGGCACGCACGTATGCCTGCGCAAGGTCGAGGCGCGCGCGATCCTCGATGCGATGCGCCTCACCGGCGCGGACCATTACTGCGGTGCTCCGATCGTGCACAACATGCTGATCAACGCCCCGCCCGAATGGCGCGCGGGCATCACGCAGCGGGTACGGGCGCTGGTGGCGGGAGCCGCTCCGCCGGTGGCGATGATCGAGGGGATGCAGCGCATCGGCTTCGATCTCACCCACGTCTACGGGCTCACCGAGACCTACGGGCCCGCGGCGGTCGCGGCCAAGCGCGCGAGCTGGGCCGAGGCGAGCATCTCCGAGCAGGCACGCCTCAACGGCCGCCAGGGCGTGAGCTACGTGCTCGAGGAGGCGATGACCGTGCTCGACCCCGAGACGCTGGGTGCCGTCCCGGCCGACGGCGAGGCCCTCGGCGAGGTCATGTTCCGCGGCAACATCGTGATGAAGGGCTATCTCAAGAACCCGCAGGCGACCGCCGAGGCCTTCGCCGGCGGCTGGTTCCACAGCGGCGATCTCGGCGTGCTCGAGCCCGATCACTACCTGAAGATCCGCGACCGCAGCAAGGACGTCATCATCTCGGGCGGGGAGAACATCAGCTCGCTCGAGGTCGAGGATGCGCTCTACCGCCATCCGGCCGTCATGGTGTGCGCGGTGGTGGCACGGCCGGATCCGAAGTGGGGCGAGTCGCCGCTCGCCTACGTGGAGTTGAAGAGCGGCGCCGCGGCCACCGCCGAGGAGCTGATCGCCCATTGCCGCGGGCTGCTCGCGCACTACAAGGTGCCGCGCGAGGTGCGCTTCGAGGAGATTCCGAAGACCTCCACCGGAAAAATCCAGAAGTTCGTGCTGCGCGAGCGCGCCCGGTCGGCGAGCGCGATCGAGTAGGCGTTTGAGTCCATGAGTCGCGGCGACGTCATCGTGGTTGGCGGCGGCCTCGCGGGCCTCGCGAGCGCCTACGCGCTCCACGAGGCCGGCTACGGCGTGCAGCTGCTCGAGCGGCGCGAGGACGTCGCGCTCGAGACCAGCTTCGCGAACGGCGGGATCCTGACGCCCTCGATGCCCGATCCCTGGAACGCGCCCGGCGTGCACTGGCAGCTGCTGCGCTGGCTCGGGCGCGAGGACGCGCCGATGCTGCTGCGGCCGCGGGCCATCCCCGGCTACTTCGGCTGGGGCCTGCGGTTCCTGGCGGCCTCGGCGCCGCGCTCCTATCGCGCCTCGATGCAGGCCAACTACCGCCTGTGCGCCTACAGCCTCGACCGGCTGCGGGCCTGGCGCGCGGCGCTCGGCCTCGAGTACGCGCTGGGCACGCGCGGCACGCTCGAGGTGTACCGCAATCCCGGCTCATTCGAGCAGGCGGTGGCCGAGGTGCGCTCGCTCGGCTCTCTCGGGCTCGTGGGTGAGCCGCTCGATCCGCCCGCCACGGCGCGCCTCGAGCCGCTGCTCGATGAGATACGCGCCGATCTGGTCGGCGCCATCCACTTCCCGGCGGACGAGAGCGGCGATGCGCTGCTCTTCTGCCGCGGCCTGCGTACGCGGCTCGAAGCACGCGGTGTCAGGATCGCGCTCAACACCGCGGTGCGCGCGGTCCGCGTGACCGCCGGGCGGGCGGTGGGAGTCGAGACCGCCGCTGGCTTCCTGCCGGGCGAGCACGTGGTGATGGCGGGCGGCCCGTGGTCGACCGCGCTGCTCGCGGCCTGCGGCGTCACCGTGCACGTGCGGCCGGTGAAGGGCTACTCGCTCTCTGTCCCCATCGACACGGAGGCGGGCCCGCGGCATGCGCTCTCGGACGATTCGCTGCACGCGGTGATGACGCCGCTCGGCGCGACGCTGCGTCTCGCAGGCACCGCCGAGTTCAGCGGCTGGGACCTGACACTGCGGCCGAAGCGGGTGCAGGCGCTGTGGCGGCTGCTCTCGGCCTTGAGTCCCACGCTCTCGCGCACGGTCGACCGCGCGAGCGCGCAGCCCTGGTGCGGCCTGCGTCCGATGTCGGCCGACGGCCGCCCCTACATCGGCGCCACCTCCGTCGCCGGGCTCTACGTCAACACCGGGCACGGCCACCTCGGCTGGACGCAGGCGGCCGGCTCCGCGGCGCTCCTCGCGCAGCTGATCTCCGGCAGCCCGGCGGCCATCGACCCCAGACCCTTCGCCGTCGCGCGTACCGACCGCAGCGCCTGGCGGGCGGAGAGCCAACCGCTGGAGCAGCACTCATGAGATATCGCGCTCTCACGCTGGTCGCGCTCGTGCTCGGCGTAAGTACGGCGCCCGCCACAACGCCTGCCACCGGGGTAGCGGCACCCGCCTACGACGTCGTGATCCGCGGCGGCACGGTCTACGACGGCTCGGGAGGCGCGCCGTTCACGGGCGACGTCGCCATCCGCGGCGAACGCATCGCCTATGTGGGACCGCAGGCCCCCGGGCGCGGCGCCGAGGAGTTCGCGGCGCGGGGCAAGGCGGTGGCGCCGGGCTTCATCAACATGCTGGCCCATCCGGAGGAATCGCTGCTGATCGACGGGCGGGCGCTCTCTGATCTGCGCCAGGGAGTGACGCTCGAAGTCCTGGGAGAGGACTCGATGGGCCCGCTCTCGCCCGAGATGAAGCGCCTCGGGAAGCTCCGCCAGGGAGACATCAAGTACGACATCGACTGGACCACGCTCGGGGAATACCTCACCCAACTGGAGAAGCGCGGCATTGCGCCGAACGTCGCCTCCTACGTCGGTGCCGGCACGGTGCGTACTTACGTGCTCGGCGAGCGCGACGTGCAGCCGACGCCTGAGCAGCTGGGGGAGATGCGCGCCCTGGTGCACGAGGCGATGGAGCAGGGCGCGGTCGGGGTCACGACCGCGCTCATCTACGCTCCCAACGATTACGCGAAGACGCCCGAGCTCATCGCGCTCGCGCAGGAGTCGGCCCGCTGCGGCGGCATCTACAGCGCGCACATGCGCAGCGAAGGCGACCGGCTGCTCGAGGCGGTTCAGGAGACGGTCGACATCGCGCGCGCCTCGGGTGGCCCGGCGGAGATCTATCACCTGAAGCAGGCCGGCAAGCGCAACTGGGGCAAGCTCGATGCGCTCATCAAGGCCGTGGACACGGCGCGCGCCTCGGGCGTGCGCATCACCGCCGATATGTATGTCTACACGGCCGGTGCGACCGGGCTCGATGCGGCCATGCCGCCCTGGGTGCAGGACGGCGGGCTCGAGGCCTGGATCGCGCGCATGAAGGATCCGGCCACCCGCGCCCACCTGATCGCCGACATGCGCGATCCGGCGCCGGCGTGGGAGAACCTCATGGGCGCGGCCGGCGCCGAGGGGACGCTGCTCCTCGGCTTCAAGAACCCGGCGCTGAAGCCGCTCACCGGCAAGACGCTGGCGGCGGTCGCCAGGGCGCGCGGCGTGAGTGCGCAGGATGCCGCCATCGACCTCGTCATCGAGGATGGCTCGCGCGTCGATGTGGCGTACTTCCTCATGTCGGACGACAACATCCGCCGCGAGGTCCAGCTCCCCTGGGTGAGCTTCGACTCGGATGCGGATGCGCCGGCGCCCGAGGGCGTGTTCTTGAAGGCCAGCCGCCACCCGCGCACCTACGGCAACTTCGCGCGCGTGCTGGCGCACTACGTGCGCGAGGAAAGGGTGCTGACGCTCCAGCAGGCGATTCACAAGCTCGCCGCGCTCCCGGCGGCGACGCTCTCCTTGAGCGATCGCGGCGAGCTCCGCCCCGGTTACTTCGCCGACATCGTGGTGTTCGATCCGGCCAAGGTCCAGGACCACTCCACCTACCAGCGCCCGCAGCAGCTCGCGACCGGCGTCGGCGACGTCTGGATCAACGGCGTGCGCGCGCTCCGCCACGAGGTGGCGACCGGGGCGGCGAGCGGCCGCGCGATCCGCGGGCGCGCCTGGACGGGAGGCGGGAGCGGCGGCTGCCGGGCCAGCGCGGCCGACTGGAGCTGGTGACCGCGGCAGCAGTCACCGGCTGTGCGTACGTGGCGCCCCGAAACCGAGGCCCTATCGTAGGGTCCCGGGAGGCAATGTTAGATAGTTGAACTTCGGTCCCGGGAGGCCCGAATCGGGGCTCCCGGAGGCAAAGTTCAATGACTATTGAACTCTGGCCGCTTGAGGCCCTCTATCGGGCCTTCCGGAGGCGAAGTTCGATGACTATTGAACTTGTGCCCCAGGGAACATCACGCGCTGCCTCCTGCAGCGCCGAGCGATGCGTCCGCGAACGGCCGGCGTACGTCCATGTGCGCGGTCACCGGCGGCATCGGGTACTTGAGTCCGCTCGCGCAATTGAAGAGCACGACCCGATCGCCCGCGGCGATCTTCCCCTGGCGCGCCGCGGCGAGGTAGGCCGCATAGGTGGCCGCCCCTTCGGGCGAGAGCAGCAGTCCGTCCCTGGCTGCCACTTCGCGCCGCGCGCGCTCGATGTCCGCATCCTCGACCGCGATCGCGAAGCCCTTCGTGTCGCGTAGCGCGCGCAGAATGATGAAGTCCCCGATCGCCGCCGGAACGCGGATTCCGGAGGCGATGGTGTGGGCGTTTTCCCAGGGGGTCGCGCTCTGCGCGCCTGCATCGAAGGCACGCACGATCGGCGCGCAGCCGCTCGACTGCACCGCGACCAGTCGCGGCATCGGGCCCTCGATCCACCCGAGCGCGGCCAGCTCCTGCCATCCCTTCCACATGCCGATGAGGCCGGTGCCGCCGCCGGTCGGGTAGAACACGACGTCCGGCAGCTTCCACTGCATCTGGGCGGCGAGCTCTAGGCCCATGGTCTTCTTGCCCTCGATCCGGTAGGGCTCTTTCAGCGTCGACATGTCGAACCAGCCGAAGCGCTCCTTGCCGAGCGCGACCAGCCGCGCGCAGTCGTTGATCAGCCCGTTGACGCGCCAGACGGTGGCGCCCTGGAGCGCGATCTCGCTCAAATTGATCTCCGGAGTGTCGTCGGGACAGAAGCAGAACGCCTCCATCCCGGCGCGCGCGGCGTAGGCGGCCATCGCCGCTCCGGCGTTGCCGTTGGTGGGGATCGCAATGCGGCGCACGCCGAAGAACTCTGCCATCGAGACGGCGAGCGCGAGGCCGCGCGCCTTGAAGGATCCCGTCGGCAGTCGCCCCTCGTCCTTGACGATCGGTGGAGCGAAGCCCGCCGGCCGCGCGCTGTTGGTGAGCTCGATCAGCGGGGTCTCCACCTCGCCGAGGCTCATCACGTGCCTCGGCTCCGGCACCGGCAGCAGCTCCCGCCAGCGCCAGAGATCGGGAGCGCGACTCTCGATCTCCGCTCGCGTCAGCTCGCGGCGCAAGGCTGCGAGATCATAACGGGCGAGCAGCGGCTTGCCGGCGGCCGACAGTCCCTGGAGCCGCGTGATGTCATGGCGCTCGCCGGTCGCGCTGCACTCGAGATGGGTCGCGTAGGAGTAGGGCACTCGTGGCTCCCGCTTGTGTTACAACAGACTGATGCCGCCGCAACTGGTCCGTGTCATCGGCCGCTGGAGCATGGTAGCACTGGCGGTGAACTGCATAATCGGCAGCGGGATCTTCGGGTTGCCTTCGCTGGTCGCCGGCCATGTCGGCCGCTCGAGTCCCGTGGCGGTGCTGACCGGCGGGCTCGCGATGGGCGTGATCATCGCCTGCTACGCCGAGGTCGCCTCGCAGTTCACCGAGACCGGCGGACACTATATATACGTGCGCCGCGCCTTCGGGCGTTTCGCGGGCCTGCAGGTCGGCTGGCTGAATCTGCTCTCCCGCCTCACCGCCGGCGGCGCGTCGGTGAACCTGCTGGTCATCTCGCTCGGAGAGTTCTGGCCCTCGGCGTGGGCGCCGCTGCCACGCTTCATCATCATCTCACTGCTGGTCGGGACGCTCGCGATCGCGAACTACCGCGGCGTGGCCTCGGGCACCCGGGTGAGCAACGTGTCGGTGGTGGCGAAACTGGTGCCGCTCGCGCTGGTGTGCGCGGTCGGCCTCATCTACCTCGGCCTGCACGGGCGGACCGCGCCGCCGCTTCCGGCCGGGGACCTGCACGGGTGGCTCGGGGCGATGCTGCTGCTGTTCTTCGCCTACGGCGGCTACGAGACGGCGCTCAACCCCATGGGGGAGGCGAAGGATCCGCGGCGCGATGTAGCGTTCGCGCTCTTCGTCGCGCTCATCGTCGTCACCTTCCTCTACACGGCGCTGCAGCTCATCGTGGTGGACGTGCTGCCGGACGCCGCCCGCAGCGAGCGCCCGCTCGCCGACGCCGCGCGCGTCATGCTGGGCCAGGGCGGCGCGGCGCTCGTCTCGATCGGCGCGCTGGTCTCGGTGTACGGCTACCTGAGCGCGAATCTCCTGAGTGTTCCGCGCGGCATCTTCGCCCTCGCCGAGCGCGGCGACTTCCCGCCCCGCTTTGCCGCGATCCATGCGCGCTTCCGCACCCCGCACGTGTCGATCCTCACGGTGGCGCTGCTCGTGTGGGCGTTCTCGCTGTTTGGCGGCTTTGCCTGGAACGTCACGCTGTCGGCGGTGGCACGGCTCTTTTACTACGGCGCGGTGTGCGCGGCCGTGCCGGTACTGCGCCGCAAGCAGCCCGCGGCGGCGGCGTTTCGCCTGCCGGGCGGGGCGGCACTGCCCGCGCTCGGTGTGCTGATCTGCCTGGTGCTCCTGACACGCGTGGACTTCAGCAAATCCCTCATCCTGCTCGCGGTCATCGTCGCGGCGGCGGTGAACTGGCTGCTGGTGCGGGGCCGCGGCACAATGACGCAGGGAGAACATGCATGAGCAACGATGAGCCGTTGGTAAAGCGCAGCCGGGACTCGCGCGGCGTGGTCACGCTCACCCTGAATCGCCCGCAGGCCTACAACGCCCTGTCCGAGGCCCTGCTCGCAGCCTTGCAGCGCGAGCTCGACTCGATCGCTGACGACGAGTCGGTGCGGGTCGTGGTACTCGCGGCCGAAGGCAAGGCCTTCTGCGCCGGCCACGATCTGCGCGAGATGCGCGCCGAGCCCTCGCAGGACTACTACCAGCGGCTGTTCGCGCAGTGCAGCCGCATGATGCTCACCCTCGTCCGCCTGCCGGTGCCGGTGATCGCGCGCGTACAGGGCGTCGCCACCGCGGCGGGCTGCCAGCTGGTGGCGCAGTGCGATCTCGCGGTGGCCGCGAGCACGGCGCGCTTCGCGGTGAGCGGCGTCAACCTCGGGCTCTTCTGCTCGACCCCCGGGGTGCCACTGTCGCGCAATGTATCGCGCAAGCGCGCCTTCGAGATGCTGGTGACGGGCGATTTCATCGACGCGCAGGAAGCGCTCGCGCGCGGCCTGGTGAACCGCGTGGTCGAGCCCGCCGCGCTCGAAGCGGAGACCGAGCGGCTGGTGGCGAGCATCGTCGCCAAGCCGCGGGTCGCCGTCGCCATGGGGAAGGAGCTGTTCTACCGCCAGGCGGAGCTCGGCCTCGCGAGCGCCTATGAGGCAGCCGGCGAGACCATGGCCTGCAACATGATGGACGAGGCCGCTCTCGAGGGGGTTCAGGCCTTCATCGAGAAGCGACCGCCGCGCTGGGGATCCTGATTGCTTGTGGCTCTGACGCAACGCGGCTCGCGCGTGCAGCCCGCCGTTGATATATTGCTTCTCATATATTAGCGTGTCATATATCAGAAAGGTCCGGCTGTAAGGTTGTTCGTTCCAACTTCGCAGCTTGCTTGATTCGGAGAACCTCGATCGATAAGGGGCGGGCGATGCGCAAGATCCGCATCGCCTGAGGGAGGAGATCCGTTGACACGTGCCTCGCACACGCAGGCTGCAAGAGCCTCGCCCGCGTGGGGACACCACACTCTTTAATACCGGTCGCCGGCGGCGAGCCTGCCTGATGCGTTCGCGCATCGCCGGGTTGGCCGTCGTCGACGCGTGCCGATAGTGAAAAACAAAGGGACAAACATGTACTCACCAAAACCGTGGCATGTGCTCCTGATCCTGTGTTGTCTCGCACCCGGTTCGTTCGCCCTGGCGCAGCAGCCCGTCCAGCCGGCACGTGAGGACGAGGTCGCGGAGCTGCGGCGCGAAGTGGCGGAACTGAAGGCGCAGATTCAGCAGCTCCAACAGGCTGCCGGACTCAAGGCGCCCGCCGCGCCGGCGGCTGCAGCGGCACCCGCCGGAGCAGCCGCGGCCCCAGCGGCCGCCGCTACGCAGGCTGAGGTCGACAAGCTGCAGAAGCAGGTCGATACGCTTCAGACGAAGGCCAACCAGCCGCCGACCTCCGGTTGGAACGGCGAGCACTTTTTCCTGAGAAGCTCCGACGGCAATTTCGTCCTGATGCCGACCGGCTACTTCGATGCGCAGTGGGCCGGCTACGGCAACCAGTACGGCGCGCCCCCGGATTCCTTCTCGATCACCCGCGCGCGCTTTGGCTTCGAAGGCAGCTACGGCAAGCAGCTCGACTACGTGCTGCAGATCGAGACCATCTCGAGCCCGACGGTCCGCGACGCCTACATGGACTTCAAGCCCGATCCGGCCTTCAGGATCATGGCCGGCCAGATGAAAGTTCCCTTCTCGATGGAGATCTCGACCGCCGATACGGCGCTAGCCTTCTCCAACCGCTCGATTCTTTCAGTGCTCTATCCGGACGCTGCCGGTGCCTTCCGCGCGCCGGGCGTGGACATCCATGGCGACTTCGATCGCCAGGCGATCCAGTACTGGGTCGGCCTCTTCAATGGCCAGGGCCTGCTCGCGAGCGGCACGACCAACGAGCCCGAGATCGTCGCCCGGCTGCGCTTCGAGCCGTGGCGCAACTCGGATATCAGCTGGCTGAGGGGCCTGGGGTTCGGCGGCTCCGCCGAGCACAGCCGCTCCAAGGGTCTCGCCGGCGAGCAGAGCTTCAGCGGTCTGATGGTGGACAACACCTATACCTTCTTCCCGTCGTTCCACATCAACGGCAACGTCAACCGCTACAACGGCTTCGTGTCCTGGCTCGACGGGCCTCTCGGTCTGCGCGGCGAATACACGCACCTGCAGCAGGATCGCAGCGACATCGGCTCGATCGCGACCGGTGGCATCGGCTTCCTGTCCCAGCCCGCGGTCGTGGGCGAGGGCTACTACCTCGCCGCGACCTACTTCCTGACGGGTGAGACCGAATCGCTCAACGCGCTCCCGCGCGTGATCCATCCGGTCATCGGCCCGGCTTCTCCCGGAGAGTCCGGCGCCCCCGGCTGGGGCGCATGGCAGCTGAAATTCCGCTACTCGCACCTGAGCGGCAATGCTCCCGGCTCCGAGTGCGATGCCATCACGACGCCTGCGTGCCCGATCACGCCAGTGATCTCGCCGGCATTCAACGACACGACCGATGAGTTCACTGCCGGTTTCAACTGGTACCTCAACTACTGGGTTCTCCTCAAGACCGACGTCAACCTCGATCGGCTCAAGGAACCCAGCGTGCAGGGCATCCTGCCGCACAATTACGTGGTGTTCCTCGAAACCGTCCAGTTTCGGTTTTGAAGCGGAGGAGATCGGATGAAAACTACAACGGTTCGCCTTCGGCACCTCATCGCCCTGCTCGGCGTCCTCCTCCTGCTCAGCAGTTGCGGCACCAGCAGTCCCGCGGGCTGCCCGGTGTGCGGCACGCAGCAGAACGCGTCCATCGGCCTCATCGACGTCATGTTCGTTCCCGAACATAACCCGAACGGCGAGCCGGGCGGTCCCTTCAACATCTTCGACATCAGCTGGGTCGATCCGACCAACCGGGCGTACTACGTGTCGGACCGCATCGGCCTCGATGTGCCCGTGTTCAGCACCGTGAGCAACATCGCGCTGTGGGCCATCGGTGGGGACAATTCCATCGCCGAGGAAGGCTTCAACGCCAGCCCCTGCTGGATGGATACCACGACCGGCGAGACCATTCCTCCGCTCACCAGCGCGCAGGGGAACTACACCCGCTTCGGCTGCAAGACCAACGGTTTCCGGCTGCCCGGATTCTTCGGGCCGGACGGCAACTTCGGCGGCTTCGTCGGCGGACAGTGCTGCGCCTCGCGCTCCAACAACCTCAACCCGCTCTCCGGTCCCAACGGCCTCGAGGTTTCGGCGGACGGCAACTGGCTGTTCGTGGGCAATGGCAGCTCGATCATGTATGTGTTCGACCTGTCCTCCTCCGTCGCCAGCGGCTTCACTACGCCTCCGGTGCTGACCGCCACCATCCCGACCGGCTCCTCGCCCGACTATGACGGTCCCACGGGCATCACCGGCTGCATGGCCTCCGCCAACGGCCGGGCGTTCTCTGATCCGAGCTGTGGGGATCTGCGCGGCGATGAGATCGCAACGACGGGCTCCGTGGTCACCTTCCCGCAGGATGGTCAGCAGCACTATCTGGTGGCCATCATCAACGGCGATCCGGGGCTGCCGTTCGTCACGATCATCGACGTGACGGGCGTCGTCACCCGCTCGGCAAACGAAGTGCAGGCGCATTGCCTGTCGTACGCCGACCAGGCGGGCTTCGCCGGCGCGGGCAATCAGGCGCCCTTCAGCCCCGGCGGTCCGTTCTCGACCTTCCCGGCGAACTACTCCACCTGCGTCGTCGGTCAGATCTACTATGATGGAGCGAACCAGAACGACATCACTTCGTTCATCGATGACGGCGGCGCCAACGGGCCGGTCGGTAACCCGGCCTTCCCCTGCCCCGATCCCTCGTTGCAGTTCGACAGCGCTGGACCCGGAATAGCGCCGGTGCCGGGCGTTCCGGGACCCGCGGTGCCCTCGGGGGCCTCGGGCCACGCCGCCGGTGCGCCCTCAAACAACCCGGACATCGCCTGCCACCACGGCCCGCAGGTTACGGCGACCACTTCGACCCAGGCGGGCGGGGTGTTTTGTGCGACCCAGGCGACTGCCACCGGCCCGGCCGCGGGGTGCGTGGGCGCCATCTCACCCGCCGGGCTCGGCGCGATGGCCTACTACCCGCCGACCCACACGTTCCTGCTCACGAACGCCAATACCACCAGTGACATCACCGTCGGCAGCGTGGACGTGATCGACCCGCTGCACGCGGTGACCTATCAGGGTGTCACGCGCTACGTGCCGGTCATCATCAACAGCTTCCCGATCTACAACTGCATGCCGACCGGGGTCAACGTCGGGCCGGGCACTGATGTGATGGTGGCCTGCGCCGACCATGACGGGCGCGCCTTTGCGCCTTCCACTGTGATCATCAACGGCACCACGGGAGCGGTTCTCACCACCATCAACAACGTCGGGTTCGTGGATGAGACCTGGTACAACCCTGGCGATGGCAACTACTATCTCGCGGCGCGCGACATGCCCACCGGGCCCGTGCTCGGCGTGATCAACGCGACCACCCGGCAGTGGCTGCTGAACGTCTCGACCAACGGCAACGCGCACAGCGTCGCGGCCGATCCGATCAGCAATCACATCTTCGTGCCGCTGCCCTCGGGTGGCAGCAACTGCGAGACCGCGCAGGCCGACGGCTGCGTGGGGGTGTTTGCCGCACAGTAGCCGGTAACTGGAGCTAGCGGACCAGCGTCTCCTGGTAGCGCATCATCTTCCACTGCCCGTTTTGCCGGGTCCACAGCTCGCCGACGAACACTCTGCGGTAACGCAGTGCCGCGGTCTTCGGAAACTGCATGGTGCTCTCGTAGGTGATGAAGGCGTGGTCCGGGCCGAGTGGCTGCACCTGGAAGAACTGCAGCAGGTAGCTGCTGTACATGCAGTGCTCGACCTCGCCGAGCACGTGCAGCCGGTTGCGCTCGCCCTCACCGTCGGCCTCCACCGCCTGGAAGTCGTCGGTCAGAAACTTCGCGTACCCGGCCCGGTCCTTCTTCCTGAACGCCTCCCAGGCCGCGCGCACCCGCGCTTCCAGCAATTGAGCGAGTTCAGGCTGTGCCGCCGCACGCAGCGCCGGGCTGGCGGGAGCGGCGGCTGGCGCTGCCGGCGGTTGCTGTGCCAGGGCCAGGCAGGACAGCGTCAGCGCCAGTGTTGCACCTGCAGATGACACACCACTTCGCATCAGTTGACTCCTTGACGGCCCGCGCAGAATCCTACAGCGTGAAGCGTTGCGGCGCCCGCCATTGACACGGAGACCACCCATGAGACCAAACCCACTTCTGCTGTCGTCAGTGCTCGCCTCATACGTTGCATGGGCGGCGGCACAACCCGCGGCACAACCCGCGGCGCAAGCGCCGGCGGCGGACCATGGGTGGCACCAGTCGCAGGCGAGAGATGCCGCGGACACCTATACCTTCACGCGCTTTACTCTGGTCGGCCGGTTTCTCGGCAGCTCGGCCCAGCCCGCTGACCGCCCGGCGCTGAGCGTCGACTGCATTCCGCGCACTGACTCGACGCACGCCCGGTTTCTGGGCGCGGACCTGCTGGTCGGCACCACGCTGAAGATCGACTACGTGGAGCCGGCCGAGATCCGCGGCACCAACTATTATCCCAAGGTGGCGGTCGAGTACCGTCTCGACGCCCGGGAAGCCGAGCAGCAGCAGTGGCCCGCGGGCACGGACCGGATTCCCACCGCCAGACCGTCCGACAAGCTGTCAGCCTCCGTGCCCAGGGGTACGCTGAGACAGATGCTGCACGCCCACACCGTGGTGATCACGGCGAGCGATGAGCATGGGGCGCCGATCGAGATGCAGTTCGACATCCCGGACCCGACGCCGGTCGAGGCGGCGTGTCGCGTCGACTAGATGACCTTCTCGGTCCGCAGCGTCTCGATCTCGCTGGCGCTCAGTCCGAGCTCCGCCAGCACTTCGGCGGTGTGCTCCCCAAGGAGCGGCGAGCGCTTGACCTCGCTCGGGCTGTCCGACAGCTTGATCGGATTGCCGACCGAGAGGTACTTGCCGCGCTTGGGATGATCGACCTCGACGACGGTGCCGG
>DASPSF010000120.1:0-16575 GCA_035624075.1 Steroidobacteraceae bacterium | reverse complement strand
GCTGCTGACGCCTAACCTGGAGGAGGCCGCGCTGCTCCTCGGCGCCGCCCCTGCCACTGCCGACGCAGAGATCGTGGCGCAGGGGCGAGCTCTATGCGCCCGCGGCGCGGCGGCGGTGCTGCTGAAAGGCGGCCACGCCGGCGGGCCGCTGGCGAGCGACTGGCTCGTCACCCGCGAGGGCCGTGTGCGCCAGTTCTCAGTTCCACGGCTTGCCGCGCAGCGGCGCGGGACCGGTTGCGCGCTCGCCGCCGCGATTGCCGCCGGACTCGCGGCGCATCTGTCCCTCGAGCTGGCCTGCCAGCGGGCCAAAGAGCATGTGACCGGGTTGTTTCGACAGAGCGCCTGAGCCTTGCGAAGTCACCGGCCGTGCCCGCGTCGCGAGCTGGCGACACTAACACGCGTCAACCAACTTCCCTCTGGATCGCTTTAGCTCCTCGACGGGCGAGCAAAAGCTCGCCCCAAACTGACAGAGGGAAACGCACATGAGCATTATGTTGCGCCGCGCCCTGTGGGGCGCGCTGTTGATAGGTCTCGCCGCGGGCCTCAGTGCCTGCGCTGGGGGTGGCGGCGGCGGAAGTTCGACCCCGCCGCAGAGCACCCAGGGCATCGCCAACGTGAGTGTGACGGACGCACCGGGTGATTTCACTCACGTCTACGTCACCGTGTCGGCGCTCTGGTTTCACACCAGCAACACCGCCGGCCCCGACGATGCGGGCTGGCAGAAGTTCAGCCTGAGCGCACCGATCACGGTCGATCTGTTGACGCTCGAAAACGGCGCGATGCTGCAGGCCTTCGGCAATCTCTCCCTGCCGAACGGCACCTACCAGCAGATCCGCGTGTTCCTGATCGACAATCAGGCGGCGCTGACCAGCTCGGCTTCGGCGCTGAATCTCAGCGAGAACGACGAGGTCTTCTACGACGACGCCAATGACACCGCGCAGAATGCGCCGCTCGAGATCGTGAACCCGAGCAAGGGTATCGCGATCTACGGCACGTTCCAGGTGAACTCGACGACGCCGATCGATCTGGCGCTCGACTTCGACGTCGACCGCGACGTGCTGCCGTTCTACGCCGGCAACCAGATGGACTTCGTACTCAATCCGAAGCTCGCCTACTTCGACCTCTCGCACGTAGGCGCCATCACGGGCAGCGTCGCGTGCAGCGACCTGCTCGCCAGCGGCGGCGCGGGATTCGCCTACGGCCTGGTCATCAAGGCCGAGATGCCGAGCACCGACGGCACCTACGAGGTCGTCGATCGCGAGACCGGGCTCGACGTCAATCTGGCCAACAATTCCTGCACCTTCACCTTGTTCCCGGTGCATGTGCCGTCGGGCTCGAGCAGCGCGAGCTATGACGTGCTGATCCGTGGCCGCGACATGGCTTCGATCATCGTCCAGGGTGTGCCGGTGCAGGCGGGTACCGATCCGTCGACCGCCACCCAGCTGACCAACGGGCCGCTGACGCTCACGCAGGGCACGGAATATACGGCCAACATGCCGAGCAACATGCCGGTGAGCCCGACCGGGGCCACCGTGCGCTTCTATCAGACCGTGCCGGGCACCGCGGCTCCTTACGAGATCCGCACCCAGGGCGTCAATCCCTTCACCGGCATCTTCACCAACGACGAACCGCTGTCGCTCGACGACCTGCAGGTGGGCCCGTACATGTCGGGTGGCGTGACGGCGAGCGGCCTGACGTCGACGGCGCCGTCCGAGCTTGCCGGCGGCTTCCTGCCCTTCGGCGACGCGCCGTACTTCGTGCGCACCGAGGCGACGACCGGCACGCTGACGCCACCGGCGACCAGTCCGGCGAGCTTCACGATCGGTGCGCTGGCCATCGCGAGTGGCGCGAGTGCCGACAGCATCAGCGGTGATCTGACGCAACCCACGGCCGGCCAGTATGACTCGGGCTTCCTGATCGTCAGTCACGATGGCTACATCGTCACCACGCTCAACCTGCAGTCGGTGCTGGCGCAGAACGGCGGGACCGGCGGCGCCTACTCGATCGCCAACATTCCGGGCGGCTCGGCCACGCAGAGCTTCACCCCGGGGCTCTACTACCTGCACGTGTTCGCGTGGAACAGCGCGCACCCGCTGCTGAGCCTCCTGCGGGCCGAGGACACGGTCGTAGTGGATCTGCGCTCGGGAAGTGCGACCAACGTGAACTTCACCCTTCCCTGATCCGTCCCGGAGCTACCGAGGGCGCTGCGCTTCGCGCGGCGCCCTTTCTTTTTGCAGGTATCATTTGTCGATGCCAGCCGGCACTGCCCCACAGATTGACCTCAGCGCGATCGCCCGGCGCGCCATGCGCGACCACGGGCTCGAGCCGGACTTTCCTGCGGCTGCGCTCGCGCAGCTGCACGCCATCGGCGGGCCCGCGGCGGCCACGGCCGCCGAGTTCCGCGATCTGCGCGCGCCGCTCTGGTGCTCGATCGACAACGACGAGTCCCGTGACCTCGACCAGCTCTCGGTCGCCGAAGCGCTGCCGGGCGGCGCCACCCGGGTGCTGGTGGCGGTCGCCGACGTCGATGCCACCGTGACGGCCGGCTCGCCGCTCGATGCGCACGCGAGTGCCAACACCACCAGCGTCTACACGGCCGCACAGGTCTTTCCGATGCTGCCGGATCGGCTCTCGACCGATCTGACCTCGCTCGCGGCGGGCGAGGAGCGCCCGAGCCTCGTCATCGAGATGACCGTGACCGCCGACGGCGCGGTGAGCGCTTCCGATGTCTACCGCGCGCGGGTCGTGAACCGGGCGAAGCTCGCCTACGACAGCGTGGCCGCCTGGCTCGACAGCAAGGGACCGATGCCGCCGCCGGTCGCAGCCGTCAAGGGGATGGACCAGCAGCTGCGCCTCCAGGACCGGGCGGCGCAGGCGCTGAAGCGTGTGCGCAAGGCGCAGGGAGCGCTCGGTCTCACCACCCTCGAAGCCCAGGCGATATATGAGGGCGGGAGACTGATGGATCTGCGGCCCGATGAGGATAACCGCGCCAAGGAACTCATCGAGTACTTCATGATCGCCGCCAACGGCGTGGTCGCGCAGTTCCTCGAAGCCAGGCACTCGCCCTCGCTGCGCCGCGTGCTGCGCGTGCCCGAGCGCTGGGGGCGCATCGTGACTCTCGCCGCCACGCTCGGGGGATCGCTCCCCGCATCGCCCGACGCTCGCGCCTTGAGCGAGTTCCTCGTCAGCTGCCAGCAGAAATCGCCCGAGCGCTTCCCCGACGTGTCGCTCGCCGTGGTGAAGCTCCTCGGAGCGGGTGAGTATGTGTTGAAGCGGCCCGGCGAGCCCGCCGAGGGGCACTTCGGCCTCGCAGTGGATGACTACACGCACGCCACGGCGCCCAACCGGCGCTTCCCGGACCTGGTCTCGCAGCGCCTGGTCAAAGCCGCCCTGGCCGGCCGTGCGGCTCCCTACGACGACGCGACGCTGCGCACGCTGGCGCAGCATTGCACTGCGCAGGAAGGCAACGCCGCCAAGGTGGAGCGCCTGGTGCGCAAGTCCGCCGCCGCCATGCTGCTCAGCTCCCGGGTCGGCCAGCAGTTTGACGCGATGGTCACCGGCGTCAACGACGGCGGCACCTGGGTGCGCATCACGCACCCGCTCGCCGAGGGCAAGCTGGTGAAGGGCTTCCAGGGCCTCGACGTCGGCGACGCCCTACGCGTGCAGCTCACTCACACCGATATCGAGCACGGCTTCATCGATTTCGCCCGCGCAAAATAGGCGCACGGCGCGCCCGCTGCTCCTCGCCCAACCAACATCACGCCGCGGCGTGGGGCAGCTGTCAGTATTCGAGGTGGAGCCGTAGCGCATAGAAGCGCACCGGGCCCCGGTCCCGATTGAATCCCGGATTCTGGATGTACTGGAAATCGGGCGTCAGTTCCGCCCGCAACGACACGGGCCCGGCGGCCCAGGTCCACCGGGCGCGATAATAGCTCTCCAGAATCTGCTCCTCGCCGTAGTTCAGGCGCCCGTCGCCGAGCAGAAAGCCCGAGCCGCCTGCGGCGAGGTAGTCGCGGTGCACGTCCGACAGCCCTTCGAGCACCATGCCGACGCCGAGCCGGTCGTCGCCGCGCCCCCAGTGGACCCCGGAGAGCTGGCCGCCGGCACTCGCGTGCCGATCGACCTCGGTGAACACGAAGTCCTCGGTCTTGCCGTCCTGCCACCCGAGGCGCACGAAGACCCCGCTATCCCCGCCGTCGGCGAGCGGCTGCTCGGCGTTCAGTCCATAGCCAAACTTGTGACGCCCCTGCATGTCGTCAGCGGCGACGTTCGGCACGGTACCGGTCGCGGCGGCGAGGGCCAGTGCCTCGGCGTAATCGCCCATGCGTGCCACGTTGTAATAGCCGAGGAGTCGCACGATGGTGCCGGGCGCCGCCGGCGAGAGCGTCAGCTCGAGGTTCTGCTCGCGCGCGCGCAGCAGCGTTTCCATCGTCTGGGCATTGGCGAACAGCGGCATGCGATACATGCCGTACTTGAGCGACCAGGCGGGACTGATATAGCCGACGACGAAGCCGTCGGTGTAGCCGCGGGTGTTGGCGGCGAAATCCCAGGCGGTGTTGTTCCACAGCGACCAGTTGAGAAACTGCGTCCGCGCGGAGTTGGCGTAGCTGTTGCGGTCGAAATCGTCCGACGCCGACATCTGCCCCACCTTGAGCTCGATGCGACGCACCGCCTCCGTTCCGGCGATCTGATCCTGTGCGCGCGCAACCGAGGCCACAGCGCCTGGCAGCGGCAGCATAAAACGCGCGAAGAACCGCGCGACGTAGAACTGCTTCTTGAGGCCGGGGACGCCTTCGCGGATGACGTCGCCGTTGGTGAGCCCGCCGAGGCCGGTGGCGCCGCTCACGCCGGCGCCCATGAACTTCTCGGTGTCGAAGTACAACTGTCCCCAGCTGAGCGGCGCCCAGCCGGTATAGACGCCAATGGTGTTGGTGGGCTGCCGATCGCCGTCGGGATACAGGCTGAGGCGCCCCGCGTAGGGTGACTCGAGTGCGCTCTGCTGCTGCTCGATGAGGGTGTACTGGGCCGCGAGCAGCTGCGGCGCAGTCGAGTCGGGCGCCGGCTCCGCGGCGCCGGGCGCCGCGTCGGCGGCGCGCGCCGCGCCCGTGCAAGCGAGCAGCGCCGCGAGCGCGACAGGGCGGAGCGCTCGCGCACCGCCGCGAACCTGAGCAGCGCCCGGCACGCTAACGGGGAGCCACGGGGCCGCCCGCCTGCCAATCGCCGCCGAGCGCGCGCACCAGCAGCACCGTCGCGCTGATGCGGCGCGTCTCGATGTCCACGGCGGCGAGACGCGCGGCGAGCGCTGCGTTCTCGGTCGAGACGACTTCGAGGTAAGTGACCACGCCGCCCTTGTAGCGGTACATGGCCTGCTCGAGCGCCCCCTGCGTCGCGGTGACCGCGGCCGCCTGGCTCACGTCCTCGAGCGCGAGCTGGCGGAGCGCGGCGAGGTTGTCCTCGACGTCCTGGTAGGCGGTGAGCACGGTGCCGCGATAGTTGGCGACCTGCTCATCGTAGGCCGCATGCGCCGTGGCCGACTGCGCCGCGTGCAGCCCCGCGTCGAAGACGGTGAGCACGCCCTGCGGCCCGATGGACCAGAAGCGGCTCGGCGCCGAGAGCCAGTTACTGCTCTGGGTGCTCTCCTGTCCGGCGGAGCCCAGCAGGCTGAACACGGGAAAGTAGGCCGCGCGCGCCACGCCGATGCCGGCATTGGCGGCGGCTACGCGCCGCTCCGCCGCGGCGACGTCGGGGCGGCGCTCGAGCAGCTGCGAGGGCAGTCCCGGGTCGACCGCCGGCACGGCGAAATCAGGCGCGAGCGGCCGGGCCTCGAGATGAAAGCCGGTCGGCACCGCCCCCACCAGCACCGCGATCGCATGCTCGGTCTGAGCCCGCTTCAGGCGGGTGTCCTCGGCCTGGGTGCGCGCGGTCTCGAGCTGCGCCTGCGCCTGTTGGACGTCGGAGAGCGCGGCGGCGCCCCCCTGATAGAGATTGCGGGTGAGCTCGAGCGCCTTGGCGTAGTCGGCGACGGTGCGGTCGAGCAGCTGCTGCTGGGCGTCGAGTGCGCGCAGCGAGAAGTAGTCGGTCGCGAGCTCCGCATGCACACTCAGGTCGAGCGCTTCCATATCGCCCGCGGTCGCCTGCTCGGTGGCACGCGCGCCGGCGACCGCATTGCGGATGCGGCCGAATAGATCGAGCTCGTACGACAGGTCGCCGCCGACGATGAAGCTGTTATAGACGGGCTCCGCGCCGGGCGTGAAGCCGGGAGCGTTGATCGAAGCGCGTTGGCGTGTCGCGCTCGCATCCGCGCTGAGCATGGGGAAATAACCGGCGCGGGCGATGCGGGTCTGAGCGCGCGCTTCCTCGAGGCGGGCGAGGGCCGCCTTGAGGCTCTGGTTGGCAGTCGTGACCTGCGACTCGAGCCCGTTCAGCTCCTGGTCGTGAAACATCGTCCACCACGCGCCGCGCGGCGCGTTGTCGGCCGGCGCCGCCAGCTGCCACTCGCCAGGCTCGCCGTAAGCAGCCGCCGGCGCCGGGGTTGCCGGACGCTGATAGTGCGGGGCGAGCGAGCAGCCGCCGAGGACGCAGCTGAGCGCAAGCGTAAAGCGCGCGCCTGTGCGCATCAGCTCTTTCCGGGGGATGCGACCCGGACCTGCATCCCGTCGCTGATCGAGTCGGGCGGATTGACGATGAGGGTGTCGCTCTCCTCGACGCCTGAGAGCACCTCGATCTCACGGCCGAAGTCGCGCCCCGGCGTGATGCGGCGCAGGTGTGCGTGTCCCGAGGAGTCGACGGTCGCGACCAGCAGCCCCTGGGCGCGGAACAGCACGGAATTCACCGGGATCCGCAGCGTCGTGCCGCCGCCGCCCAGATCGAAGTGCACTTCGGCATACGAGCCGGGAAATAGCTCACCGCTCGCGTTGTCGATCTGCAGCTCGACCTGCAGGGTGCGCGAGCTGGCATCGAGCGCGCGCGCGGTCGAGCTGACCGAGGCCTGGTACTGGCGACCCGGGCGATCTGCGAAAACCAGCCCGGCGTTCGCGCCCTGGTTGACCTGCCCGGCATAGCTCTGCGGCACCGAGACATAGATCCGCAGCCGATGCGTGTCGGCCACGCGAAACAGCGCGTTGCCCGGATTCTCGCCGGCGTTGATCAATGCGCCGACGTCCGTGCTGCGCTGGGTGACCACGCCGTCGAAGGGCGCCACCACGCGCTTGAAGGACTCGAGCTCCCGCAGGCGGGCGAGATTGGCGGCGGCCGATTGCTCGGCGGCTTCCTTGGCCGCGGCATCGCCGGCGCGCTCATCGGCATCCTGCTTGGAGACCGACTCGGTGGCGAGCAGACCCTGCCAGCGCTCGTTGGTGGTGCGCGCGAGCTGGTAGTTGGCTCTCGCGGTGGCGAGGTCCGCCTCCGCCTGACGCAACTGCTGATCGACCTCCGGCGTATCGATTTCCGCGAGCAGCTGCCCCTTCTTCACGCTCGCGCCGATGTCGGTGTACCAGGCGCGCAGATACCCGTTGGTGCGGGCATAGATGGGCGCCTCGTAGAACGCCTGCACGGTGCCGGGCAGTACCAGAACGTCGGTGCCCGGCCCCCGGCTCGGGTGGGTAGTGGCCACGGTTACGACCGCGGTCTCGGCGGCGGCGCGCTCGAGCAGAACGCGCGCGTAAAGCCGGCTCAGGATTCCCCACGCCGCCAGCACCACAGCCACGCCGGCCGCGATCAGCAGGTAACGCCTGACGCGCGGATCGCGAACCGGAGAGGGTGCGGGGGACATCTCAGGCATCGGAGGCTCCAGGGACGCGCGCCGCGGCGGCCCGTCCATGGATGAGTGTAAAGACCGTGGGGACGAAAAACAGCGTCGCGACGGTTGCGAACACCAGGCCTCCGATCACCGCGCGGCCGAGCGGCGCGTTCTGCTCGCCGCCCTCGCCGAGGCCGAGCGCCATCGGCACCATGCCGATGATCATCGCCAGCGCCGTCATCAATACCGGGCGGAAGCGCATGACGCCGGCCTGGAGCGCGGCGTGGCGCGCATCGTCCCCCGCGTCCATGCGCTGGCGCGCAAAGCTCACCACCAGCACGCTGTTGGCGGTCGCCACTCCCATGCACATGATGGCGCCGGTCAAGCCCGGCACGCTGATGGGCGTGTGCGTGAGGAACAGCATCCAGACGATGCCGGCGAGCGCGGCGGGCAGGGCGGTGATGATGATGAACGGGTCGAGCCACGACTGGAAGTTGACCACGATGAGCAGGTAGACCAGCACCACCGCCCCCGCGAGCCCGAGCACCAGCCCATTGAAGGAGTCGGTCATGGTGGTCACCTGTCCGCGCACCGTCACCTTGGAGCCGCGCGGCAGGTCGTGCCGGGTCTGGTCCACGAGCTTATTGATCTGCCCGGACAGGAAGCCGAGGTCCGTGCCCTGCATCGAGCCGTAGATGTCGATCACCGGGGTGGCGTCGTAGTGGCTCACGACCGCCGGCCCGACGCTGCGATGGAAGCTGGCGAGATTGGCCAGCATCTGCGCGCTGCCCGCGGTGGCCGCCGGGCCGGTGATCGGCGTGGTTGCCAGATCCGGGAGCGAGGCGAGCAGGTACTGCGGGGTTTGCGCCGCGACGCTGTACTGGGTGCCGTTCTGCGGGTCGATCCAGAAGGAGGGCGAGGTCTGGAAGCTCCCCGAGAGCGACACCAGCAGATTCGAGGCCACATCCTGCTCGGTGAGCCCGAGGAGCGCGGCCTTGCTGCGGTCGACCACCACGTCGATCTGCGGATAGTCGTAGGCCTGCTGGATGCGTAAGTCCACCGCGCCGGGGATGGCGCGCATCCGCTCGAGCAGGGCGTTGGCGTATGCGCGGTTGCCGTCCACGTTGAAGCCCGCGACCTGCACGTCGATCGGCGCCGGCAGGCCGAAATTCAGGATCTGGCTCACCATGTCGGCGGGCAGGAAGGCGAACGTGACTCCCGGGTACTCCCGTGGCAGCCGCGTACGCAGCGCGCGTACGTACTCGCTCGTCGGGCGATGGTCCGAGGTCAGATTCACGAACACGTCCGCATCGCCGGAGCCGACGGGACCTGAGGTCGAGTAGGTGAGATTGATGCCGCTGTAGGGGACGCCGATGTTGTCGACCAGGCTCGCGATCTGCGTCTTCGGGATCACCTCGCGGATGCTGGCCTCGACGCGATCGCAAAGAGCCGCGGTCTCGTCGATGCGGATGCCGGTCGGGCCGCGCAGGTGCAGCAGGATCTGTCCCGCATCCACGGTCGGGAAGAAGTCCTGGCCGAGTCCCGGCAGGTAGCGGCCGAGCGGGAAGGCGAGCAGCGCCGTGGCGGCCATCGCGCTTAAGAATGGCAGCGCAAAGCGCGACCCCGCGCCCAGCACCCGATCGAGCAGAGCGCTGTAGCTCCCGCGCAGCCGCTCGAAGCGCTGTGCGAAGCCCGCCTGCAGCAGCAGGAACAGGCTGCGGGCCGTCGCATGCGCGTCAGGGTCATGCGGTTGCAGCCAGTACTTGGCGAGCGTCGGCACCAGCGTCCGCGACAGCAGGTAGGAGGCCAGCATCGCGAACACCACTGCCTCGGCCAGCGGGATGAACAGGAATCTCGCGATGCCGACCAGCATGAACATCGGCACGAACACGATGCAGATCGCGAGCGTCGAGACCAGCGCGGGCAGGGCGATCTCGTGGGCACCGGTCAGAATGGCGCCCTCGACCTCCATGCCCTGCTCGAGGTGCCAGTTGATGTTCTCGATGGTGACCGTCGCATCGTCGACCAGAATCCCCACCGCGAGCGCGAGTCCCCCGAGGGTCATGATGTTGATGGTCTCGCCGAGCGCCGACAGGCAGGCGATCGAGGCGAGAATCGACAGCGGGATCGAGATGGCGATCATCAGCGTGCTGCGCCAGCTGCCGAGGAACAGCAGGATCATGAGCGCGGTGAGGGCCGCGGCGATCACCGCCTCGCGCACCACGCCCTCGATCGCCGCGCGCACGAACAGCGACTGATCGCCCACCAGGTCGATGTGGAAGTCGGCCGGCAGCGCGGCGTGGATGCCGGGCAGACGCTGCTTGATGCCGCTGATGATGTCGAGCGTCGAGGCGGCGCCGGTCTTGAGCACGCTCATCAGCACGCCGCGGTGGCCGTCGCGCCGCACGATGTTGGTCTGCGGCGGGTAACCATCGCGCACGTGCGCGACGTCACGCACATAGATGACGCTGCCGTTACGGGTGGTCACCGGCAGGTTGTTGAGCTCCTCGATGGTCTGGGGACTCGCGTTCACCGTCACGAAATACTCGCGGTCGCCGATCTTCTGCGTGCCCGCGGGCAGGATCAGGTTCTCGGTGCCGATCGCGTTGGTGACGTCGTTCCCCGAGAGCCCCTGGGCGCGCTGCGCGTCGGGGTCGAGGTCCACCTGCACCTGGCGCTGCAGGCCGCCGTAGGGCCAGGGCATGGAAGCGCCGTACACGGTAGCGAGCCCGGTGCGGATCACGTTGTTGCCGAGGTCGAACAGCTCGGCCTCCGAGAGACTCGGGCTCGAGAGCGCGAGCTGCAGGATCGGCACCGAGGAGGCGTTGTAGGCGAGGATATACGGCGGATTCGTGCCCGGCGGCGCCTGGCGCAGCGCCGTCTGCGAGACGCCGGTGATCTGCGCGAATGACATCTCCTCCTTGGCGCGCGGCTGGAAGAAGTACTTGACGACCGCCATGCCGGCCAGCGACTGCGACTCGGTGTGCGCGACGTCGTTGACGGTGGTCTGCGCGTTGCGCTCGGACCCCAGCACCAGGCGCGTCGCCATCTCGTCGGGCGACAGCCCGCTGTAGCGCCAGATCACCCCGACCACCGGGATGTCGATGTTGGGGAAAATATCGGTGGGCGTGCGCAGGATCGCGAACACCCCGAGCAGGAGTATCACGATCGCGAGAACGACAAAGGTGTAAGGGCGCCTGAGCGCCAGGCTGACGATCCACATCGGCCCGGCACACTAACCCACGGGGGCTACCGGGCACACCCCCCCGGAGGAGAGGCGGCCGGTCGTCATCGGCTGCCTGGACGCGGCTCCCTTACAATCCTTTTCATCCCGGGCCGGCGAACCCTGTCATGCTTCCCGGCCGATGTAACCCATTGATCGGGCATGGCAACCGACAGTCCAGACTTCCGGCCGGGGGGCCGTCTCAGCGAGCTGTTACAACTGCGCGGCCGGCTGTTCTGGTCGCTGTGTGCGGCGCTGATTCTCGGCCTGCTGTTCTCGCTGTGGTGGTGGTTCGGGCGGACGCCGCCACTGCACTATGTCACGGCGAGGGTCACGCGCGGCCCCATCCAGCGCAGCGTCAGCATGACCGGCGCGTTGAATCCCGTGGTAACCGCGCAGGTCGGCTCGTACGTCTCCGGGAACATCAAGTCCTGGAGCTGTGACTACAACACTCCGGTCAAGGTCGGGCAGAGCTGCGCCATCATCGATCCGCTGCCGTTCCAGGTGATCGTCGACCAGGATGAGGCGGACGTCCGCACGGCGAAGGCGCAGCTCGCCAAGGATCGCGCCGCGGCCGCCAACGCCGCGCTCATCTACGAGCACGACGCCAAGCTCATCGATCAGGGCATCGTGTCGCAGGAGACCCTCGACACCGACCGTTCCACCCGCGACCAGGATCGCGCCCAGGTCGAGCTCGACATCGCCACCATCGCCGACAAGGAGGCGGTGCTGCACGCCGCCAGGGTGAACCTCGCCTACACCAACATCGTGTCGCCGGTCGACGGCATGGTGATCACGCGCTACATCGACGTCGGCCAGACGGTGGTCTCGAGCCTGCAGAGCTCGACGCTGTTCCTGATCGGCAAGGACATGCGCAAGATGCAGGTCGATACCAACGTGAGCGAGGCCGACGTGGGCGAGGTCGAGCCCGGGCAGAAGGCGACCTTCACCGTGCAGGCCTACCCCAACCGCACCTTCGTCGGCTCGGTGCGCCAGATCCGCGAGGGCCCGATCACCGTGCAGAACGTGGTCACCTACGACGTCGTGGTCGACGTGCCCAACGACGACTTCAAGCTCCTGCCCGGCATGACCGCCGATGCCCACATCATCACCGCCGAGCGTCCTGACGTGCTGCGGGTACCGCTGCCGGCGATCCGGTTCACTCCCGAGGGCTTCGCGCGTGTGGCGGGCGAGAGCGGCGGCCCCCACCGTCGCAGCGGCGAGCCCGAGGCCGGCGCGCCGCCCGCAGCGCCCGCCGCCAATCCTTCCGCCGAAGGCGAGCGGCCGCCCGGGACTCCGAGGCCGCACGGACCGGCCGCGGGAGGCGGCGGAGCTGGCGCCGGCGCAGACAGCGAGCATGGACACGGCGGCCCCGGCGCCCACGCACACGCGCGCGCGGCTCATGCGGCCCCACCGGCGCGCATCTGGCTGCTCCGCGACGGCAAGCTGGTGGCGGTGCAGGTGCGCACTGGCCTCGACGACGGCACGCTGATCGAGGTATCGGGCGAGGATCTCAAAGAGGGCGACGTGGTGGTGGTGAACGCCGTGCGCCCGGGCGAAACCAGGCCAGAGGGTGGCGAGCGGCCTCCCGGCAGTAACGCCGGCGCGCGCCCGCAGGGTGGCGGCGGATTCCCGCGGCAATGAACGCAGGCGGCGCAGGCTACTCGGGGGCAGCGGGCGAGCCGATCATCGTCGTACGCGATGCGACCAAGGTCTATCGCCTGGGCGAAACTGAGGTGCACGCGCTGCGCGGCGTGAGTCTCACCGTCCATCGCGGCGAGTTCCTCGCCATCATGGGCGCTTCCGGCTCGGGCAAGTCGACCCTGATGAACATCCTCGGCTGCCTCGACCGTCCGACGAGCGGCGAGTACCTGCTCGAAGGGACCGCCATCGGGCAGCTCGATGAGCCGGCACTGGCTCGTATCCGCGGCCGGCGCATCGGCTTCGTCTTCCAGACCTTCAACCTGTTGCCGCGCACCAGCGCCACCGAGAACGTCGAGCTGCCGCTGTTCTACGCGGCGCAGCTCGGCGGCAACACCCGGCGTGTGCACGACATGCTCAACATGTTGGGCCTGGGTGACCGCACCCGTAATCAGCCGAACCAGCTCTCCGGCGGCCAGCAGCAGCGCGTCGCCATCGCCCGCGCGCTGGTAAACGATCCGGCGATCGTGCTGGCGGACGAGCCGACCGGCAACCTCGATTCACAGACCGCGCTCGATATCATGGCCACGATCCGCGCGCTCAATCGGCAGCGCGGGGTGACGGTCGTGCTGGTGACGCACGAGCGCGAGCTGGCCGAGCTCGCCGACCGCATCGTCACCATCCGCGACGGCCAGATCGTCCTCGACCAGCCGACACACCACACCGGGGCGCCGCCGCTCATGACGCGCGACCTGCCGCCGGTGCAGCCGTTCCACGAGCGTCGCTACGCCAGCCGGCTCGAGGCCTCGGTCTACGAGGCGGGGGCGCTCGGCTGGATGGCGGTGCTCGCGGCGCTGCGCGCCATCGGCCGCAACAAGCTGCGCGCCTGCCTCACCATGCTCGGCATCTTCATCGGCGTGGCGGCGCTGATCGCCATGGTGGCGGTCGGCGAGGGCGCGCGCGCGGCCGTGCAGGCACAGCTGCAGAGCCTCGGCACGGACCTGCTGGTGGTCCTTCCCGGGACTACGCGCGTGAACGGCGTGCGCGCCGGCAACGGCAGCGCGGCCTCGCTGCGCGTGCGCGACGTGGGCGCGATTCTCGAGGAGGACGCGGCGGTCGCGGACGTGAGCTACGTCAGCCGCCAGAACACTCAGCTGGTGAACGGCAACAAGAACTGGAGCACCAGTGTCCAGGGTATCTCGCCGAGCTACCTCGCGATCCGCCGCTGGCCGGTCGCGGTCGGCCACAATTTCACCGACGCGGACAACGAGACCGGCGCCGCGGTGTGCCTGCTCGGCCAGACGGTGGTGCTGAACCTGTACGGCGAGTTCTCCAATCCGATCGGCGCGACCCTGCTGATCAAGAACGTGCCGATGACGGTGATCGGCGTGCTCGCGCCCAAGGGCCACTCGGCCACCGGCCAGGACCAGGACGACGTGGTGTTCATTCCGTTCTCCACCTCGCAGGAGCGGGTGCTCGGCGTCGCCACTCCGACCTCGGCACAGGTCCGCGCCAACAACATCTTCGCCTCCATCGGGCCCCCGCCCAACCCCTTCGGGGTGACGCCCAAGCTCGAGGGCTTCGTCAACACCATCTACGTCCAGGCGCGCAGCACCGCGCTCGTCAAGACGGCGCTCGATCAGGTGACCCGGACGCTCGAGAAGCAGCACCGCATCCGCCCGCCGGCGCCCGACGATTTCGTGGTGCGCGACCTCACCGAGATCGCCGAGGTCGCCGAACAGAGCAGCGCCGCCATGGAGATCCTGCTGGCGGCGATCGCCTCGATCTCGCTGGTGGTGGGCGGCATCGGCATCATGAACATCCTGCTGGTGTCGGTCACCGAGCGCACCCGCGAGATCGGCATCCGCATGGCCACCGGCGCCCGGCGGCTGCACATCCTGCTGCAGTTCCTGATCGAGGCGATGCTGCTCGCGCTCATGGGCGGCACCGCCGGCATTCTCGCCGGCGTGATCACCTCGCGGCTCATCTCGCATTTCGCGCATTGGCCGATCCTGTTGCGCGCAGAGGTGATGCTGCTGGCCTTCGTGTTCTCGGCGGCGGTGGGCGTGTTCTTCGGCTTCTATCCGGCGCGCCAGGCCGCGCGCCTCAACCCGATCGATGCGCTGCGCTACGAATAGCCCAGGGCGGCGCCGACGGTTACTGTCGATGGCAGCACTGATGCTGGCCGGCTGCGCCGTCGGGCCGGACTTCCACCGCCCGATCGCGCCGGCGGCCGATCGCTATCTTCCCGAGGCGCCGCCGTCCTCCGCACCCGCCAGGGCACCGGCGCAGGCGCCTTCGGGCACGCCGCCGCGCCTGGTGCCCGGGGCCGCGCTCCCCGGCGAGTGGTGGGGGCTGTTTCACTCGGCGCCGCTCGAGGAGGCCGTGCAGGCGGCCCTCGCCGGCAGCCCGACGCTAGCGGCCGCCACGGCCACCCTCGCCGAGGCAGAGCAGCAGGTGGCCGCCGCCCGCGGCGCCTTCTGGCCGCGCATCAGCGCCAACGCGGGTGCGCAGCACACCACCAGCACGGGCGGCGGTGCGGGCGGCGGCACGGGCGGCTCGGGCGCGCCGCTGCAGCCGAGCCCCAACGTCTACTCGCTCGGGCTGTCAGCCAGCTACGCGCTCGATGTGTTCGGCGGGACGCGCCGCACGGTCGAGCAGCAGGGCGCGCTCGCCGAGATGCAGCGTTATCAGCAGGCCGCCGCCTATCTCACGCTGACCGGCAACGTAGTGAGCGAGGCGCTCACCATCGCCTCCACCCGTCTGCAGATCGCCACCACCGAGGAGCTGATCGCGAGCGATCGCAAGAACCTGGCGCTCACCGAGCGCGAGTTCGAGGTCGGCACCGCCGCGCGCAGCGATGTGCTGACGGCCGACAGCCAGCTGGCGAGCGACCTCACCCAGCTCCCGACGCTGCGGCAGCAGCTGGATGCGGCGAAGGATGCTTTGGCCGTGCTCACCGGTCATGCGCCCGGCCAGTGGCGCAGCCACGACTTCGACATCACGGAGTTCACTCTGCCGGAGGAGATTCCGCTCGCGCTGCCCGCGCAGCTGGTGCGCCAGCGCCCCGACGTGCTCGCCGCCGAGGCGCAGCTGCACGCCACCAGCGCCGCCATCGGCGTCGCCCTGGCGCAGGAGTTTCCCTCGCTGACCCTGTCGGGCGCCCTGACGCGCAGCGCACTCGAGCCCGGCGCACTTTTTCATGACTTCGACACGCTGCGCGAGGCGGCGGGGGCGGTGGCGGCGCCGCTGTTTGCAGGCGGCGCGCTCCGCGCCCAGACCGAGGCCGCGCGCGATGCCTTCAGGGCCCAGGCGGCGACCTATGAGGGAGTCGTGGTTACAGCGCTCGGCCAGGTCACGGACGATCTCTGGGCGCTGCAGAACGACGCCGAGCGAATGGTCGTCTATCAGCACTCGGTCGACATCGCCTCGGAAGCGCTGAAGCTCCAGCAGGCGAGCTACACGGTCGGCAAGAGCAGCGTGCTGCAGCTGATCGACGCGCAACGCACCTATGCGCAGGCGCGGCTCGGACTGGCGACGGCGCTCGTTGAGCAGTATCAGGACGCCGCCGGCCTGCTGGTCGCCCTCGGCGGGGCGTGGTGGAAGGTTCCGCTGCCCAAGTGACGCTCAGGCGGCCGCGCGCGCCGCCCGCAGGATCGCGGCCAGGCTCTGTTCGACGTCCGCATCGGTCGTCGCCGCGCCGCTCACGCTGATGCGCATGGCGGCACGTCCCTGCCACATCGTGCTCCCGCACCAGCAGGTGCCGTCCGCCTGTACCGCGGCCACCACGCGCCGGGTGCGCTCCGCGTCGCCGAAGGCGACTACCACCTGATTCAGCACCACTTCGTTCAGCACCTCGTGCCCGGCGGCGGTGAGTCCCTCGGCAAAACGCCGCGCCTGGAGGCAGTTGCGCTCGATCAGCTGGGCGAGACCGGCACGCCCCAGCGTCCTCAGCAGCGCGTACACCGGGATG
>DASPSF010000056.1:0-7777 GCA_035624075.1 Steroidobacteraceae bacterium | reverse complement strand
GACCGGTGCGGTCACGAACGACACCGGGAAGGGGATCAACATCTTCCGCCGCGGCAGCGACGGGCGGTGGCGCGTGGCAATCGACGGATGGAGTTCGGATCGGCCGGCAGGGCGATAGAGCCGCATTGAGGCAACGCGGCTCCCGGCCCGCACTGCTCACTCCCACTCGATGGTCGCCGGCGGCTTGCCGGTGATGTCGTAGACGACGCGCGAGACGCCCGCCACCTCGTTGACGATGCGCCGCGAGACGTGGTCGAGGAACTCGTACGGCAGGCGTGCCCAGTGCGCCGTCATGAAATCCACCGTTTCCACCGCGCGCAGTGCGATCACGTAATCGTAGCGCCGCCCGTCGCCCATCACGCCGACCGAGCGCACCGGCAGGAACACCGCGAAGGCCTGGCTGACGCGGTCGTAGAGATCGTGCCGGCGCAGCTCCTCGATGTAGATGGCGTCCGCACGCCGCAGCAGCTCGGCGTACTCCCGGCGCACCTCTCCGAGGATGCGCACGCCGAGGCCGGGGCCGGGGAACGGATGGCGGTACACCATCTCGCGCGGCAGCCCGAGCTCGATGCCGATGCCGCGCACCTCGTCCTTGAAGAGCTCGCGCAGCGGCTCGAGGAGCTTGAGCTTCATGCGCTCCGGCAGCCCGCCGACGTTGTGGTGCGATTTGATGACGTGCGCCTTGCCGGTGCGGGCACCGGCGGATTCGATCACGTCCGGATAGATCGTTCCCTGGGCGAGGTACTCGACGCCCGCGATCCGGTGCGCCTCCTCATCGAACACCTCGATAAAGGTGCGGCCGATGACCTTGCGCTTCTCTTCCGGGTCGGTGACGCCGGCGAGCGCCGTGAGAAAGCGCTCGCCCGCGTCGACGCGGATGACGCGTACTCCCAGATGCTCGGCGAAGGTGCGCATCACCTGCTCGCCCTCGCCGAGGCGCAGCAGCCCATGATCGACGAATACGCACACCAGCTGATCGCCGATCGCCCGATGCAGCAGGGCCGCGACCACGGAGGAGTCGACGCCGCCCGAGAGGCCGAGCAGCACCTTGCCGGTGCCGACCGTGGCGCGCACGTGCGCGACCGCATCCTCGATGATGTTGCCGACGCTCCACAGGGCATCGCTGCCGGCGATCTCGCGCACGAAACGCTCGAGGAGCTGCGCGCCCTGGCGGGTGTGGGTGACCTCGGGGTGGAACTGCACGCCGTAGAAGCGGCGCCGCTCATCGGCCATGGCGGCGTAGGGGATGGTGCCGGTCGCGGCGGTCGCGGTGAAGCCGGCCGGCAGGGCATCCACCCGGTCGCCGTGACTCATCCAGACATCGAGCTGCGCACGGCCCGCGGAATCACGCCGGTCCTCGATTCTGTCGAGCAGCCGTGAAGGGCCAGTCACGGTCACCTCCGCGTAGCCGAACTCGCGCTCGCTGGAAGGGGCGACGCGGCCGCCGAGCTGCTGCGCCATGGTCTGCATCCCGTAGCAGATGCCGAGCACCGGCACCCCGAGCTCGAACACCGCGGCCGGCGCCCGCGGCGGATTGCGGTCGGTGACCGACTCCGGCCCCCCGGAGAGGATCACGGCGCGGGGCGCGAACGCGCGCACCTGCGCATCGCTCATGTCCCAGGGATGAATCTCGCAATACACGCCGAGCTCGCGCACGCGGCGCGCGATCAGCTGGGTGTACTGGGCCCCGAAGTCGAGGATCAGGATCCGGTGCGCGTGGATGTCGGGGTGCGGCGCGCCCCCGGGCGTCACTGAATGAGTGGGGCCGGGGACTTTGGGAACGCTCGCCATGGGATCTTGAGCCGTCAGGACACCCGGTAGTTGGGTGATTCCTTGGTGATGCTGACGTCGTGCACGTGGCTTTCGCGGATGCCGGCGTTGGTGATGCGCACGAACACCGGGCGGGTGCGCATCTCGGTAATGCTGCGGCTGCCGGTGTAGCCCATCGCCGCCCGCAGTCCTCCCGCGAGCTGCTGCAGGATGGTGACGACGCTGCCCTTGTAGGGAACGCGGCCCTCGACGCCTTCGGGCACCAGCTTCTCGAGCTCGGTGGCGGCGTCCTGGAAATAGCGGTCGGCCGAGCCGTGCCGCTCGGCCATGGCCCCGAGCGAGCCCATGCCGCGATAAGTCTTGTAGGAGGCGCCCTGGTAGAGCTCGACCTCGCCCGGCGACTCCTCGGTGCCGGCGAACAGGCCGCCGATCATGACCGCATCCGCCCCCGCGGCGATCGCCTTGGCGATGTCGCCGGAGAAGCGGATGCCGCCGTCGGAGATCACGGGCAGTTCCGCATCGCGCAGCGCCTCGGCGACATTGGCGACTGCTGAAATCTGCGGTACGCCGACGCCGGCGACGATGCGCGTCGTGCAGATCGAACCCGGGCCGATGCCGACCTTGACCGCATCGGCGCCGGCGTCCCGGAGCGCGCGCGCCGCTTCCGCGGTGGCGATGTTGCCGGCGATCACCTGCGCGTCGGCCCATTTCGCCTTGATGCGCCCGACGGTCTCGATGACGCCGCGCGAGTGACCGTGCGCGGTGTCGACCACGATGAGATCGACCCCGGCCTCGCGCAGCGCCGCGACCCGATCGAGCGTATCGGGAGTGGTGCCGACCGCCGCGCCGACCCGCAGTCGCCCGCCTTCGTCCTTGCAGGCGCGCGGGAACTCGGTGGCCTTCTGGAAATCCTTGACGGTGATCATGCCGACCAGGTCGTGCTCGCCGTTCACCACCAGCAGCTTCTCGATGCGGTGCTTGTGCAGCAGCGCGAGCACCTGCTCCTTGGCGGCGTCCTCGCGCACCGTGACGAGGCGCTCCTTGGGCGTCATCACCGAGGACACGGGCGCATCGAGCTTGTCCTGGAAGCGCAGGTCGCGGTGGGTGACGATGCCGACCGCCTTGCGGCCGACCACCACGGGCACGCCGGAGATGCCGTGCGAGCGCGTGAGGTCCAGCACCTCGCGGATCGTCATGTTGGGGGAGACGGTGATCGGGTCCCTGATCACGCCGCTCTCGAACTTCTTTACCCGCCCGACCTCACGCGCCTGGGCCTCGATCGTCATGCTCTTGTGGACGATGCCGATGCCGCCTTCCTGCGCGATGGTGATGGCGAGGCGCGCCTCGGTCACCGTGTCCATGGCCGCGGACATCACCGGCATATTGAGGCGAATGCGCCGCGTGACGCGGCTGGAGAGATCGACCTCGCGTGGCAGAATTTCCGAGTAGGCCGGAACCAGGAGGACGTCGTCGAAGGTGAGAGCTTCTTCGAGGATGCGCATGCGTAATTATAGGCGGCGGGGCCGCCACGGTAAACCTCATGCTAAGGTGCCGCATGGCCCCGAGGACTGAGCTTGCGAGCGCTCCGGCGCGGGATGTCTATACGGTCTCGCGCCTCAACCGCGAGGTGCGCTCGGTCCTCGAGCAGGGCCTCGGGGTGATCTGGGTGGAGGGGGAGCTCTCGAACTTCTCCCAGCCGGCCTCGGGCCACTGGTACTTCTCGCTCAAGGACCGCGGTGCGCAGCTGCGCTGCGCCATGTTCCGCATGCAGAACGCGCTGGTGGGATTCACGCCGCGTGACGGGGCACACCTGCTGCTGCGCGGCAGGATCAGCGTCTACGAGGCGCGCGGCGAGTACCAGCTGATCGTCGAGCACCTCGAGGAGGCGGGAGTCGGCGCCCTGAAGCGCGAGTTCGAGCGCCTGAAGAGCCGGCTGGCAGGCGAGGGCCTGTTTGCCCTCGAGCGCAAGCGCCCGCTGCCGCGCTTCCCGCAGCGCATCGGCGTGATCACCTCGCCCTCGGGCGCAGCGCTGCACGACATCCTCAAGATCCTCGCGCGGCGCTTCCCGCCGGCCGCCGTGCTCATCTATCCGGCCCCGGTGCAGGGCGCCGCCGCGGCGCCGGCGCTGGTGGCTGCGCTCGCATCCGCGGGGGCGCGCGCCGAGTGCGATGTGCTGATCCTCGCGCGCGGCGGCGGCTCGCTCGAGGATCTCTGGGCGTTCAACGACGAGCGCCTGGCGCGCGCCATCGCGGCCAGCCCGCTGGCGGTGGTCTCGGCGGTCGGGCACGAGATCGATTTCACCATCGCGGACTTCGTCGCGGACGTGCGCGCTCCGACGCCCTCCGCCGCGGCCGAGCTGGTGGTGCCCGACGCGCGCGCGTGTCTCGAGTCGGTGGCGCGCGCGGGCGAGCGGCTGGCGCTCGCCATGCGGCGCGAGCTGCGCGCGATCGCGCTGCGTGTCGGGGGCGCACAGCGGAGGCTCTCGCTCGCGCACCCGGGCGTGCGCCTCGAGCAGCAGGCGCAGCGGCTCGATGACCTGACGGCGCGCCTCGGCGGGGCGACGCGCTCGCGGGTGCAGCGCGGGCATCTGCGCCTCGCCGAGCTCCAGCGGCGGCTGAACTCCCGCTCGCCCGATCGCCTGCTCGAGCAGCAGCGCTCGCGCCAGCAGGATCTCGCGCTGCGCCTCAGGCACGCCGCGACCGTCCGGATGGGCGTGGCCGCGCAGCGGCTGGCGCTCGCGCAGCGAGCGCTGAATGCCGTGAGTCCGCTGGCGACGCTGGCGCGCGGCTTCGCCATCGTGACCCGCGCCGACGGCGCACTGGTCACGGACGCGGCGGCGGTCGCGCCCGGCGAGGACATCGAGGCGCGTCTGGCGCGCGGCACTCTGCTGGCAAGGGTGACCGGCAAGCGGGGCCAGGAGTGAGCCCGGCGCGCATCGCGCTGCTGCTCGTCCTCGCCACGTTGGCATCGGGTGCCGCCCTGCACGCGGCGCCGCCGCGCGAGGCGCCCGCCCCCAGGCCAGTGGGCGAGGGGGCAGCCGAGCTCGCCGCTGCGCAGCTGCCGCAAGAGGAGCGCGTACCGGGGGGCGTGGCGCTCCTCACGGCCGGCGACGCCAGCGCGCCCGTGCCGGTCGTCAGCTTCGACGGGCGGCGCGTGCTCGTGGTGCGGGTCGCCGGCAAGTGGCTCGCGGTGGTCGGCATTCCGCTCTCGCAGGAGCCGGGACCCGCCGCGGCGCGGGTCGAGGACGGGAGCGCGGACGGCGCCACGCTCGGCTTCGAGGTCGCCAACAAGGAGTACACGGTCCAGCGCCTCAGCGTGCCGCCGCGCCAGGTGGACCTCTCGCCCAAGGATCTCGCGCGCGTCAACCGCGAGCAGCCGCGCATCCACGCGGACGTCGCTACCTTCTCGGAGACGGTGCCGGCGACGCTGCGGCTGCTCGCTCCGGTGCCGGGCATCCGCTCGAGCTCCTACGGCTCACGGCGCGTGTTCAACAACGAGGCGCGCAGTCCCCACAGCGGCATGGACATCGCCGCCGAGACGGGCACTCCGGCACGGGCGGCCGCCGACGGCCGCGTCGTTGACACGGGCGATTTCTTCTTCAACGGCAACACCGTCATTCTCGATCACGGCGGCGGACTCGTGACCATGTACTGCCACCTGAGCGCCATCGACGTCACGCGCGGGGAGCGCGTGCAGGCGGGCGATGTGATCGGCAAGGTAGGGGCGACCGGGCGTGTCACCGGCCCGCACCTGCACTTCGGGGTCGCGCTCAACGCCGATTTCGTGGATCCGGCGCTGTTCCTGCCGGCGCCCGCCACGCCGCCTGCGCCGCCTGCCGGCAACCACGGCGGTAGCTGAAGCTCCATGGCCGGATCCGCCGCGGCCGCGCGCGACGTTACCTTCATGCGGGCGGCCCTCGAGCAGGCCGCCGCGGCCGGCGCGCGCGGCGAAGTGCCGGTCGGCGCAGTGCTGGTGCTCGGCAAGGACATCATCGCGACCGCAGCCAACGCGCCGATTGCGAGCCACGATCCGACTGCGCACGCCGAGATCGAGGTGCTGCGTGCCGGTGGCCGTGCGCTCGGCAGCTATCGGCTCACCGACACCACCCTGTACGTGACGCTCGAGCCGTGCGTCATGTGTGCCTCCGCGATCGTGCACGCACGGGTGCGGCGGCTGGTGTTCGGAGCGTGGGACCCGCGCGCCGGGGCGGCCGGCAGCATCACCGACGTGTTCGTGTTGCCGCAGCTCAACCACCGCGTCGATGTGTTCGGTGGGGTGCTGATGGAGGAGTGCGGCGAGCTGCTCAAGCAGTTCTTCGCTATGCGCCGTTAGGGCATGACGCGGGCGGTGGTGGCAGGCGCCGCGGCCTGCGAGGCTGCGGCCGGGGCGGTGCGCGCCGGCGTGGCCTCCCCGGGCTGCCACTCGAGCAGCGTGAGAAAGCGCTGGATGCGATCGACGAACTGCACCGGCTCCCAGCCGCGCGCATAGCCGCGCTTGGCGCGCGTGTACCAGCGGCCCTGTGCGAGCAGCGGCAGCTGCTCGCGCACCGAGGTCCACGAGTCGGGATCCTTGCCGAGGGCCTGGGTGATGATGCGTGCGTCCTCGAGGTGCCCGAAGCCGACGTTGTAGGCGGCGATGGTGAGCCAGGTGCGGTCGGGCTCGGGGACGCGGTCCGGGATCATCTCCCGCACCTGCGCGAGGTAATGCGCGCCGGCGAAGATGCTCTGCTGCGGGTCGTTGCGGTCCTTGATTCCCATCGCCTGGGCGGTGTTGGCGGTGAGCATCATCAGGCCCTGCGCACCTTCGTCCGAGGCGGCGCGCGGATCCCACTTCGACTCCTGGTAGCCGATCGCGGCCAGCAGCCGCCAGTCGATGCCGACCTGGGCCGCCGCTTCCTCGAACCAGCTGCGATAGCGCGGCAGCCGGTCGGCCACGTGCGTCTGGAACTCGCGCGACTCCTCGTACTCGAAGCGCCGGGTATCGCCGGTGGCCGACTGCACCAGCTGCGTGAGCTCGCCCGACTGGGCGAGCCCGCCGAAGAACTGGTCGACCGCCTCGAGCAGCCCGGTCGCGCTCTTGCGCACGATCCACTGCACGGGGCGCGTGTCGGGCAGCGCAAAGCCCACCAGCACGTTCGGATATAGGTGGCGCGCGAAGGAGAACTCGCGCGCGTCCGTGATGGCGTAGTCGGCGCCTCCGGAATCGACATCCTCAATGGGGTCCGCCGAGGAGGGCGCGGTCTGCACCCATTGCAGGGTCGGCGCCACGGTGCGGCGCAGCTTCTCGAGGATGCGCTCCTGCGGGCTGCCGGCGCGCACCGCGAGGCGCGCCGACTCGAGCTGCAGCGTCTCGCGCGGGCGCACGCCGCTCCTCTGATAGACGACCAGCTGCGGAATGTTCGCGTACGGCACCGCGGCATCGCCCACGCGCTGCCAGTCCGGGGAGTCGCTGAGCGAGGCAGCGGCGATGTCGGCGCGGCCGGCGGCAAGCTCGTCCTGCATGGCGCGCTCGTTGGTCACCGGGTACATGGTGAGCTTCACGCCCAACTGGCTCGCGAAGCGGTTGGCCAGCTCGAACTCGAGCCCCTCGGTCCCCTGCGCGCCGAAGTAGTAGCAGGTGGGCAGGTTCAGCGTGACGACGCGCAGCTCGCCACGCGCGCGCACCGCATCGAGGGCGGATGGCTGGTGGCGTGTGCAGCCCGCCAAGAGCAGCAGCGTCGCGGCGAGAGTCAATGCCCGCACGAAGTGAGGCCCTCCTGGCGAACGGCTTTCCGCTAGAATACCAGCCCCGCGAGAGAGTCCTGGTCGCGGAGCCGGAGAGGTACCGAAGCGGTCATAACGGCGCCGACTCGAAATCGGATGGTCGGGTAATTCCGGCACGTGGGTTCGAATCCCACCCTCTCCGCCAACTTCGGAACAATCTTAACCGATTTAATCCAAAGCGCTTGTGAAGAATTCTCGCTCCTGCTGTCTCACTGGTGCGTCGTCAAAACTCCTAGAGCAGTGGG
>DASPSF010000055.1:0-4633 GCA_035624075.1 Steroidobacteraceae bacterium | reverse complement strand
CACCGGTGCGGTCGGCATCTCGAAGCCGTGCTTGCCCTCGGCGGCGGCCGGCAGCGGCCGCGACTTGACGCGCCGCTTCTTCTTGTAGCGCGAGCTCACGTCGCCGGCGACGTGCAGCTCCTGGCGGCCGTAGCGGGTGTGCTTGTCGTCGGCGCCCGGGGCGGCGGGTCCGGCGGGCGCGCGCTCGCGCGGCGCGGGCGCCGGCGCGGCCGCGGCCTGCGGCCGCTCGCGCTCGGTCGCGCGCCGGTCGTGCTCCTCGCGCTCGCGGGTACGCTTGGCCTCGTCGTCGCGCGCGCGCTGCTCGGCCGCGCGCCGTGCGTCGTCCTGGGCCCGGCGGCGGGTCTCTTCCTCCTCGACGCGGCGGCGGTTCTCGGCCTCGAGCCGCTCGCGCTCGCGGCGCTCCGCCTCGGCACGCTCGGTGGCCGCGCGCGCGGCCTCCTCGGCCTCGCGCTTGCGCGAGTCGATCTCGTCCTGCTGCGCGCGCGCCTGCTCTTCCAGCACGTCGCGCTTGATGTAGTTGCGGGTGCGGCGCACCTCGACGTTGACCGTGCGGGCGCGTCCCTGGGCACTGGCGAGCTTGAGCTCGCTCTGCGTCTTGCGCTTCAGCGTGATCTTGCGCGGCGCGCCGTCGCTCTCGGCCTCGCTGCCGTGGCTGCGGCGCAGGTGCGTCAGCAGCTCGAGCTTGGCATCGTCGCTGATGCGCGCCTCGGGCCCGTCCACCTTGATGCCGGCCTGGTCGAGCTGCACCAGCAGCCGGTCGACCGGCACCTTGAGGACTTCCGCGAACTGGGAAACGGTCACTTCCGCCATAGACTCAAGCCTCGCCTGCGAACCACGGGGCGCGCGCCGTCATGATGAGCGCCGCCGCCTTGTCCGCGGCCAGCCCTTCGATATCGGCCAGCTCGTCCACCGACTGCTCGGCGAGCTCCTCGCGGGTGCGCACCCCGCGCCGCGCCAGCGCCAGCGCCAGATCCGGGCTCATCCCTTCGAGCAGCAGCAGATCGTCCGCCGGCATCGACTGATCGAGCGTCTCCTCGCTGGCGATCGCCTGCGTGAGCAGCACGTCGCGCGCGCGGTTGCGCAGCTCCTTGACGATGTCCTCGTCGAACTCCTCGATCGCCGCCAGCTCCGCCTGCGGCACGTAGGCAATCTCCTCGATGGTCGAGAAGCCCTCCTGCGCGAGGATGGTGGCGACGTCCTCGTCGACGTCGAGCTGCTTCATGAAGTTGGCGACCAGCTCCTTGGCCTCGGTCTCGCTCTTGGCCTCGGCGTCGGACTCGGTCATGACGTTCAGGTCCCAGCCGGTGAGCTGGCTCGCGAGGCGGATGTTCTGGCCGCCGCGGCCGATGGCCTGGCTGAGCTTCTCCTCGGAGACCGCGATGTCCATGCTGTGGGAGTCCTCGTCGACCACGATCGACATGACTTCCGCGGGCGACATGGCGTTGATCACGAACTGCGCCGCGTTGTCGTCGTGCGGGATGATGTCGACCCGCTCGCCGGCGATCTCGTTGGAGACCGCCTGCACGCGCGAGCCGCGCATGCCGACGCAGGCGCCGACCGGATCGATGCGCGGGTCGTTGCTCTTCACTGCGATCTTGGCGCGCACGCCCGGATCGCGCGCCGCGCCGAGGATATTGATCAGGCCCTGGCCCACTTCCGGGACCTCGAGCTTGAAGAGCTCGATCAGGAACTCGGGCGCGGTGCGGGTGAGGAACAGCTGCGGGCCGCGCGGCTCGGAGCGCACTTCCTTGAGGAACGCCTTGATGCGGTCCTGGGGCTTGGCCTGCTCGCGCGGGATCATGTCGGTGCGCGGCACGAAGCCCTCGGCGTTGGAACCTAAGTCGACGTAGATGCCGTTGCGGTCGACGCGTTTCACCACGCCGCCGACCAGCGTGCCGACGCGGTCGCGGTACGCCTCCACCACCTGGGCCCGCTCGGCCTCGCGCACCTTCTGCACGATCACCTGTTTGGCCTGCTGGGCGGCGATGCGCCCGAAGCCCACCGACTCCATCGGCTGCTCGACGTAGCCGCCGACCTGGGCATTGGCATCGATGTCGACCGCGTCCTCGAGGCGCAGCTCGCGCTCGGGCACCTCGAGCTCCTTCGAGTCGTCGGCGAACACCTTCCAGCGTCGGAACGTGTCGTAATCGCCGCTCTTGCGGTCGATGGCGACGCGCGCGTCCCATTCCTCGCCGTGCTTCTTGCGGGTCGCGGACGCCAGAGCGGCTTCGAGCGCCTCGAAGATCACTTCCTTGTCGACGCCCTTCTCGTTGGAGACGGCATCGACCACCATCAGAATTTCCTTGTTCACCCGTCAGTACCTCTCGAAAGTCCCGTAGCCGCCGCCGCGCCTTCAGGAGGCGAGCCGCGCCTTGCCAATCTCCGCGAATGCCACCGCCACGCGCTCCCGGTCGACGGCGAGCGCGATGCCCGCGTCATCGACCGCGAGCAGCTGCCCGGTATAGCGGCGGCGCCCGTCACGCGGCTCCTTCAGCTCGACGAACACGCGCGAGCCGACGAAGCGGCCGAAGTGCTCGCGCGTGCGCAGCACGCGATCGAAGCCGGGCGATGACACCTCGAGCGTGTAGGCGCCCGCAATCGGGTCCTCGACGTCGAACAGGGCGGAGATCTCGCGGCTCACCCGCTCGCAATCGTCGACCCCCACGCCCGCGGCGGCGTCGATGAACACGCGTACCTGCCCGTGGCCGCGCCCGGCCCCGTACTCGAGGTCGACCAGCTCGTAGCCGAGCCGCCCGACCAGCGGCTCGACCAGTCCGATCAGCCGCTCCCGCAAGGTGGACGCCGTCGCCATGCAGCCTCGCAAAACAAAAATGGGCCCCAAGGCCCATCCACCAATCGGCGCGCCCCAATAGCTGCGCCACCCAATAAAAAAGCCCCGCTCGGGGGCTTTCCGTTCATCTTCTCTCGGGGGTGCCGCCGGTAAGGACTTGTCCGAACCCGCGCCACCAGCCACCCGTCCCCGCAGCACGCTCGCAGCCCGCGGGGGCGCGCATTCTACCCGAACCCGCCCGGCCGGGAAACACTCGTTTATTATGAATAGTTGCGCCGGGGGCTCTCTTCAAGAGCACCGGCCAAGGACACGGCCATGAACGACCATACCAAGCGCCCCGCGCTGCGCGCCCCGCGCGGCACCACCCTCTCCTGCCGCAGCTGGCTCACCGAGGCGCCGCTGCGGATGCTCTTCAACAACCTCGACCCCGAGGTCGCCGAGCGCCCCGGGGAGCTCGTGGTCTACGGCGGGATCGGCAAGGCTGCCCGCAACTGGCAGTGCTTCGATCAGATCGTCGCGGCGCTGCGCGCGCTCGGTGATGACGAGACGCTCCTCATCCAGTCGGGTAAGCCCGTGGGCGTCTTCCGCACCCACGCCGACTCACCCCGGGTGCTGATCGCCAACTCGAACCTGGTGGCACATTGGGCCGACTGGGAGCATTTCAACGCCCTCGACAGGAAGGGCCTGATGATGTTCGGCCAGATGACCGCCGGCTCCTGGATCTATATCGGCAGCCAGGGAATCGTCCAGGGTACCTACGAGACCTTCGTCGAGATGGGCCGGCGGCACTTCGGCGGCAATCTCGCCGGCAAGTGGATTCTCACCGCGGGCCTGGGCGGCATGGGCGGCGCGCAGCCGCTCGCCGCGACCATGGCCGGCGCCTCGATGCTCGCGATCGAGTGCCGCCCGGAGCGCATCGCCAAGCGCCTCGAGACGCGCTACCTCGACACCCAGGCGGCGAGTCTCGACGAGGCGCTCGAGCTCCTCGAGCGCGCCCGCCGCGACGGCAAGCCGCTGTCGCTGGGGCTGCTCGGTAACGCCTGCGAGGTGCTGCCGGAGCTCCTCTCCCGCGGCGTGCGGCCGGATGCGGTCACCGACCAGACCTCGGCCCACGACCCGGTGAACGGCTATCTGCCGCAGGGCTGGACGGTCGAGAAGTGGGATCGGCTGCGCTCCTCCGACCCCACGCAGGTGGCGCGCGAGTCGCGACCCTCCATGCGCCGCCACGTGGAGGCGATGCTCGCCTTCCAGAGAGAGGGCATCCCGGTCTTCGACTACGGCAACAACATCCGCCAGGTGGCCTACGACGAGGGACTCAAGGACGCGTTCGCCTTTCCGGGCTTCGTGCCGGCGTATATCCGGCCGCTCTTCTGCCGCGGCATGGGCCCGTTCCGCTGGGCGGCGCTCTCCGGGGACCCGGAGGACATCTACCGCACCGATCAGAAGGTGCGCGAGCTCCTGCCCGAGGACCGGCACCTGCATCACTGGCTCGACATGGCGCGCGAGCGCATCCAGTTCCAGGGACTGCCGGCGCGCATCTGCTGGGTGGGCCTGGGCGACCGGCATCGGCTCGGGCTCGCCTTCAACGAAATGGTGGCGCGCGGCGAGCTCAAGGCGCCCATCGTCATCGGCCGCGATCATCTCGATTCGGGCTCCGTCGCCAGTCCCAACCGCGAGACCGAGGCGATGCGCGACGGTTCGGATGCCGTTGCCGACTGGCCGCTGCTCAATGCGCTGCTCAACACCGCCAGCGGCGCCACTTGGGTGTCGATCCATCACGGCGGCGGCGTCGGCATGGGCTACTCGCAGCACGCCGGCGTGGTCATCGTCTGCGACGGCACG
>DASPSF010000107.1:0-4952 GCA_035624075.1 Steroidobacteraceae bacterium | reverse complement strand
GCCGCCGTTTACTCCGCACGCGGCCCGCGGTGCGATAATCCCCCTCGGGGGCTTATTTCCATGCACGGCAAGCACATCCTTCTCGGCATCACCGGCGGCATCGCCGCCTATAAGAGCCCCGACCTCGTGCGGCGCCTGCGCGAGCGCGGCGCCGAGGTGCAGGTAGTGATGACGGCCGCCGCGCGCGAGTTCGTGACGCCGACGACCTTCCAGGCCGTCTCGGGCCGCACGGTGCGCACCGACCTGTGGGATGCGGCCGCGGAAGCGGCCATGGGGCACATCGAGCTGGCGCGCTGGGCCGACGCGGTGCTGATCGCGCCGGCGAGCGCCGACTTCCTCGCGCGCCTCGCGACCGGCCGCGCCGACGACCTGCTCGCGACGCTCTGCCTCGCGACCGAGGCGCCGATCGCGGTGGCGCCGGCCATGAATCACGTGATGTGGGCGAATCACGCCACGCGCGCCAACGTTGCCCAGCTCGCCGCGCGCGGCGTGCTCATCCTAGGTCCCGCCGCCGGCGACCAGGCCTGCGGCGAGGTCGGCGAGGGCCGCATGCTCGAGCCGCTCGAGCTCGCCGAACAGCTGGGCGCGCTGCTCGCGGCCGGCGGCGAGCTCGCAGGCCGGCGCGTCCTCGTCACGGCCGGGCCCACCCGCGAGCGTCTCGATCCGGTGCGTTTCATCAGCAACCGCAGCTCCGGCAAGATGGGCTTCGCGGTGGCGCAGGCGGCCCGGGCGGCCGGCGCGGAGGTCATTCTGGTGGCGGGCCCGGTGAGCCTGCCGACCCCGCCCGGGGTGCGGCGCATCGACGTCGAGAGCGCCGCCGACATGCTGGCGGCGGTGCTCAGGGAGCTCGCCGGCACGCACGTGTTCATCTCGACGGCTGCGGTCGCCGATTACCGCCCGGCACGCGCGGCGCAGCAGAAGATCAAGAAAGTGAGCGACACGCTCGAGGTCGCGATGGAGCGCACGCCGGACGTGCTCGCCACGGTGGCGGCGCGCCCCGATCGGCCGCTGGTGGTGGGTTTTGCCGCCGAGACCGAGTCGGTCGAGCAGAACGCGCGCGCCAAGCTGATGAAGAAGAACCTCGACATGATCGCCGCCAACGAGGTCGGCGACGACAAGGCCTTCGACAGCGATGAGAACCAGCTGATCGTGCTGGCGCGCGGCGCGCGCTACGAGCTCGGCCGGGCCGGCAAGCTCGCGCTGGCGCGCGGCCTGGTCACGCTCATCGCGCGCGAGCTCGCCGCTCGCGCCGACCGCTCGCAGCGCGGCACGGCGCTCGCCTGACTTAAGGCATGAGCACCGCGGCCCGCCGCGCGCTCAAGGTGCGCATACTGGACGCGCGCATCGGCGGCGAGTTTCCGCTGCCCGCCTATGCGACCGAAGGCTCGGCCGGCCTCGACCTGCGCGCCTGCACCATCGCGCCGCTCACTCTCGCGCCGGGGCGGGCCGAGCTCATCCCGACCGGGCTTGCGATCCATCTCGACGACCCCTCGCTCGCGGCCGTCATCCTGCCGCGCTCGGGTCTCGGGCACCGCCACGGCATCGTGCTCGGCAATCTGGTGGGACTCATCGACTCCGACTACCAGGGTCAGCTGATGGTGTCGTGCTGGAATCGCGGCGCTGAAGCCTACACGATGACTCCCGGCGAGCGCATCGCACAGCTGGTGGTCGTGCCGGTAGTGCAGGTGGAGCTCGAAGTGGTGCCGGACTTCGTGAGCTCCGCGCGGGGCGCGGGCGGCTTCGGACACTCCGGCCGCTAGTCGGTCGAGTGCAGCGTGTGCAGCTCTTTATAGCGCTCGATGTCGGCCTGGAACTGCGCGCGCAGATTCGTCTCGTCCTCACTCTCTTTGGCGAGCGCGCCGGTCTGCGTGCTCATCTCGTTCAGGGTGCGGACCAGGTCCTCCGCCAGGTCATCGGGCATCGGGCGAGCTCCGGTGTTGGCGCTGTAGGGGCGGAAGTTCATGGCCCGCGTCTGCAGCGTCCCGAGGCGGGCCTTCAGGCTCTCGATGTACTGCTGCCCGGCGGCTCGCTGCGTCTTCAGCTGGTCGAGCCGCGCATCGCGCAGCGCCTCGATGTCCTTCACCGAGGTGTAGGTGGTCACCAGGAAGTTATCGTGCTGTTTCTGCTTGATCATGGCGGCTCGCTCGCGCGCCTCCTGCGCGAGCTGGTCCGGGCTCTTTTGGCCCTCGACGTGGCCGACCGGCACCCCCTGCGGGTTCATGACCTCGCGCTCTTTGCCGGCGTACTGCGCCGGAATCTGATCGCCGTAGTGGACCACGCCCTGGTCGTCGACCCAGCGATAGGTCGTCGTCTTGGAATTACTGGACTGCGGACTGGCAGCGGCCGAAACCGCAGCCGCGGCCAGCGCCGCAGCCAGAGCCAGCGAAAATGCGCGCAGCGGCGCCGCCCGGACCGACATGCAGCTATCTTCGGCCGCGCCTCGGGCGCTGGCAAGTCTCAGCGCGCGCCGTAGCGGGCCCGATAGGCGCGCAACTGCGCGAGTTGCTCCGCGGAGATGCGTGGTTTGCCGTCCGCGGGACGCGACAGCGCCTCGATCAGGTCCGATAGTGTGACGACGCTCACACATTTGAGGCCTTCGCCGCGCTCGAGCTCCTGCACGGCGCTCAACTCGCCCTGGCCACGCTCCTCGCGATCGAGCGCGAGCGCCACGCCGACCGGTTCGGCACCGGCGCGCCGGATCAGCTCGAGCGACTCGCGCACCGCGGTGCCGGCGGTGATCACGTCGTCGATGATCAGCACGCGCCCGTGGAGCGGCGCGCCGACCACGACCCCGCCCTCGCCGTGCTCCTTGGCTTCCTTGCGGTTGTAGGCGTAGGGGATGCTGCGGCCGTGGTGCGTGGCGAGGGCGATCGCAGCAGCGGTGGCGAGCGGAATGCCCTTGTAGGCCGGGCCGAACACCATGTCGAACTCGAGGCCGGAGCGGATGACCGCGGCCGCATAACACCGGCCCAGCACCGATGCCGCCTCGCCGTCGCTGAAGAGCCCGGCGTTGAAGAAGTAGGGGCTGTCGCGGCCGGACTTGAGGCGGAACTGCCCGAAGCGCAGCGCCTCGCGCGCGAGCGCGAGCTCGATGAACGTGAGCTGGTATTCCTGCATGACTTATCATTGTTCGGCTTGCGAGTGATCACCGTCAATGTGTGCGGCATCCGCTCGGCGGCCGCCAAGGGCCTGTTCCGCTGGCTGCGGCGCCAGCGCGCGGATTTCATCTGCCTGCAGGAGACGCGCTGCCAGGAGGATCAGCTCGACGGGCACGACGTGCGGCTGCCGGGTTACCAGGCCTTCTTCTGCGAGGCCGAGCGCAAGGGCTACGCGGGGGTCGCGCTCTACACCCGCCACGCGCCCGACCGGGTCATCCGCGGCTTCGGCGTACCGGAGTTCGACCGGGAGGGGCGCTACCTCGAGGCGCGCGTCGGCGACCTGTCGGTGATATCGCTCTATCTGCCGTCGGGCTCCGCCGGGCCCGAGCGCCAGGCGTCCAAGTTCCGCTTCCTGGAAGCCTTCACGCCGCAGCTCGCGCGCCTCAGGCGCGGGCGGCGGCGCTGCATCCTCTCCGGCGACTGGAACATCGCTCACCGCGCCATCGACCTGAAGAACTGGCGCTCGAACCAGAGGAATTCCGGTTTTCTCCCCGAGGAGCGCGCCTGGATGGATCGCCTCTTCGGGCCGGCCGGCTACGTGGACGCATTCCGCGAGGTACGCCCGGGGCCGGGACTCTACACCTGGTGGTCGAACCGCGGGCAGGCGCGCGCCAACAACGTCGGCTGGCGCATCGACTACCAGGTGGTGAGCGGCTCGCTCGCCGGCCGGGCGCGCTTCGCCTCCATATACAAGGAGAGGCGTTTCTCGGATCACGCGCCGCTCACCATGGACTACGACCTTTGAGCGCGCCGGCCGCGGTTCCGGGAGCGCCCCTCTGGAGGCTGCTCGCGAGCCCGAAGATGCTCGCGATCCTCGCGCTCGGCGCGGCTTCGGGATTTCCCAATCAGCTCACCGAGAATGCGCTGCAGGCCTGGCTCAAGGACTCAGGCCTCAGCAACACCGCGATCGGCGTGATGACCTACGTGGCGTTGCCTTACCTCCTCAAGCCGCTATGGGCGCCGCTGATCGATCGTTACCCGCTGCCGTTCCTCGGCCGGCGCCGCGGCTGGATGCTGGCGATGCAGCTGGCGCTCGCCGCGGCGCTGGCGCTGCTCGCCATGCAGAATCCCGCGGCGGCGCTCGCGCCGGTGACCGTGTGCGCGTTCCTGATCGTGTTCTTCTCGGCCACCCAGGACATCGCCATCGATGCCTGGCGCACCGACGTCTCGCTGCCGAGCGAGCGTGGCCCCGCCGCGGCGGCCAACAACCTCGGCTACCGCGCCGCCGCGTGGATCGCGGCCGCAGTCGCGCTGGTGGTGGCCGATCACTTCAGCTGGCAGGCCGCGTACCTGCTGCTCGCCACGGCGATGCTCGGCTTCTGCGTGGCGAGCGCCCGCGCGCCGGAGCCCGACTACCGGCACGCGCCGCCGCGCACCTTACGCGAGTCGCTGCTGGCGCCGCTCAGGGAGCTGCTCGACAGTCCGAGCGCCGCCATCCTCATCGCCGTGGTGATGTTCTTCAAGATCGGCGATGCCTTCGCCAACAAGCTCTTCACGCCTTTCATGATGGACGTGGGCTTCTCCAAGACCGAGATCGGCCTCATCGTCAAGGCGCTGTTCACCGTGAGCGCGATCGGCGGCTCGGTGCTCGGCGGCGTGCTGATGGTGCGCCTGGGACTCGTGCGCTCGATGCTCGGCTTCGGCGTGCTGGCTGCGGCCAGCAACCTCCTTTATTGCCTGCTCGCCGCGGCCGGCAAGAGCTATCCGATCATGATGCTGGCGGTCGTCATCGAGCACGTGGCCGGCGCGATGGGCAACATCGCGCTGGTGGCGCTCATCATGGCGCTGTGCGAC
>DASPSF010000066.1:0-12525 GCA_035624075.1 Steroidobacteraceae bacterium | reverse complement strand
GTAGTCAGGCACGCGCGTCCCCCTCGGGCCAATACCCCAGACCGTCCGGGCCGCGGCGAATCATGCGGGTGAGCAGGTACACGTCCACGGCCGCGAGTGCCGAATAGAAGATCACGAAGCCGCCGAGCGACAGCGCGATGCTGCTCGCCGGAACGGGCGAGGCGCCGAGGAACGTGGGCAGCACCCCGTCGATGGCCCAGGGCTGCCGGCCATACTCGGCCACGATCCAGCCGAGCTCCGCGGCAATCCAGGGCAGCGGCAGAGCGAGGAAGGCGGCTCGCAGGAACCAGCGATGCCGCTCGAAGCGATGGCGCGCCGAGAGGTAGAAGGCGGTTGCGAACAGGACGATCAGCAGCAGGCCGATGGCGACCATGAGGCGGAAGCACCAGAAGAGCACCGCGACATCGGGCACGGTCGACCAGGCCGCCGCCTCGATCTGCCCGGGCGTGGCGTGTGCCGGGTCATCGACGTAGCGCAGCAGCAGCAGCCCGTAGCCGAGGTCGGCGCGATGCTCCTCGAACAGCGCGCGTGCGGCGTCGTCCTGCGGATGGGCGCGCAGCACGGCGAGCGCCGCGTGCGCCTCGATGCCGCTCGCGATGCGGGTGCGGGCACGGGCGACCAGGTCGAAGATGCCGAGCACGGGCTCGTCCACCGAGCGCGTCGCGATCAGGCCGAGCACCCACGGCAGCTTCAGCTCGTCATGAGTCGTATGCGCGGCATCGTCCGGAAGGCCGAATACCGTGAAGCCCGCCGGCGCCCGCTCGGTGTGCCATTCCGCTTCGATGGCGGCGATCTTCATCTTCTGGTTCTCGCCCGCGAGGTACCCGGACTCATCGCCGAGCACCACCACCGACAACGAGCAGGCGAGCCCGAAGCTGGCGGCGACCGCCAGCGAGCGTCGCGCGATCTCGACGTTGCGTCCGCGCAGCAGATACCAGGCACTCACCGCGAGCACGAACACCGACCCCACCACGTAGCCCGCCGCGACCGTGTGCACGAATTTCGCCTGCGCCACCGGATTCAGCAGCACGGCGGCGAAGGAGGTGAGCTCCATGCGCATGGTCTGCTCGTTGAACTGCGCCCCCACCGGATGCTGCATCCAGGCATTGGCGATCAGGATCCAGAGCGCCGACAGGCTCGAGGCGAGCGCGACCAGCGCGGTGACGACCAGATGGCCGACCTTCGAGAGGCGATCCCAACCGAAAAAGAACAGCCCGACGAAGGTCGACTCGAGAAAAAACGCCATCAGGCCCTCGAGCGCCAGCGGCGCGCCGAAGATGTCGCCCACATAGTGCGAGTAGTAGGCCCAGTTGGTTCCGAACTGAAACTCCATGGTGATGCCGGTGGCGACTCCCATGGCGAAGTTGATGCCGAACAGCATCCCCCAGAACTGCGTCATGCGCTTCCAGATCTCGCGCCCGGTCATCACGTACACCGCCTCCATGATCACCAGCAGCATGGAGAGGCCGAGCGTCAGGGGCACGAACAGGAAGTGATAGAGCGCCGTGAGCGCGAACTGCGCCCGCGACAGCGCCACGACCGAAAGGTCAATCATCAGTGCCTGCCTGCGAAGCGATCGCCAGATGCCGCCCGGCGGCCTGGCTGTCGACGGCGGGGCGGTGTGCGGGCGAGAAAAACAGCACCCACAGCAGCGCCAGCGCGGCGAGCTTGATCGCCAGCAGCAACGTCAGATGGCGCCGCAAGACGGCACGCCACGGCCCGGGCGCTGCAGCGGATATGGGTTTCCTGGAACGCACCTGTCCCTCGGCGCGAAGCTTAACCTCGCGGCCGCGGGGCGCAAAGTCAGCGATCAGGCGCGAGGGTAGCCGACGCTTTGCGCGAACGTCACGAACTGCCCCTCCGGCAGCTTCATCAGCTCACCGAGACGGTGCGTGTCGACGGCTCCTCTGAACACGGAGCCAAGACCTGCGGATGCGCAGAAGAGGTACACATTCTGTCCGATGAAGGCAGCATCGACCGAGGCGTACAGCCGGCGCTCCTCGGCGGAGATATCCTTCATCCGCTCGCCGTGCGCCACGTACACCAGGTTGAGTGGCACCGTCGCGACGAAATCCTGCTGTCCGGTTTGCGCGCGAATGTCATCCGGCAGGTACGGCTGCAGGGCATGAGCCTCAGGCTGGTAGAGCCACACTCCGTCGGCCATCGCGAGGTATACGTCGATGACCATCACGTGGCGCCAATAGGGCGCCGTACGGTCGCCGCTCGGCCGATTGATGCCGAAGGCCGCCCACAGAAGATCGGAGAGCGTCCTCTGCGACACGGGCTGAGCGGAGTACTCGCGGGTCGAATGCCGCGCCTTCAGCGCCGCCATCAGCGGCATACCGCCCGCGGCCGCCGGCGCGGGCAACGACACCCGCTCCCCCGCTCGCGCGCCACCGCCGGCCGCGGCCAGAGCCGCGCCGGCAAGCATGGCGTTCGTCACCTGGCGTCGTGTCGTCACGATCGCGCCTCACTGCACCATGAACACCGGCATGTCGGCGTGATCGATGAGCGTGCGGGTGACGCCGCCGAACACCCGCTCGCGCAGCGCCCCATGCCCGAAGGCGCCGACGACCAGCAGGTCGGCGTGCAGCTGCGAGGCCTGCAACGCAAGCTGCTGCGCCGCCGGCCGCGAGGCATCGCCGGTAACGCTTACCTCAGCTTCGATGCCGTGCCAGGCGAGCTGCCGGCTCAGGTGCACCAGCTGCTCGTGAGTAGCGCCGCCCCGCTCTTTCAGGGCGAGCAGCACCACCCGGCGCGCCTGGCGCAGGAGCGGCATCGCAGCCCCGAGCGCCCGGGCGGCCTCGGCGGTCTCCTTCCAGCCGACGACGATGGTGCCGGCGACGCTCTGCGGCGGGTTGTCGCTGGCGATGACCACCGGACGGCCGCCGCGCGCGAGCAGCTCCTCGATCAGGGCACCCTCGAGATAATCGCGATGACGGCGCCGTCCGAGCACCACCAGATCGCTGTGACGTGTCTGCAGCAGCAGTCTCGCCAGTGGCTGGTCGATCTGCTCCGAGTAGCGGGCGCTGACCAGCTCCACCGGCTTCGGCGCATCACGAACCAGTACGCGGTGCTCCCGGCAGAATTCCTCGAAATGCGCGAGCCCGTACGCCGAAAGCTCATCGGTCTCGCGGCCGAGCGCCCTCAGCGCATTACCGACGGCCGCACCCCGCAGGTAGTCGACGTGCGGGGCGTGGGACGCCGCCGCTCCCGCAGTGAGGTGGACGTGCAGGAACTCGATGTGCGCCGCGAGTGGACGTGCAAGTGCCAGCGCAGTCCCGAACACGCTCCGGTCCGTGGACGAGCCGCTCGTCGGTACCAGGATGGTCTTGATCACGGCCGCACCGTCATCAATGGGTCCGGGTCGAGCGCCGCTCGCGCGGCCACTCGGCCCAACGCTTCGCCTGCCAGATGCCGATGCGGATCGCCCGCCCCTCCTCGTAGCCTTCCGCCAGCAGAGCGTTCGCGATCTCGATCGCCTTATGACGGGTGCGCAGGGGAAGATTGACCATCGAGCGCGGAAAGTAGCTGTCATTCCAGGGCACGACACCGACTCCTTGGGTGCATGCTCGCGCCGCTTCTGATGGCGGCGGTATCCGTGGATGTGCTTAGCGCGATCGTGGTTGGCCGCGCACTCAACCGCCACCCGAGAGCGCGCCGAACGCGCGGCCGGCGAGCCAGGTGATGAGCGCGGCGGCCGCGCCGAAAGCGGTCTGCCGCAGACCCGAGTACCAGGCGGAACGGCCGTTGAAGAGCGAGGTTGCCAGCCCCAGCGCGAACAGGGCGGCTGCCGACAGCGTGATGGTGCCCGCGATTCGCAGCCCCGCCGGCAGAATCAGGAACGGCAGCAACGGCACCAGAGCGCCCAGGGCGAACAGCAGGAACGAGAAGCCTGCCGCGCTCAGAGCATCGCCGGCCGAAGCGACGCTGCCGTGCGCCGGATCGGGCGCGAGCGTGCCGATGTCCCGGTCGAGCTGGCTCAGGGCGAGCTCGCGCGCGTTGGTGACCGACAGCCATTCGCCGAGGGCCATGGAGCAGGCCCCGCCGAGCAGCCCCGCGATCCCCGTCAGGAGGACGATCGAGGCCGACACCTGCGCCCCCGCCACACCCATCATCAGACAGAAGTTGGAAGCCAGACCGTCGTTGGCACCCAGCACCGCGGCCCGCAGGTTGCTGCCGAGCGCACCCTGATCTCTGCCGCGCAGCGCCGTCGCGTGGCCATGCTCCTCCGACACCAGGCCGGCGCTCAGCGCGTCCTCCTGCCCCGCATAGTCGTCACGCTCCTTCATCTCGCGTGCAATCACGCTCGGCACGATGAAGCCGATGCCGAGGTGGCGGGCGAGGAGGATCAGAACGCGGATGCGCCCCGAGGGGTGGAACGTGGGGATGGAGCAGCCGCGGGCGCGCAGCCGCTCCTCCCAGAAGTCGGCATGGCGACGCTCGGCGCCCGAGAGCTCGAGGTAGACGCCGCGCAACCGCGGGTCACGCTCGAGTTGCGCCAGTGCCCCGTACAGCGCCGAGCTGTCCCGCTCAGCCCGCCAGTTGCGAAGCAGCCGCGCCTGCTCCGCTGAAGCGCTTGTGTTCACGAGTGAATCGGCGGACTTCACCAGCTCGCACCTAGGGTTTGCTCCCGCTGGACGGCAATCGCGAGACGTAGTCGGCCAGCGCCTGCTGCTCCTCCGCCGACAGAGGGATATCGACCTGTCCGCGGTGAGTGGCGCCAAACTCCCGCAGCCGCGAGAGCAGATAACGGAAATGCTGCCCGCCGATGCGCGCTACCGAGCCGTCTTCGGCGCCCGCGCCCTCCTCGCCGTGACAGCCGGCACAGGCTCTGAGATAGACGCTCTTGCCCGCCGTCAGGGCGTTGCCCCGTCCCTGCTCGGCCTGTTGGGCGGGGCGCGCGCGCGCGAGGTATGCGGCGAGATCGCGAATCGCCGCCGGACGATTGAGATCCGCAGCCCGCAGAGTGTCATGCATGGCCGGGCCGTGCATCTCCGAGCCCGGACGCTCGCCGCTCGCAAAGCGCGTCAGTTGCTCGATCAGGTAGCTCTCGCGCTGCCCCGCGAGGGAGGGGATCTCGCGCGGCCCGTCTCCCCAGGCGCGCCCACCGTGGCAGGGAACGCAATGACGCAGGTAGAGAGCCTCGCCGTGCTGGGGATTCGGCGGGCCGGCCGCGGCAGCCGGCATTGCGACCAACACGAGCGCGAGCATCTTAAGACCCATGGTGCTTTGCCGCCGCCAGCCCGGCCAGAACGCGCTCCGGAGTCATCGGCAGCCGCAGCTGTCGCGAGCCGGTCGCATCGAATACCGCGTTGGCGATCACGGCTCCCATGATCGTGATCGGTGGCTCGCCGCCGCCCTGGGGCGTGAGCGCGTCATTGCGCACCAGCACCGCCTCGATGCGCGGCACCGAGGAGAAGCGCGGCAGATGATAGGTGTCGAAGTTGCGGTCGAGGATGTCGCCGCCACGGAATTGCAGCTCTTCCGACAGGGCGTAGCCCAGGCCCATCGTGACGCCGCCCTCGATCTGCATGCGGGCCCCTTCCGGATTGACGACGATGCCGAGATCCTCCGCGCACACCACGCGCACCACGCGCACCGTGCCCTTGGTCTCATCGACCGCTACCTCGGCACAGGCGGCAACGTAACTGCCGGCGTCGGTGCTGCAGGCGATTCCGACCCCGCGGCCACTCGGCGCGGCGGCCGCCTTCCAGCCGAAGGCTGCGGCGGCGGCCTGCAGCACGCCACGCATGCGCGCATCGCTCAAGTGGCGCAGCCGGAACCCGAGCGGGTCTTCGCCGCACGCCGCCGCCATGATGTCCATCTGCGACTCGATCGCGAATACATTCATGTTGGCGCCGGGGGCGCGCCACGGGCCCACCTCGAAGGGATGCAGCTGTTCCGGGGAGGCCGACTGCTCGTAAGACATGCCGCCGCCGGAGCGGACGCGCAGGTCGGGGATGTCATACACATGCGCCGCGCCGCGCTCGCCGGCCGCATAGACGGTGAAGTCCCAGAACGCCACGCGCCGCGCAGCATCCACGCCCGAGGCGATCTCCACCACCGCCGCCGGATCGAATCGATCGTAGAAGAACTCCTCGCTCCGATCCCAGGCGACCTGCACCGGACGGCCGCAGAGCTGCGCGAGGCGCGCCGCCTCCACCGCCTGCCGGTCGGCGCTCTTGCCCCCGAAGCCTCCGCCGAGAAAGGGCGTGATCACGCGCACCGCCTCCGGGGCGAGACCGAGTGTGTGCGCAATGTGATCGCGGGTCGGAAATGGTGTCTGCGTCGATGCCCACACCCTGGCCTTTCCCCCCGAAACCTCGGCGAGCGCCGCATGTGGCTCGATCGGCGCATGCGCGACGTAGCCCTTGCGGTAGGTCGACTCGAAGATGCTTGCGGCGGCTTTGCGTGCCGCTGTGACATCGCCGCGATGTGTGCTCTCCGTGAGCGGAACGCCCGACCCCGCCAGCTGCCCGAAGATGCTGTCGTGGTCCGGCCCGGGCTCCCGCGGCAGCTGCCACTGCGCCCGCAGCGCCGCGAGGGCCTCGCCCGCGCGCACTGGATCGGCATGCAGCACGGCCACCAGGTCATCCCGGCGCACGACGGTCACGCCGTCGATGGCCTCGGCCGCCGAGGCATCGAGGCTCCGCAGCTGCGCCCGGTGAACCGGCGGACGCAGAACGCGCGCGTACACCTGCCCGGGAAGGCGCAGGTCGGCGGCGTACTTCGCCTCGCCCGTGACCTTGACGCGCGCATCGAGGCGCGTCGCCGGGCGCCCCATGACCTGAAAGTCCGCGGCGGCCTTCAGTACTGCCGCCGCATCCACCCGCCGCATGAGCTGCCTGCCCGCCGCGAGCTCGGCGTAGCTCACCTGTCTCGACGGGGTGTCCCGCACGGATACGACGCCGTTGCGCACGGTCAGCCGGTCCGCAGGCACCCCGAGACGCGCCGCCGCGAGGCCCGTGAGGACCACGCGCGCCTCGGCCGCCGCCGCCCGCAGTGCCGGACCGAACATGCGCGTGGTCATCGAGCCGAAGGTACCCATATCCCAGGGGCAGCGGCCGGTGTCGCCGAGCACCATGTCGATCGCCTCGAGCTCGACGCCGAGCTCCTCAGCCGCCATCTGCGCGAGCGAGGTCATCACGCCCTGGCCCATCTCGATCTTGCCCGAGAACACCGTGACCCGGCCGTCCGCGCCGATCAGCAAATAGGCATCGACATCGTCCGGATAGCGTGGCCAGCGACTCTGGCCAAAGCCCGGCAGCGCGGCGCCCCCCACGCACACCACGATGCCGCCGCCCACCATTTGAAAGAACTCGCGGCGGCTGACTCCGGCCGGCGCACTCATGGGCTTGCTCCGCTTGGGCTCGCCACGGATTCGATCGCGGCGACAATGCGCTGGTGCGCCCCGCAGCGGCAGAGGTGCTGCTCCATCGCGGAGGCGATCGCCTCGCGCGAAGGGTGCGGCGTGGCGGCGAGCAGCGCGTGCGCGCCGAGGATCATGCCCGGCGTGCAATAGCCGCACTGCAGCGCCCCGTGATCGGCGAACGCCTGCTGCAGCGGATGCAGTTTTCCACCCTGCGCCAGACCTTCGATGGTCACGACCTCCCGCCCGGCGACATCGCCGAGCGTGGTGAGGCAGGAGCGCACCGCCCGCCCGCCGACCAGCACGGTGCAGGCACCGCAGGCGCCGATGCCGCAGCCATACTTGGTACCGGTCAGCCCGAGCTCCCCGCGCAGCGACCACAGGAGCGACCGGTCGCGGCCGCCGCCGAGGCTCACCGGCCGGCCATTCAGGCGAAACTCAACCGTGGCGGCCATCCGAGCGCCTCCAGTACCTCAATGCGAGCCTAGTAACCCGCACAGCGACCGTACATAGGGACAAGAGCGTACTGCGCGCGCGCACCCGGAGTTGCACAATTTTTGACAAGTTGAACCGAGCCAAGGGAGTGAGCCATGGCACGTGTTGCACTCGTCACCGGCGGCGTCGCGGGAATCGGCGCGGCGACCTGCCGGGCACTGCAGAAAGCCGGTTACCAGGTGGCCGCGACCTTCATCAGCGACATCGCGGCGGCGCGCAGCCTGCGCGAGGAATACGAGATCCGCACCTTCCAGTGGAACGTCGCGGACTTCGCCGCCTGTCACACGGGGGTTGACGAAGTCGTCCGCACGCTCGGCCCCATCGACGTGCTGGTGAACAACGCCGGAATCACCCGTGACGCGAGCCTGCACAAGATGACGCCCGAGCAGTGGCGCGCGGTCGTCGACGTGAATCTCGGCGGCTGCTTCAACATGTGTCACGCCGTGGTCCCGTCGATGCGCGAACGCGGCTTCGGGCGCATCGTCAACGTGAGCTCGGTCAACGGGCTCGCCGGCCAGTTTGGCCAGACCAACTATGCGGCCACCAAGGCGGGGATCATCGGCTTCACCAAGGCATTGGCGCTGGAGAGCGCCGCGCACGGCATCACCGTGAACGCCGTGGCCCCCGGTTATACGGACACCGCCATGGTCGAGGCCGTGCCGGCCGGGGTGCGCGAGAGGATCGTCGCCGGCGTGCCGCTGCACCGCCTGGCCCGGCCCGAGGAGGTTGCGGCCGCCATCCTCTTCCTGGTGAGCGATGCGGCCGCCTACATCACCGGCGAAACGCTCTCCGTGAACGGCGGCCAGTACATGCACTGAGGGGTGGAGACGGCAATCCGCGCTTGTACGTAGCGCCGGGCATCCTCCCTGGCCCGCGGTAGGTAGTTTCCACGCGTGAGCTGTGCCTTCCGCGGATTACCCGGGGCGCCTCCGGTCGCGATCATGCCCGCATGCCTGGCATCCTGCTGATCGCCTACAAGCTGCTGATCAACGACCGCGCCAAGTTCGCGGCGCTGCTGGTCGGAATCACCTTCGCAGTATTCCTGATGATCGAGATGACCTCGCTGTTCGCCGGGATTCTCAGCCGCTCCTCCTCCACCGTCATCAACATCGGCGCCTCGGTGTGGGTGATGGATCCGGCGGTGCAGACAGTCGCCAACACCATTCCGCTTCCCGACTACGTGCTCGACGAGGTGCGCAGCGTTCCGGGAGTCAAGTACGCGGTGCCGCTGTACTCGGGGGGCGCGCTGCTCAAGCTGCGCGACGGCACCTATCAGTCGGCCAACGTCATCGGACTCGATGACACCAGCCTCTTCGGCCGGCCGCAGATGCTCAGCGGCAACATCGAGGACATCTTCGCCGAGAACGCCTTCATCGCCATCCAGGATGCGGAATTCTACAAGCTGCAGAATCCGCACATCGGCACCGAGTTCGAGCTCAACGACCATCGCGGCGTGATCGTCGGCATCGCCCGGGTGGCTTCCAGTGCGCTGTTCGGCGTGCCGACGCTCTACACGACCTACAACCGCGCGCTGCAGTACATACCGAACTCGCGCTTCACCATGTCGTATCTGCTGGTCGAGCCAAAGAGCCCGGCGGATGTCGCGACCATCAAGGCGCAGGTCAAGGCCGCCGGCTACCTGGCGCTGACGCGCGATGAGTTCGTGCAGAAGATCTCGGACTTCTACATGTACCAGACCGGCATCGGCACCAACATGATGCTGATGACGCTGATCAGCTTCATAGTCGGCCTGTCGATCTCCGGGCAGACGTTCTATACCTTCATCCTCGAGAACATCGACAAGTTCGGGGCCCTGAAGGCGATCGGCGCCAAGGGCCGCGAGCTGGTCGAGATGATCCTGTTCCAGGCGACCTTCGTGGCGCTCACCGGCTATGGCCTGGGCGTGGGACTATGCGCCGCGCTCATCTGGATCGCGCGCTCGCACCTGCCCGACTACGCCGCGATGATCACCTTCGGCAACCTCGCCATGGCGTTCGTCATGGTGGTGATCATCGCCGCCATCTCGAGCTACGTCGGCGTGCGCAAAGTGCTGCGGATCGAGCCGTTCGATATCTTCCGGGGCTAGGCATGGCCAGGACCGCCATCGAAGCCAGGGGCATCAACAAGTGGTTCGGAGAGGAGCCGATCCGCACGCATGCCGTGAAGGACGTGAGCTTCGAGGCGAGCTTCGGCGAGATGCTCTACGTGGTGGGCCCCTCGGGCAGCGGCAAGACCACCATGCTCAGCATGATCTCGGGAATCCTGCGCCCGAGCTCGGGCACGGTGCAGGTCGAGGACGCGGACATCTGGAGCCTTTCGAGCGACGAGCTCGCGGCGTTCCGCCTGAAGCGCATCGGCTTCGTGTTCCAGGACTACCACCTGTTTCCGCGCCTGACCACGGCGGAGAACGTCGCCATTCCCCTCATCCTGCAGCACCGCGAATGGAACGCCGCGGTGGAGGAAGCCGAGCGCAACCTCGAAATCGTCGGCCTCAGGAACCGGGCGCCGCTGCCGCCGGTGAAGCTGAGCGGCGGCGAGCAGCAGCGCGTCGCCATCGCGCGCGCCATCGTCAGCCGCCCGGACATCCTCATCTTCGACGAGCCGACCGCCTCGCTCGATGGCGATACCGGCCGCAACATCGTGAGCTTCGTGCGCGAGCATCTGCTCACCGACCAGCGCTGCATCGTCATCGTCACTCACGATGCGCGCATCTACGAATTCGCCGACCGCATCCTGCGCATGGAGGACGGCAGGGTCACGGGCATCGAACGGAGCCAGCTCGATGCGCAATAAGATCATCTTCATCGCTTCCGCTGTCGGCCTGCTGCTGGCGATCGTGAGCGCCTTCCTCTTCAGCCAGGAGCCGAGCGCGCAGCCGCCGGTATTCACGCCGGCTGCCAATCCTTACAAGCACGGTATCTACTCCAACGGCATCATCGAGAGCGACCAGGCGCACGGCGCGAACATCAACATTTATCCGGAAGTCGCCGGGCCCATCACCCGCATCCTGGTGGCGGAGGGTCAGCAGGTGAACAAGGGCGATGCGCTGCTCACTCTCGACGACTCGGTGCAGCGCGCCGCCGCAGAGCAGCAGCAGGCGCAGGCCGAGGCCGCGCACGCCATGCTGCGCGAGCTGCGCGCGGAGCCGCGGCGCGAGACACTCGCGGTGTCGGCAGCGCAGGTGGAAAACGCCCGGGCCACCCTCAAGAACGCCCGCGACCAGCTCGCCAAGCAGCAACGCTCCTACGACATCGACCCGAAGTCGATCAGCGCCGACGCGCTCGACAACGCCCGCAATGCGGAGAAGATCGCCGCCACCAGCCTGCAGGTGATCGAGCGGCAATACGAGCTCACCAAGGCCGGTGCCTGGACCTACGACATCCAGAACGCCGAGCGCACTTATACCGCGCTCGAGAAGGCCTATCAGTCCTCCGCAGCGCTGCTCGCCAAGTACACGATCCGCGCTCCGGCCGACGGAGTCGTCATGGCGGTGAGCTCGAGCGTCGGCAGCTACGTATCGGCGCAGGGTGCCTACGACACTTATACCCAGGGCTTCGATCCCCTGATCGTGATGGGTCTGCCACAGAGCCACCTGCAGGTGCGCGCCTACATCGACGAGATCCTGGTCCACGAGCTGCCGGCTCCCGAAAAGATCCAGGCGCAGATGTTCGTGCGCGGCACCAACATCCATCTGCCGCTCAGCTTCGTGAGGATCCAGCCCTACGTCTCGCCGAAGATCGAGCTCTCGGATGCGCGCGAAGAACGGGTGGACCTGCGCGTGCTGCCGATGGTGTTCCGCTTCGAGAAGCCGAAAAACCTGAACCTCTATCCCGGACAGCTGGTCGATGTCTATGTGGGCGCCGGGGAGAATTGACCGAAATCGCGCCGGCCGACGCTGCGCCCTCTGGCTGCTGGCCGGTCTCGCCGCCGGCTGCGCGGTCGGCCCGAACTACCATCGCCCGCAAGCGCCGCCGGTCACGCACTATGCCGGCGGTGCCGACCCGTCCGCGACCGTGGCGGCGCACGGCGCCGCGCAGCACTTCACCCCGGGTGCGAAACTCGCCGCGGACTGGTGGCAGCTGTTCGGCTCCGAGCGGCTCGATTCGATCGTCAGCGAGGCGCTGCGCGCCAACCCGGGGCTGGAGGCGGCAGAAGCGAGCCTGCGGCAGAGCGAGGACAACCTGCGCGGCGGCTACGGCATCTTCTATCCCCAGGCCGAGGCGGACGCCGCGGCCACCCGCCAGCGCTACCCGCCGATCAAGGTCGGCGAGAGCGCTCCGGCAACCGTCTTCAACCTGTTCACACTCTCGGCCTCGGTGAGCTACGCGCTCGATGTGTTCGGCGGCGAGCGGCGCATGATCGAAGGTCTGCATGCGCAGGTCGACCTGCAGCGTGCCACCGAGCAGGCCACTTACCTCACCCTGATCTCCAACATCGTCAACACGGTGGTTGCACGGGCCGCCTACCGGGCCGAGGTCGATGCGACCAATCAGCTGATCGAGCTGCAGCGCCAGCAGGTGCAGCTCGCCCAGGTGCAGGCGAACGCGGGCACGGCGCCCTACTCCAATGTGCTGAGCCTCAAGGGCCAGCTCGCTGCCACCGAGGCCAGCGTGCCGCAACTCGAGCAGCGGCTCTCGCAGGCCGACGACCTGCTCGCG
>DASPSF010000060.1:0-15122 GCA_035624075.1 Steroidobacteraceae bacterium | reverse complement strand
GGGGCGTGATGGGGATCGCCGGGCGCAACGCCGCACGCGAGGTCGTGAGAGAGGCGGCCTGAGATGCTCACCGAGAGCGAACCCCACTATCGTCGGCCACTGCTGCCGACCCCGTTCCACGAGCGCTCGCGGAGCTTGAGTCAGGTCGACAGCTTCATCCCGTGGGCGGGCTACACCACGGTCGACGTCTTCACGACCGTCGAGCAGGAATACTTCGCGATCCGCAACGCCGCCTCGGTCTACGATCTGACGCCGATGGTGAAGTACCGGATCGCGGGCGCCGATGCCCTGCGCTTCCTCAACCGACTGGTGACGCGCGACCTGGGCAAGCTCCGCCCGGGGCGGGTCGCCTACTGCCTCTGGTGCAACGACGCCGGGCACCTGATCGACGACGGCACCGTGTTCTGTCTCGCCGAGGGGGAATACCGGCTGTGCACCGCCGAGCGGCAGCTCGACTGGCTGCTCGACTCTGCCGTCGGCTTCGACGTCGCGATCAGCGAGGTGACCGAGGACGTGGCGGCGCTCGCGCTGCAGGGGCCGACCTCGTACGCGGTGCTGCGCAAGGCCGGTGTCGCGGGTGTCGAGTGCCTGAAGCCCTTCGAGCTCGGAACCTTCACGCTGCCGGCGGCAGGCGACGCGCGCCTCATGGTGTCGCGCACCGGCTTCACGGGCGACCTCGGCTACGAGCTGTGGATGGACCCGAAGGACGCCGGGCGCGTCTGGGACGAGTTGTTCGAGGCCGGCCGGACCCGCGGCATCCGCCCGATCGGCTCGCGCGCGCTCAACATCGCGCGCATCGAGGCGGGTTTCCTGCTGCCGAACGTCGACTTCGTACCGGGCGAGCGCACCGTCTTCATCGGCACCGAGCGCTCGCCGCTCGAGCTCGGGCTCGCCTGGCTGGTGGACTTCGGCAAGGGTCACTTCACCGGCAGGCGCTCGCTGCTCGCCGAGCAGCGCCGCGGCGCGCGGCGCCGTCTGGTCGGGCTCGACGTCGAGGGCACGAAGCCCGCGCACAACGCGCTGCTGTACGCCGACCGGGGCCTGCGCCGCCAGGCGGGCAGCGCAACCTCGGCGGTCTGGTCGCCGACCACCAAGCGCAACCTCGCCCTTGCCATGGTCGATGCGCCGCATTTCGCCACCGGCAGCTCGCTGTGGGTGGAGATCTATCTCAACCGCGAGCTGGTATGGGAGCGGCGCGTGGTGCGTGCGCGGGTCGTCGAGCGCCCGTTCTTCGCGCCCGAGCGGCGGCGCGCCACTCCTCCGGGGGAATTCTAAAATTGCGCTCGCATCGGACGTCCTGTCACGATGCTCGCGGCGGCGCGCCAAAAGCGCGGTTTCGGCGCGCCGCTCGCCGCCTTCGGCGGCGGGCACATCCGTGTGCCTTGGGGGTAGTCGCACGATCGCCAGCCAGGAGAAGCAGAGCACCGACCGCCCCTGGCTCGACCCGAACGCCACCCCGCAGATCGTGATCGAGCGGGTGAGCAAGACCTATGGCGGCTTCACCGCGGTCGAGGACGTGAGCCTCAGCATCTTCAAGGGCGAGATGTTCGCGCTGGTCGGGGCCTCGGGCTGCGGCAAGACGACCCTGCTGCGGATGCTGGCCGGATTCGCCGAGCCCAGCGCCGGCCGCATCCTCATCGACGGCGTGCCGATGAGCGGCGTGCCGCCCTACGAGCGGCCCGTCAACATGATGTTCCAGTCGTATGCGCTCTTTCCGCACATGACGGTGGAGCGCAACGTCGGCTACGGCATCAGCCGCATGAAGATGGACGCCGCCACCCGCCGCAGCCGCATCCACGAGGCGCTTGAGATGGTGCAGCTCGCGCATGTCGCGGCGCGCAAGCCTCACCAGCTCTCCGGTGGCCAGCGCCAGCGCGTGGCGCTGGCGCGCGCGCTCATCCGGCGGCCGAAGGTGCTGTTGCTGGATGAGCCGCTGTCGGCGCTCGACAAGAAGCTGCGCGAGCAGACACAGTTCGAGCTGATGGACCTGCAGTACAAGGTCGGTATCACCTTCATCGTGGTGACGCACGATCAGGACGAGGCGATGGCGCTCGCCACCCGCATCGCGGTCATGGATCACGGCAAGGTGGTCCAGGTCGGCACGCCGTCGCAGATCTACGAGTTCCCGGCGAGCCGCTTCGTGGCCGACTTCGTCGGCACCACCAATCTCTTTGAAGGAACCGTCAGCAGCTGCGAGCCCGGTCTGATCACGGTGCATTGCCCCGAGACCGGCTGCGACCTGCTGGTGGACGAGGACGGGCGCTGCGCGCCGGGCCAGCGCGTATGGGTGGCACTGCGGCCGGAGAAGATCCGGCTCGGCAAGCAGCCCCCAAGCGGCGCGCGCGTCAACCAGCTGCGCGGCATGGTGTGGGAGCTCGGCTATCTGGGCAACCGCTCCACCTACCGCATCAAGACCACTAGCGGTAAGGTGGTGACGGCGTTCTCACAGAACGAGCGGCGCACCTCGGAGTGGGCGATCGACTGGAGCGACGAGGTGTTCGTGAGTTGGGATGCGGATGCCGCGGTGCTGCTGCACTCATAAGTATTGAGAACAGAGGGGAGACACGTATGCTGCATGCAACCCGCCCGACGCTAAAGCTCGGCTGGCTCGTCATCGCGCTGTGCGCGGCGCTGCCGCTGCAGAGGCTGCAGGCCGACGAGGCCGCCGCCGCTGCCGCCGCCGAGCCGAGCGCGCCGGTGGCCAGCGAGGCCGAACGGCCGCTGCAGGAAGTCATCGTCACGGCCACCCGCCGTGAGGAGTCGCTCAGCAAGGTTCCGATCAGCGTGTCCGCGCTCACCCAGTCGGACATGGACGACCGCGGCATCAAGGACATGCAGGACATCGTGCGCTTCGTACCGGGCGTCACCATCGACAATTCGGGCACCAACGCCATCTCGATCCGCGGCATCTCCTCCTCGGCGGGCGCCGGCACCACCGGCATCTACATCGACGACACGCCGATCCAGATGCGCAGCGTCGGCTTCAACCCCGACGACACGCTGCCGAAGACCTTCGACCTCGAGCGCGTCGAGGTGCTGCGCGGACCGCAGGGCACGCTGTTCGGTTCGGGCTCCGAGGGCGGCACGGTGCGCTACATCATGACCCAGCCGAGCCTCACCGACGAGAGCACCTACGTGCGCAGCGAGGCGGCCTGGACCCGCTACGGCGAGCCGAGCTACGAGTTCGGCGTCGCCCATGGCGAGCCCATGGTCGACGGGGTATTCGGCTGGCGCGCGAGCGCCTGGTACCGCTACGACGGCGGCTGGATAAACCGGGTCGATCCCACCACCGGCGAGCAGCTCGTAAGCGACGTGAACTGGGCGCGCGCGCTGGTGCTGCGCCTCGCCGGCCTGTGGCAGCCGGTGAGCGGCTTCACGGTGACGCCGGGCATCATCTACCAGAACCGCATGCTCCACGATCAGCCGACCTACTGGCCGGCCTACTCGAATCCGGGCGCCGGGCAGTTCAACACCGCCACCCCCGAGCGCATTCCCGACGCCGACCAGTACATCCTGCCGTCGCTCAAGCTGCAGGTGGATCTCGCCAAGAGCGTGATCATCTACAACGCCTCCGCTTACCACCGCTGGGAGACGACCGGCTACCAGGGCACGGTCTACGATCTCGCCTACTTTCAAAGCCTCGGCTGGCCCAACAACCCCGGTAATTATGTGTTCACCGGCTGCGGGCCCACGTCGGTGGCGACTACCATGCCGTGCGACTGGTACCCGCTGATCGATGCCAACGGCATCCATCTGCCGGCGGCCTTCGCCAACTATTCGACGCCGAACGTCATGACCAATACCCAGGACAGCTGGGTGCAGGAGCTGCGCTGGCAGTCGGCCGATCCCAACGAGCGGCTGCACTGGACCGCGGGCGTATTCTGGCAATACGCCAAGGAGCGCAGCATCGAAGAGCTCAATGATCCGCAGATCAACAATTTCTTCAACTACCTGTACGGCGTGCCGGCGACCGAGAATTTCAGCTTCACCGACGTCAACGGCAACACGGTCGTGCCCTACGCCTGCAACGGCGTCGGCACCTACACCGCGATCCCCAACTGCGACATCTACTACAACAGCAATACCACCTGGGATGAGCAGATCGCCTTGTACGGCGAGCTCAGCTACGCGCTCACCGAGCGGCTGCGGCTGACGGTGGGCGAGCGCGTCTCGCACTCCACCTTCGAGATCTACAACTACGCCGACGGGCTCGAGAACTTCGGCCCGACACCGGTGAACGGCGTGCAGATTCCGGGCGTGGGGCGCGGCGCTTCGACCAGCTCGAATCCCAACACCCCGAAGGCGAGCCTGGCGTTCCAGGCCGATCCCAACAACCTGTACTACGTGAGCTACGCCAAGGGCTACCGGGTCGGCGGCGGCAACCCCGAGCTGCCGAGTTACTGCAATGCCAACCTGACGCAGCAGGGCTTCCCCAACGGCGCGCCGCTCACCTACTCGCCCGACAGCACGCAGAACTACGAGATCGGCTCCAAGAACGCTTTCGGTGGCGTGCTGCGCATCGCCAGCAGCGTCTACTACATCAAGTGGAACAACATCCAGCAGAGCGTCTACGTCGCCGGCGCCTGCGGCCTGCAGTTCACCGACAACCTCGGCACCGCGGTCGCCAAGGGCTTCGACCTGCAGGCGGAGCTCGCGGCTGGCCCGTTGTTCGTCGACCTGGCGGTCGGCTACACCGACGCGCGCTTCACGGCCAACTCGGTGCCGCCGGCTGCCGGTGCCCCGCCGCTGGTGCTCAACGGCGACGCCATCTCCGGCCAGGCGGCCATCAACTACGCTCCGGGAACCAACCCACCCTGGACGGTATCGGTGGGGCCTGAGCTGCGCTTCAACATCGGGCAGCACGATGCCTTCGTGCGTCTCGATTACACCTACGAGAGCCGCAACCCCTGGCTGGCGGCGGTGCAGGACCCGGCGTCGTCGCAATACATCCCGGGGAGCTACACGCTGCCGGCGACGAATTTCCTCACGCTGCGGGCCGGGATCAACATCGGTGCGCTGCAGATCTCGCCCTTCATCGACAACGTGCTCAACAGCCACACGGTGACCAACTTCGCCCTCGGACAGCTCGATCCCTACAACCCGGCGGGCTCACCCTCGCAGCAGCAGAACGCCTACACCTTCCGGCCGTTCACCGTAGGCATCACGGCGACCTGGCGCGCGGGAGGCGGCGGACACTAGCTCGCGCCACAACTCGCCAGGTGGTACCGTGATGGCCGCATGCCATCTGGCGACCAGGGCGCGGTGAGCGCCGACGGCGCAGCTGCGCGCGCCGAGAAACTCAACACCAGGGCTGCGGGCGTAGTCGCCCTGGCGGTCCTTTGCAGCCGCCTTCTCGGCCTCGCCCGCGAGCAGATCTTTGCGGCGCTGTTCGGCGGCGGCCGCATCATGGACGCGTTCACCATCGCGTTCCGCATCCCGAACCTGCTGCGCGACCTGTTCGCCGAGGGCGCGCTCTCGACCGCCTTCGTCACCACCTTCAGCAAGACCGTCGCCACCGACGGCGAGGCGGCCGCCTGGCGGCTGGCCAACAAGGTGGCGACGCTCGCGACGGTCACCTTGAGCGCGATCACCGTGCTCGGGATCGTGTTCGCCCCGTGGCTGGTGTCGGTGCTGGCGCCGGGCTTCGAGGGCGAGAAGGCCGCCCTCACCGTGACCCTGACGCGGGTCATGTATCCCTTCATCCTGCTGGTGTCGCTCGCGGCGCTGGTGATGGGCATGCTGAATGCGCGCAACGTGTTCGGCGTGCCGGCCATGGCCTCGAGCTTCTTCAACCTCGGCTCGATCATCGCCGGGGTGGTGCTCGGCTACTGGCTCGATCCGCACTTCGGCGTGCACGCGATCCTCGGGCTCGCGATCGGCACGCTGATCGGCGGCGCGCTGCAGCTGACCGTGCAGCTGCCGGCGCTCGCGCGGCTCGGCTACCGCTTTCACCCCGACTTCCACTGGCGCGATCCGGGCGTCGGCTCGATCCTGCGGCTCATGGGCCCGTCGGTGATCGCCGCCAGCACCACCCAGGTCAACGTCCTCATCAACTCGGTGTTCGCCTCCGAGCTCGGCGACGGCCCGACCTTCTGGCTGACGGTGGCGTTTCGCCTCATGCAGCTGCCGCTCGGCATCTTCGGCGTGGCGCTCGGCACGGTGGCGCTGCCGCTGCTCTCGCGCATGGCCGCCACCGGCCAGCATGGCGTCTTTCGCAGCGAGCTCGCCCGTGGCATGCGGCTCGCCTTTCTCATGACCATTCCCGCGAGCATCGGCCTGATCGTGCTCGCCGAGCCCATCATCTCGGTCCTCTACCAGCACGGCCGTTTCGGCGCCCATGAGACGGCGGAGTCGGCTGGCGCGCTGCGCTTCTATGCCCTCGGTCTGTGCGGCTACGCGGCACTCAAGGTGCTGGTGAACGCCTTCTACGCCATCGACCGGCGCAAGACTCCCATGGTGGTGAGTTTCATCGCGGTGGGAATCAACCTGGCGCTCAACTGGATCTTCACCGTGCGCCTCGGCTGGGGCCACCGCGGCCTCGCTTTCTCGACCGCCTGCGTTGCGACCAGCAACTTTCTCATTCTCTACTTCCTGATGCGCGCGCACTTAGGCCGGCTCGAGTCGCGCGCCATGGCCGCGCTGCTCATGCGCGTCGCGCTCGCCTCACTCGCGCTGCTCGCCATCGCCTGGGGCGGGGCCCACTGGCTGCTCGCCGACTGGGCCGTGCAGCACTTCTGGCCGAAGCTCGCGAGCCTCACGCTTGTCATCGCTTGCGCCGCTGCCGCGTTCTTCCTCTCAGCCTCCGCGCTCGGGATCGGCGAGGTGCAGGAGCTGAGAGGCGCTCTCGAGCGCCGCATCAAGCGCACGCGCAACCCTTAAGGGCGGGGGCTGTCCAATGTGATCGGTGCGCGCGCTGCGGCGCGCGAGGGAATATTCAGCCTTTATTCAGCTGTCGGAAAGGATCATCGCGCCCCATGAATACCTCCTTGCGGCTCCTCGCTCCTCTGGTGCTGGCCGGCTTTGCCGCGCCGACGTTCGCTCAGGTCTACACCGTGCAGCCGCTGCCCGTGCAATGGTACGTCGAGGGGGGTCCGAGCTTTCCGCTCAACACCACCTCCGACTACCTGAATTCCGGCTGGACGCTCGGTACCGGCTTCAACGTGCGGCAGGATCCCTCGCAGCCTTTCTACCTGCGCACCGATTTCGCCTTCAGCCGCTTCGGCGCGGCGAGCGAGCTCATCTCGGCCGGCCAGGCCGCGACCTCGACCGCCATCAACGGTGGCTATGGCGAGACGTTCGATGCCCAGGTGGACGGCGTGCTCGAGCAGCCGCTCACCGGCAGCGCGCGGCTCTACTTCATGGGCGGCCTCGGTCTCGCTTACCGCCACATCGAGCTGACCCAGAGCGGCCCGACGCTTTGCAACGGATTCCTCGGCGCGTGCGCTCCCGGCCTCGCTGGCACCACGACCACCGGGGTACAGGCCTACGATGCCACGCGCTTCGCCTGGAACCTGGGCGCAGGCATCGATTTCCCGCTCGGCCCGACGCAGTCGTGGTTCGTCGAGGCGCGCTACGAGCGCATCGAGACTGCGCAGCCGACCGAGTTCCTGCCGATCCGCTTCGGGTTCAGATTCTAGTATTGGGAAAATCGCCTGCGGCGATTTTCCGGACATCAGCTTCGTTGCCGGCGGCAAAAGGCGCGACTTTTGCCGCCTGCTCAGTGCCGGCCCTCCGCGAACACTAAGCACGCCGCCAGCACCCGTTGCAGCACCGCGCGCAGCGGCGCGGCGACCGTATCGTCGTACGCGCACGGCCAGTCGGCCGCGGTCACCCGCCCGGGCGGCTCGCGCAGATAGCCGCGGCAGGCGAGCTCCATCTGCACCGCGTGCACGCCGGTTGCCGGGCGTCCGTAGTGGCGCGTGGTGTAGCCGCCCTTGAAGCGCCCGTTGGTGACGCGCGTGAAGCCGGAAGCCTCGCACGCCGCCTCGAGGCGTGCGGTGAGCTCGGGCGCGCAGCTCGCGCCTGAGTGGGTGCCGAGGTTCAGGTTAGGGAGCACGCCGGCGAACAGCCGCGCGACCTGCGAGCGGATCGAGTGACAGTCGTAGAGCACCACGACCGGGTGCCGTTGCCTGAGGCGCGCGAGCTCGGTCGCGAGCGCGCGATGATAGGGCTCGAACCAGACCGTGCGGCGCGTCGCGATCTCCTCCCCGTCCGGGCCCTCGAAGCCGCGATACAGCAGCTCGCCGTCGAAGGTGGTGGTCGGACAAAGCTCGGTGGTGGCCTGCCCGGGATAGAGCGAAGCCCCGGAAGGATCGCGGTTGGGATCGACCACGGTGCGTGATATGCGGGTGCGCACCACGGTCGCGCCGAGCCCGGGAGCGAAGTCGTAGAGCCGCTCGATCCACCAGTCGGTATCCTTGCGCGCGAGCCACGGTGAGACCAGGCGCGGCTCGAGGTCGGCGGGAATCTCGGTGCCGGTATGGGGCATCGACAGCAGCAGCGGTGCACCGCCGCGCGTGATCTCGAGCCACGGGGTCGTCTCCGAAGGACTCATCAATATAATGTACGCCATGCGAGGGCTGTGGTTTGAGTCGGCGCTCCTGCCCGCGGGATGGACCCGTGATGTGCGCCTGACCGCCACGGACGGGCGCATCGAGCGCGTGGTGAGCGGTGTCGCGCCCCAGGGCGCCGATGAGCGCCACGGCATCGCCCTTCCCGGGCTCGCGAACCTTCATAGCCACGCGTTCCAGCGCGGTCTCGCCGGGCTCACCGAGCGCCGCGGGGCGGAGGGGGACAGCTTCTGGACCTGGCGCGAGCTGATGTACCGTTTCCTCGAGCGCGTCGGCCCCGAGGAGCTCGAGGGGCTTGCCGCGCTCGCCTTCGCCGAGATGCTGGAAGGCGGCTTCACCCGGGTCGGTGAGTTCCATTACCTGCATCACGATCGTAACGGCAGCCCGTTCACCGAACCAGGCGAGCTCGCGGCGCGCCTGGCGGCGGCCGCGTCCGGGACCGGCATCGCCCTCACGCTGCTGCCGACCCTGTATGCGCACGGGGGCTTTGGCGGCGCGCCCCCGGGCGAGCGGCAGCGGCGTTTCATCAACGACCCGGGGCGCTTCGCCCGCGTCGTCGAGGCGAGCCGCAGCGCGGTGCGCGCGCTCCCCGATGCGAGTGTCGGTGTGGCTGCCCACAGCCTGCGCGCGGTCACGCCACCGGAGCTTGCCGAGCTCGTCGCGCTCGGGCGCGGCGGCGTCATTCACATCCACATCGCCGAACAGCTGCGCGAGGTCGAGGATTGTCTGGCGTGGAGCGGCCGGCGACCGGTGCAATGGCTGCTCGAGAACGCCCCCGTGGACGAGCGCTGGTGCCTGGTGCATGCAACGCATGCGACGGCCGCCGAGCTTCAGGGCGTGGCCGCCCGGGGTGCGGTGGTGGGCCTGTGCCCGGTGACCGAGTCGAGTCTGGGGGACGGTATCTTCCCCGCCGTGGAATTTCTCGCCGCCGGCGGCCACAGCGGCATCGGCACCGACTCCAACATACGGATCGACGCGGCGGAGGAGCTGCGCACCCTGGAGTATTCCCAACGGCTCGCACGCCGGGCCCGCAACCTGCTCGCAACCGCACCCGGGGCATCGACCGGACGGAGCCTGTTCGATGCGGCCCTCGGCGGGGGCCTGCAGGCGCTGCTTGCGCCGGGGTCGGGGCCGGCCGGGCTCGCGCCCGGGGCGCCCCTCGACCTGGTGACGCTCGTGCGAGATCATCCCTCGCTTGTCGGGCGCAGCGGGGACGAGATTCTCGATAGCTGGATCTTCGCCGGCGACCGTAGGCTCGTCGATTGCGTCTGGCGCGCCGGGGCCAAAGTCGTGGACGGCGGGAGGCATCGGGACCGGGACGCGCTCGAGAAGCGCTACGCCGGCGCGCTGCGCAAAGTGCTCGCCTGAAGCGCACAGCCGCTCGGATAATCAACAAAACGACCAACGGCGCCACCCGCCGCGTGAAAGGGCAGACATGCATCTCCATCGCTGTGCCGTGATCCTCGCGGGCTGTGCGCTCGCGCTCCTCTCGGGCGTCGCCGCCGCCGACACCGTCGACCCGGCCCTGTTCGGAGCGCTCAAGTGGCGCAGCATCGGCCCCTATCGCGGCGGCCGTGCACTCGCGGTCGCCGGCATTCCCGGCGATGCCGACACGTTCTATTTCGGCGCCGTGGCGGGCGGAGTCTGGAAGACGACCGACGGTGGCGCCACCTGGGAGCCGCTCACCGACGGCACGGCGATCTCTTCGGTCGGCGCTCTCGCGATCGCGCCCTCCGATCACAAGGTGATCTACGTCGGCACCGGCGAGGCCGCACCGCGCGGCGACATGACCTACGGCGACGGCGTCTACAAGTCGGTCGACGGCGGGAAGACCTGGAGCCACATCGGGCTCGCCGACAGCCGCCAGATCGGTGCACTGGTCGTCGATCCGCGCAACGCCGACATCGTGCTGGTCGCCGCCTTTGGCCATGCCTTCGGTCCCAACAAGGAGCGTGGCGTCTACCGCACCATCGACGGCGGCAAGTCCTGGACCAGGGTGCTCTATCACGACGAGGAGACCGGTGCGATCGACGTCAGCTTCGATCCGAACGACCCGAGCATCGTGTATGCCGCGCTCTGGCAGGCGCGCCGCCAGCCGTGGAACTTCTCGAGCGGCGGCCCGGGGAGCGGGCTGTACCGCTCGACCGACGGCGGCGTCAGCTGGACGCGGCTCACGGGCAACGGGCTACCGGAGGGGATTCTCGGCCGCATCCACGTCTCGGTCTCACCGGCCGACTCGAAGCGCGTCTACGCGATGATCGAGGCACGCGCGGGGGGCCTGTACCGCTCCGACGACGGCGGCGTGCACTGGGCGCGCGTCAGCGACGACGGCCGGCTGACGCAGCGGGCCTGGTATTTCTCCACGGTGCTCGCGGACCCGAAGCAGGTCGACACGGTATACGCGGAGAACACCGGCCTGTTCCGCTCGACCGACGGCGGCAAGACCTTCGAGCTGTTGCCCGCGCGGCACGGCGACCATCACGGCCTGTGGATCGACCCCACCAACCCCGATCGCATCATCGAGTCGAGCGACGGCGGCGCCTCGATCAGCTTCAATCAAGGCAAGAGCTGGACCACCCAGGCCAACCAGCCGACCGCGCAGTTCTATCACGTCGCGGTCGACAACCGCTTTCCCTACTACCTCTACGGTGCGCAGCAGGACAACAGCAGCATCGGCATCGCCAGCATGGACGACGAGGGCGCGATCGTGGAGCGCGACTGGTACGACGTCGCGGGCGGAGAGTGCGGCTTCGTGATCCCCGATCCGCGCGATGCCGAGATCACCTACGGGAGCAGTGAGAACTTCGTCGGCCGGCTCGACCGGCACAACATGCAGGAGCAGATCATCCCGGTCTGGCCGGTCGATGCCTCGGGGCATGCGGCCAAGGACCTCGAGCATCGCTTCAACTGGACTTCGCCCCTCACCATGTCGCCGTTCGACCCGGACACGCTCTACTACGGCATGGAGCGGCTCTACAAGACGAGCAATCGTGGCGGCAGCTGGAGCGCGATCAGCCCCGATCTCACGCGCAACGACAAGTCGAAGCAGCAGGCCTCGGGCGGGCCCATCACCAAGGACATCACCAGTGTCGAGTACTACGACACCGTCTTTGCCATCGCGGAGTCGCCGCTGCGCAAAGGCATGATCTGGGTAGGGACCGACGACGGACTGGTCCAGCTCACCCATGACGACGGGGGCAGCTGGACGAACGTCACCCCTTCGGCCATGCCCGCCTGGAGCACGATCAGCATGATCGAGCCTTCGCGCTACGACGCGGACACGGCCTATGTGGCCGTGGATCGCCACAAACTCGATGACGTGAGGCCGTATGTATTCGTGACCCGCGATGGTGGGCGCAGCTGGGCGCGGCTCGATGCGGGGATCCCGGAGGGCGCCTTCGTGCACGCGGTGCGCGAGGATTCGGTCACGCGCGAGCTGCTGTATGCCGCTACCGAGACCGGCGTGTTCGTCTCCTTCGACGGCGGGCAGCATTGGCAGAGCCTGCAGCTCAACCTGCCGCGCACGCCGGTCCACGACCTCGAGGTGAGCGGCGACGATCTGGCGATCGCAACTCACGGCCGCTCCTTCTGGATTCTCGATGACGTGACGCCGTTGCGTCAGGCCGGAGCCGCGGCCGCCGCCCGCGGGGCCTGGCTCTATGCGCCGCAGACCGCTTACCGGCTCTACTATCCCGACGCGGTCGACAAGCGTCCGCCCTCGGGCTCGAACCCGCCGGCCGGCGTGCTCATCGACTACTACCTGGCGGCCGAGCCCGCAGGCCCGGTGACGCTCGAGATCGCCGACGCCTCGGGCAGCGTGGTGCGCCACCTCTCGAGCACCAAGGAGAAGGCGGCGGAGCAGCCGCCCGAATGGCCGGACCTGATCCATCCCGTCGACACGCTGCCGGCGAAGAAGGGAATGAACCGCTTCGTGTGGGATTTGCGCTATGACGATCCGGCGCAGATTCCGGACGCCTTCTACGCTGGCGTTCCGCCCCGCGGGCCGATCGTGCTGCCGGGCGCGTACATGCTGCGTCTCGGCTACGGGGGCGAGACGCACACCGCGCCGCTCACCCTCTCCGCCGATCCGCGCGACCGGGGAGCGGCGCTCGCGGGCCTCAGGCAGAAATTCGATCTCGCCATGGAGGTCTACCACGATCAGGACGGCCTGCACCGTGCGGTCAACGACATCCGCGCGGTGAGGACCGGCATCAGCGACTTATCCCGGAAGGCGCAGGGCAAACCGCAGGGCGCCGCGTTGGCGGCCGACGCCACCGCGCTGTCCGCCGCGGCGTCCAAGATCGAGGGTGTGCTGATGCAGGTCAACATCAAGGGCTCGGAGGCCAACCTCAACTACCCGGGCATGCTGAACGAGCAGATCTATTCCTTCAGCCAGCTGCTCGATGACGCCGACACCGCGCCGAACCAGCAGGAAACCGAGACCTACGCCGGCATGCACGCGCAGCTCGGCACGCAGCTTGCGGACTGGAGTGCGCTCAAGGGCACGAAGGTGGCGGCCTTCTGCAAGCGTGCGCGGGAGGCGGGCCTCAGCACCGCGGCGCCGGCCTGTCCGTGAGTGGGGTGAGAATAATGCTAAAATTATTTGCTTTACTCCCCGCGAAGTAGGGCGGGCGCGAGGACGGCTATGGCACTGAAGATCATGATTCTCGGCGTGAACGGCTTCATCGGCACCGCCTTGACCGCCGCGATCCTGCGCAACCGCGACTGGGAGGTCTACGGCATGGACCTCACCGACAACAAGCTCGGCGATCTAACGAAGAACGAGCGTTTCCACTTCGTCGAAGGCGACATCACGATCAACAAGGAATGGGTCGAGTATCACGTCAAGAAATGCGACGTGATCGTGCCGCTGGTGGCGATCGCGAATCCCGCGCAGTACGTGACCCATCCGCTCAAGGTGTTCGAGCTCGACTTCGAGGCCAACCTCGCCGTGGTGCGCCAGTGCGTCAAGTATGGCAAGCGCCTGATATTTCCCTCGACCTCCGAGGTCTACGGCATGTCGCCGGACTCGGTGCTCGATGAGGAGTCGAGCCCGCTCACTTACGGTCCGATCAACAAGCAGCGCTGGATCTATGCCTGCTCCAAGCAGATGCTGGACCGCGTGATCTACGCCTACGGCGTACGCGACAATCTCGACTACACGCTGTTCCGGCCCTTCAACTTCATCGGCCCCAACCTCGACAACCCCGAGGAGCCGAAGGAGGGCAGCTCGCGGGTGTTCACCCAGTTCCTCTCCAACGTGCTCTACCGCAAGCCGATCAAGCTGGTCGACGGCGGGAGCCAGAAGCGCTCCTTCACCTATATCGACGATGCCATCGAGTGCATGCTGATCATCCTCGAGAACCAGAACCGGCGCGCCAGCCAGCGAATCTTCAATATCGGCAATCCCGGCAACTGCATCTCGATCCGCGACCTCGCCGAGCGCACCATCCGCATCGCCCAGGAGTTCCCGATCCTGCGCGACAACGCCCGTGCCACGGAGATCGTCGACGTCTCGGCGGGCGAGTACTACGGCAAGTACTACCAGGATATCCAGGTGCGCGTGCCGAACATCGAGGCGGCGAAGCGCGAGCTCGGCTGGCAGCCGAAGACCGACATGGACACCGCCATGCGGCGCACGATCGACTACTACGTGAAGCAGGAAGGCTTCGGCTCACGCGCGGCGGCGCTGCTCGCCGGGAATTAGTTGGCGAGCGAGGCCGGGCAGGCGCGCGAGCAGCGCGGATCGATGTGGCTCGCGTGGATCGTGCTGGCGGCCGCCTGGTTTGCCACCGCGCCGCTCCGTCCGCTGTTCGATCCCGACGAGGGCCGCTACGCGGAGATCCCGCGCGAGATGCTCGCGAGCGGTGACTGGATCACGCCGCGTTTCGACGGGCTGAAGTACTTCGAGAAGCCGCCGCTGCAGTATTGGGCGACGGCCGCGGTGTACTCGGTCGCCGGCCTCTCGGAGGGGAGCTCGCGGCTGTGGTCGGTCGCACTGGCGTTCGGCTGCCTCGCGCTGACCTTCGCCTGGACACGCTCGCTCTACGGCAGCGCCGCGGCGCTGGCAGCGCTCAGCGCGCTCGCGGTGAGTCCCTACTTTCTCATCGTGGGACACCTCAACCTGCTCGATGCGGGCCTGACCTTCTTCCTCACGGCGGCGGTGTTCGCCTTCACGCGCGCCCAGACCGCGCTGCCGGCCTCGCGCGCGGAGCGCAACTGGATGCTGATCGCCTGGGCGGCGGCGGCGCTCGCGGTGCTGTCCAAGGGCATCGTGGTCGGAGTGCTGGCCGGAGGCGCGCTCATCGTCTACACGCTGCTCGAGCGCGACTCGAGTCCCTGGCGCCGGCTGCACCTGCTCTCGGGCCTGCCGCTTTTCCTCGTGCTCACCTGCCCGTGGTTCATCGCGGTCTCGGCGCGCAATCCGGGCTTCGCGAGCTTCTTCTTCGTGCACGAGCATTTCACGCGCTTTCTCACCACGGTGCACCAGCGGGTGGAGCCCTGGTGGTATTTCCTGCCGCTGCTGCTGCTCGGGGTCCTGCCGTGGATCGT
>DASPSF010000054.1:0-15249 GCA_035624075.1 Steroidobacteraceae bacterium | reverse complement strand
GGGCGATCTTCTCGGTGGAGCCGCAGGCTGCGGTGCTCGATGCCATCCGCCTCATGGCCGAGCACCACGTCGGGGCGCTGATCGTCATGCGCGGCGCGGCGCTCGAGGGCATCGTGTCGGAGCGCGACTATGCGCGCAAAGTGATCCTGCGCGGCCGCTCCTCGGCCGACACGCCGGTGCGCGACATCATGAGCGCGCCGGTCCTCACGGTGTCGCTCGACACCAGCGTGCAGCAGTGCATGCAGCTCATGACCGACCGCCACGTGCGCCACCTGCCGGTGCTCGACGGCGCGCGCGTGGTGGGCATGATCTCGATCGGCGACCTGGTGAAGGCGGTCATCGCCGACCAGCAGCAGCAGATCGAGCAGCTCGAGACCTACATCCACAGCTGAAGCGGCGTTGGCCCGGCAACCTACTTGCGCCAATACGCCGGCGTAAACAGCACGATCACGCTGAAGATCTCGAGCCGCCCGAGCAGCATCGCCGCCGTGCACAGCCAGGTCTGCAGCGCCGTGAGTCCGTGGAAATTGTGCACGGCGCCCGGCGGGCCGAAGCCGTGGGCGGTGTTGGTGATCGAGGCGACGCTGGCGGCGAGCGCCGGGTCGAAATCGAGCCCGGCGAGCAGCAGCGCGAAGGTGAAGAACACCACGGTCATGAAGTACAGGAAGATGAAGGCGAGCACCGCGTGCCCGACTGAGTCGGGGATCGCCCGTCCGCCGATGCGCACCGGCGCCATGGCGGCCGGATGCACCAGCAGCTTCAGCTCCCGTCCCGCCATGCGCGCGAACAGCAGCGTGCGGAACATCTTGATGCCGCCCCCGGTCGAGCCGGTGCTGCACACGATGCACGACAGGAACAGCATCCAGTAGGGCGCGAACACCGGCCATTGCTGGTAGTCCTGGCTGGTGAGCCCGCTGGTGGTCGCCTGCGAGACGACGTTGAAGGCGCTGTGGCGCAGCGCCGTCACGAAGCCCGGATAGACCCCGTGCCAGGTGAGCAGTGCAGCGATCCCGACCACGCTCACCGACAGCAGCACGAAGATCGCACGGCACTCGGGATCGACGCGGTAGGTGTCGAGGCTCAAGCGCCTGAGCGCGATGAAGTGACGCGCGAAGTTGAGCGAGGCGATCAGCATGAGCGCCACCAGCGTCAGCTCGATCGCCGGCGAGTCGTAATAAGCGATGCTGCGGTCGTGGGTCGAGAAGCCGCCCAGGCCGACTGCCGAGAACGCATGGCAGATCGCGTCGAACCAGCTCATGCCGCAGATCCGCAGCGCTGCGATGCCGGCGGCGGTGATGATGGCGTACACCAGCCACAGCGAACGCGCCGTCTCGGTGATGCGCGGCGTCAGCCGCTCTTCCTTCGGTCCCGGCGCCTGGCCCTTGTAGAGCTGCATGCCGCCGACGCCGAGCAGCGGCAGCACCGCGAGCGACATGACGACGATCGCCAGCCCCCCGAACCAGTGGAGCGAGGCGCGCCAGAAGTTGAGCGAGGGCGGCAGCGCATCGAGCCCGGTGAGCACCGTCGAGCCGGTGGTGGTGAGGCCGGACATCGCCTCGAAGTACGCGCCCGTGAAGCTCAGGGTGGGCAGGATCAGGAGCAGCGGCACCGCCGCCGCGGCCGACAGCAACAGCCACCCGAGCGTCACCAGCAGGAAGCCGTCGCGGGCGCGCAGTTCGCGCCTCAGGCGCGCCGTCGCCGCCGCCAGGGTCCCGCCGCAGCCGGCCGCGAGCGCGGCGGCCAGCAGGAACTTCGGCCACAGTCCATCGCCCATCGCGAGCGAGCAGGCGATCGGCAGCGCAAAGGTCAGCGCGAAGCTTGCCAGCAGCAGGCCGAGTGCGTAGGCGACCGCGAGCACGGTGGGGTGTCCCCGAGCGCTTCAGCGCGGCGCGCGCAGGAACAGCTTCTCGACCGCCTCGAGATGGCGGCGGTCGGCGAGGAACAGGATCACGTGGTCGTCGGCGCGCACCACCGTGTCGTGATGCGCCATGATGACCGCATCGCCGCGCACCACCGCGCCGATCGAGGCGCCCTCGGGCAGCGGGATCTCGCTCACCATGCGCCCGACCACGCGCGAGCTGCGCTCGTCGCCGTGCACGATCGCCTCGATGGCCTCGGCCGCGCCGCGCCGCAGCGCGTGCACGCGCACCACGTCGCCGCGGCGCACGTGCGCCAGCAGCGAGCCGATGGTGATGGTCTGCGGCGAGACCGCGATGTCGATGCTGCCCGACTCGACCAGGTCGGTGTAGGAGGGCTTGTTGATCAGCGCCATCACCTTGCTCGCCCCGAGCCGCTTGGCGAGCATCGCCGAGAGGATGTTGGCCTCCTCGGAGTTGGTCAGGGCGGCGAACACGTCGGCGCTGTCGATGTTCTCCTCGACCAGCAGCTCCTCGTCGGCGGCGTCGCCGTGCAGCACGATCGCCCGCTCCAGCAGCTCCGAAATGCGCCGTGCGCGCCGTGCGTCGCGCTCGATGACCTTCACCTGGTTGGAGTGCTCGAGGGAGCGGGCCAGGCGGTAGCCGATGTTGCCGCCGCCGGCGATCACCACCCGCCGCACCGCCCCGTCGCCGCGGCGCATCTCGCTGATGGCCCGCTGGATGTCGTCGCGGGCTGCGAGGAAGAACACCTCGTCGCCCTCGGCTACCGCCGTGTCGCCGTCGGGAGCGACGCTGCGCCCGTCGCGGTAGATCGCCACCACGCGCAGCTCCATCTTCGGCAGGTGCCCGGGGAGCTCGCGCAGCTTGTGGCCGACCAGCGGTCCGCCGCTCCTGGCGCGCACCGCCACCAGGCGCACCTTGCCGTCGGCGAAGTCGAGCACCTGCAGCGTCCCGGGATGGTGGATCAGGCGCTCGACGTACTCGGTGACCAGCCGCTCGGGGCTGATGAACACATCCACCGCGAGCGCATCCACGCCGAACAGCTCGGCGCGGTCGGTGTACTCGGCCGCGCGGATGCGCGCGATCTTGGTGGGCGTGCGGAACAGCGCAAAGGCCACCTCGCAGGCCATCAGGTTCACCTCGTCGCTCGAGGTGAGCGCCACCATGACGTCGGCCTCGCCGGCGCCGGCCGCCTCGAGCACGGTCGGGTGAGCGGCGTTGCCGACTACGGTGCGCACCTCGAGCCGCTCCTGCAGGTCGCGCAGCGCCTCCTCGTTGACGTCGACCACGGTGACCTCGTTCGACTCCTCGCGCGAGAGGTGGGAGGCGGCGGTGCGCCCGACCTGGCCGGCGCCGAGGATCAGAATTTTCATAGCGGCTCGAGGTTCGCGTACTGCACCATGAGCCACTTGGTGCCCTGGCGCTCGAAGCTCACCTGCACGCGCGCGTGGGCGCCGTTGCCCTCGACGTTGAGGATCACGCCCTCACCGAACTTGCCGTGGCGCACGCGCCCGCCGAGCCGCATGCCGGGCGCGGCCGGCTCCTCGGGCCGGAAGCGGCCCACGGCGAGCGGCCGCGACACCTGCACGCGCGGGCGTACCTCCTCGATGAGCTCCTCGGGGATCTCGCGCACGAAGCGCGACACCTGCCCGTAGCTGTCGACGCCGTGCAGGCGGCGCTGCTCGGCGTAGCTCAGATACAGCGTCTTCATGGCGCGCGTCATGCCGACGTAGCAGAGCCGCCGCTCCTCCTCGAGCCCCTCGAGATCGATGGTCGAGCGCTGGTGCGGAAACAGGCCCTCCTCCATGCCGGCCAGGAACACCACCGGGAACTCGAGCCCCTTCGCCATGTGCAGCGTCATCATCTGCACGCAGTCTTCCCACTCGTCCGCCTGGCCCTCGCCGGATTCGAGCGCCGCGTGCGCGAGGAATGCCTCGAGCGCGGGCAGCTCGCTCCCCTCGGGCGCGAAGCCGCGCGCCGCGCTCACCAGCTCGTCCAGGTTCTCGACGCGCGCCTCGCCGCGCTCGGCCTTGTCCTTCTGGTAATGCGCGATGAGTCCCGAGCCCTTCAATACCGCATCGACCTGCTCGTGGAGCGCGAGCCCTTGGGTCTCGCCCGCGAGGCGCTCGATGAGCGCGACGAATCCCGCGAGCGCGGCGGCTGCCCGGCCGGGCTCCGCTCCCCCCAGGCCCGCGGGCGCCGCGGCCGCGTCCCACAGCGACACGCCGCCCGCGCGGGCGCGCTCGCGCAGCGCCTCGAGGCTCTTCGCGCCCAGGCCCCGCGGCGGCAGGTTCACGACGCGCTCGAACGAAGCGTCGTCACGGCGATTGCTGATCAGGCGCAGGTAGGCGAGCGCGTCCTTGATCTCGGCGCGCTCGAAGAAGCGCAGGCCGCCGTAGACCTTGTAGGGGATGCGCGCCGAGAGGAACGCCTCCTCGAACACGCGCGACTGCGCGTTCGAGCGGTAGAGGATCGCGATGTGCCGGCGGGGCGACCCGTGCGCGACGTGCTCGCGGATGCGGTGGGTGACGAACTCCGCCTCGTCGCGCTCGTTGAAGGCGCTGTAGAGGTGGACCGGCTCGCCGCGTGCGCCGCTCGTCCAGAGCTTCTTGCCGAGGCGGCTCGCGTTGTGGCCGATCAGCCCGTTGGCGGCCTCGAGGATCGTGCCGGTCGAGCGGTAGTTCTGCTCGAGCTTGAAAAGCTGCGCGTGCGGATAGTCGCGCAGGAACTGTCGCAGGTTCTCGGCGCGTGCGCCCCGAAACGTGTACACGTTTTGGTCGTCATCGCCCGTTACGAACGGCGCGCCGCCCTCACCCCCGGTGAGCAGCTTGATCCAGGCGTACTGGATATCGTTGGTGTCCTGGAACTCGTCCACCAGCACGTGGCGGAAGCGCCGCCGGTAGTGCGCGAGCAACTGCGGGTTGTCGCGCCAGAGCTCGAAGGCGCGCAGCAGCAGCTCGGCGAAGTCCACCATGCCGGTGCGCGCGCAGGCCTCCTCGTACGCGGTATAGAGCGCGATCAGCTGGCGGCGCGCCGGGTCGCCGCCGTCGGCGAGCTTCGCGGGCCGACGGCCCGCGTCCTTGTTGGAATTGATGAACCACTGCACCTCGCGCGGCACCCAGCGCGTCTCATCCAGCTCCTTCGCGCGGATCACCTTCTTCACCAGGCGCTGCTGGTCCTCGGAGTCCATGATCTGGAAGCCCTGCGGCAGCTGTGCCTCGCGCCAGTGGATGCGCAGCAGACGGTGCGCGATGCCATGAAAGGTGCCGATCCAGAGCGCCGCGGCGGGAATGCCGAGCAGCCGCTCGACGCGCGCACGCATCTCGCCGGCGGCCTTGTTGGTAAAGGTGACGGCGAGGATCCCCTGCGGCGAGGCGCCCTCGGCCTGGATCACCCAGGCGATGCGATGGGTCAGCACGCGCGTCTTGCCGCTGCCGGCGCCGGCGAGCACCAGCACCGGCCCGACCGGGGCGGTGACCGCGGCGCGCTGCGCGTCGTTCAGCGGATCGAGGATCGGGGTGAGATCCATAGGGCGCGCATCTTACGGGAAAAGGCGCGCGCTCAGCCCTCCGCCTGCTGCTGCAGGTAGCGCACCAGGGCGACCGCGAAGCTCAGCACCACCGGCCCGATGATCAGCCCGAGAATGCCGAACGCCGAGGCACCGCCGATCGCGCCGACGAAGATCGCGAGCGTCGACACCTCCATGTGCCGCGAAGTGAGCAGCGGGCGCAGCACGTTCTCCAAGAGCCACATCCCGACCGTCCAGCAGCCGAGAAAGAGCGCCGCGCCCCAGCGACCGCTCACGGCGAGGTAGATCACCGCCGGAATCAACACGATCGCCGCGCCCGATGGCAGGAAGGCCGCGATCACGCCGAGCACGCCGAACACCACCGGCGAGGGGAGCCTGGCGATCGCGAAGCCGATGCCGACGATGATGCCCTGGACGAAGGCGGTCGCCACCGAGCCGAACACCACGGCGCGCGTCACCGAGCCGAGATACGTGAGCGTCCGGTGGCGCCGCTCGCTGCTGGTGGGGATCAGGTGCTCGAGCCCGGTGAGAATCGCGCGCCCGTCCTGCAGGAAGAAATACAGCATGAACAGCATCATGAAGAAGCCGACCAGCGTGCCGAACACGCCGAGCGCCACGCCGCCGCCGGCGGCCGCCAGCCGCTCGAGCAGCGCCTGCAGGCTGCTGTCGATCCAGCCCTGCACCTGCTCGACGCTGACGGAGGCATTCTCGCGTGCCCAGTCGACCGCGCCGCCGAGCAGCGGCACCGCTGAGAGGCGCTCGAGCATCTCGGGGCCGGAGAGGAGGGTGCGGCCGCGCAGCGACTGGATGACATGCGCGACCTGGCCGGCGAATACCGCCCCGAGCACCGCGAGCGGGGCGAGCACCAGAAACGGCGTGAGGCCGGTGAGGATGCCGGCGGCCAGTGCCCGCCGGCCCTTCAAGCGCCGGGTGAGCGATTCCTGCAGCGGGTAGAGGATGAAAGCCAGCACCGCCGCCCAGCCGAGCTCGGCGCGCAGTGGCAGCAGGATCTCGTACAGCAGCCAGGCGAGCACGGCTGCGGCCACGATCTGGAAGCAGCGCTGGTAGAACGGCGATTGCATGCGGGCCCCCACACCGCGCCCCTTCTGGGCCTGGAGGGTGAAGCCTAGCGGGAACCGCCCGGCGGCGCGACGGCGGCGGCGAAGCGTTCCACGAAGGCGCGGTCGGTGAGACTCTCGAGGAAGGCGATGAGTGCGGCACGCTCTTCGGCGGTGAACGGCGCGCGCGGCAGCCGCGGGTCGATGCGCGCTGCTCCTCCCGGCAGCCGCGCGAGGTCCGAATAGTGCGCCAGCACCGCATCGAGAGTCGCGAAGCGCCCGTCGTGCATGTAGGGGGCAGTGAGGGCGACGTTGCGCAGCGTCGGCACCTTGAGCGGCTGATCGCTCGTGCCGTTGCGCGCGAAGCTTGCGCGCCCCGTCTCGCCCTGCCGGTCGCGCCAGTTGCCCGCGAAGTTGAAGCCCGAGTGACAGCGCGCGCACCCCGCGCGGGCTGAGAAAAACAGCGCCATGCCCTCCTTGGCCACGGCGGACAGCGCCTGGTGCTCGCCGCCGAACACGTAGGCATCGAAGGGCGAGCCGCCGGAGATGAGGGTCCGCTCGAAGGCTGCGATGGCCTTGACCAGGTGATCGAAGCTCACCGCTCCTTTCCCGCCGGGGAAAGAGGCGGCGAAGGCCTGCGCGTAGGCGGGCTCGGCGGCGAGCGCGGCGCAGAGTGCCGCCTCGCGCCCCTTGAGGCCGAGCTCGACCGGGTGGTCGTTGAGGAGCGGCTCGAGCATCTGGGCCTCGAGTGAGCGCAGGTCGGGTCTGGCCCAGCCGAAAGTCAGGTTGTAGGCCACGTTGACGAGCGCCAGCGCCCCATGGGGCAGCATCTCGCCCGTGGCTCCCACGGCGCGCGGCAGGCCATCCGAGAAGGCGCGCTTCGGATCGTGGCAGCTCGCGCAGGCGTAGCGCCCGGTGACCGAGAGCTGCGGGTCGAAGAACAGCCTCCGACCCAACTCCACCTTGGCGTCCGACATGGGATTATCGGCAGGCACCGCCGGCGCGGGGAAGCCGCGCGGCAGGTGCCACAGGTAAGGCGGCGCCGCAGCGGGCGCGCTCCGGGCTGCCTGCGCACCGGCTCCGCCCGCCGCGCCCGCGAGCAGCGCGGCGCAGGCCGCACTCAACGCCAGGCGGTCGCGGTGCCGGCGCGGGTGAGAGCGGCGGTCTGGGCGGCGATCTGAGTGCGCTCCTGGATCCACTTGTCGAGCTCGTCGACGCTCGCCGCATTGTCGCCCGGGGGAGCGGCATGCTGCGCGGCCACCCAGCCCTTCATCGCGTTGAGCAGCTTGTCGGCGAGCGCGCGATTGCCGCCGAACAGATCGAGGTAGGCCTGCTTCGCGTCGTCGAGCCGACTCACCGCGAGGTAGGCCTCGCCGCGATACTCGATGGCGTCCAGGTAGCCGGGCTTGAGCGACAGCGCCCGGTCGTAGGCCGAGAGCGCGTCGTCGTAGTGGCCGAGCTTGCGGCTCGTGTAGCCGACGTAGTTCCAGGCCTCGTAGCGTCCGGGGTCGAGCTGCACCGCCTGCTGGAACTTGCCGAGCGCAGAGGCGTAGCGATCGTGGCTGTCTCGCGCCGCCCGCTCCTTCCTGGCGGCATCGGTCGCCTGTGCGGCCTCGAGGTCCGCCTTGTCGGCCTTTTTCACGTAGCCGACGCCGTCGTTGTAGAGGTCGCGGGCCTGCTGCTGCGGGCTGGCGACCCGCGGCATGGACGGGCCCATCGACGGCATGGCGCCGCCGCCGCTCGCGAAAGCGGCCGGCACTGCAGCACACCATAGGCACGCCGACCACAGCTTGAGAAGGGTACGCATGAGGTTCCTTTCCTTGATGGCTATGCTGCCGCGCGGCGCGCGCGCGCCGCAAGAGCCACCTTCGGTCCTCGCGCCGCGCCCGCGTTCCCGCTTGCGTCTCACCAGCGGTTGCGCAGCTCCCGCAGCTTCACGAACACGGTACGCGCATCCGGGTGCTCGGCGAGATCCGGGAACTTCTCCCTGAGGCGCGCGATCAGCTGCGGGCTCTGCAGCCGGAAGAAGCTGTTGATGCGCTTCTCCTCGGCGAGGGTCGTCACCGGGGCGGCGGCCGGCTCCATGCCGCGCGCCTTCTCGAGCAGCGCCGCCGCATCGCGGTTGGCCGGCTCGCGGTCGAGCGTGAACTCGAGGTTGCGCGCGAGGTATTCGTGGCCCGGGAAGACGCGCGTCGCATCATCGAGGCGCGCGAGCTGCGTCACGAAGGTGTCGTAGAGCGCCTCGGGGTCGCCGCCGTTGTAGCAGTTGCCGGCGCCCGCGTTGAAGAGCGTATCGCCGCAATAGAGCGCGGGCTCGGCGGCGTGGGCGAGCAGGCAGACGTGGGTCATGGTGTGGCCGGGCGTGTCGAGTACCTCGAGCTCGACCGTACGGCCGACGCGGATGAGGTCGCCGCGATTCAAGCCACGATCGACCCCGCCGATGCGCGCGGCGGCCCCGGCATGCGCCAGGATCTTCGCGCCGGTCGCGCCCTTCAGGCCCGCGTTCCCGCCGGTGTGGTCGTGGTGCTCATGTGTGTTCACGATCTGCGTGATCTGCCAGCCGCGGCGCTGCGCGGCGTCGAGGCACATGCGCCACTCGAGCGGATCGACGGCCAGCGCCTCGCCGGTCTCGGCACAGGCGACCAGATAATGAAAATTGCGTAATGAGTTCCCCGACCAGATGCGTTCCGTGAGCATGAGCGGCCCTTTTCGCTGCTTCTTTCTGTCGCCTCCCCGCAACGTACCGCGAAGCCCAGCCGCGCGCCATAATGTAACAATGACGCATACGTTTCTGTTCGAGCCGGCCGTGTGGATCGCGACAGGAACATTCTGGCGGGGGGACGGCGAGCCGCTCGAGGCGGTGGGCCGCACCGAGATCGCGCACCGCGAGCAGTGCTGGCTGCTGTCGGGCAAGCTCAAGGTGCTCGGCGCCCCGCCGGTCGAGTTCGTCCACGCCTATCTCATCGAGCCGCCGGCGGCCGACGGCAACACGATGAAGTGGACCTTCGAGACCGAGACCTTCGGCAAGCTCGCGGGCACTTACGTGGTCGTCGACCGCTCGATCCTCTCGCTGTTCGGCTGCGAGACTTCCGGCTTTCACGGCACCGAGCAGCTCGCCCAGATCGACGCCGACCACTACGCGAGCGTGGGCGTACTGCTGCAGAAGGACAAGATGATCTACTCGTGGGCCATGAAGCTCACGCGCGAGACCTGAGCATTAGGAGCGATGCGCAGGCGGCAAGAGTCCCTGCGCCGACCCTCCCACGGAGTGCTCGGCTGCCGAGGTGACCCGGGCAGTGCGCATCGAGCCCCGCCTCTTGCCGCCGGCAACGAAGCTGATGTCCGGCAAAAGCGGGCAAGAGTCGCGCCTCTTGCCCGCGTGCAGAAAGGGCCGCAGGCCGCTTTCTGCGATCGTACCAAGCGCCGCAGGCGACTTTTGCCCAATCGACTACACACGCAGGTAGTGGTCGACCAGCAGCGCCGCGAACAGCCACATGAGGTAGGTGACCGAGAAGCGGAACACGCGCATCGGCAGCTCCTCGCGTGCGCTCACCTTGAGCGCGAGCGCGTAGTAGAGGAAGCCGCCGTTGAGGATGAGCGCGGCGGCGAGATACACCAGCCCGCTCATGCGCGTCAGGTATGGCAGCAGCGTCACCACCGTGAGCAGCACCGTGTAGAGCAGCACCTGCAGCCGCGTGAACTCGACCCCGTGGGTCACGGGCAGCATCGGGATCCCGGCGCGCGCGTACTCGTCGCGGCGCGCAATCGCCAGCGCCCAGAAGTGCGGCGGCGTCCACACGAAGATGATGAGGAACAAGAGCAGCGCATTCGGATCGACGCTGTTGGTGACCGCCGTCCAGCCGAGCACCGGGGGAGCGGCGCCCGCGGCGCCGCCGATCACGATGTTCTGCGAGGTGGCGCGCTTCAGCCACACGGTATAGATCACCGCATAGCCGATCAGCGAGCAGAAGGTGAGCACCGCGGTGAGCAGGTTCACCAGGAAGGCGAGCACCGACATGGCGGCGACACCGAGCACCGCCGCGAACGCGAGCGCGGCGCGCTCGGTGAGCGCGCCGGTCGGCAGCGGGCGCGCGCGGGTGCGCGCCATCTGCTCGTCGATGCGCCGGTCGAGCACGTGATTGATGGTGGCGGCGCAGGCGGCGGCCAGCGCGACACCTAAGTTGCCGAACAGCAGCGGCTCGAGCGGCGGGGCTCCGGGGCTCGCGAGCAGCGTGCCGACGATCGCGGTGAAGGTGATGAGCGCGACCACCTTCGGCTTGGTGAGCTCCAGGTAGCGCCGCCACCTGGGCGCGCTCCTCGCCGCAAGATCCGCTTGTGTCGCCACCTGCTCGCTCGCGTGTCGCGCCTGGGGCTGGCCAGCCTAACGTGCGCTCGAGCTTCTCACCAGCGCGAGCGTGGCGAGCAGCAGCAGCGCGGCCCCGGCGGTGTGCGCGGTCGCGAGCCACAGCGGAAAGCCCCGCAGCACCATCGAGACGCCGATGAGGAGCTGCAGCGCAAGCGCGCCGAGTACCGCCCAGGCGCGCGCCCGCGCGTGCCAGAGGCCGCGCTGGCGGAGCGTGTAGACGGCGGCGAGCGTGAGCGCCGCGGCGGCGATCAGCGCCCCGAAGCGATGGATGAGGTGGATGGCGATGCGCGCGCCGGTGGGCAGGAGTCCGCCCTCGTAGTCGACGTTCGCCGAATGCCACAGCACCAAGGCGTCGCGGAAGTCGGCGTGCGGCCACACCGAGCCCTGGCAGGTGGGGAAATCCGGACAGGCGATGGCGGCGTAGTTGCTGCTGGTCCAGCCGCCGAGCGCGATCTGCAGCGCGAGCGCCACCAGCCCGAGGAGCGCCAGGTGGTGCGCGCTCGCGATATAGGCGGCGCCGCCGCGCAGCGAGCGGCCCGCGCCGCCAAGGGACGTCGCACCCCATGAGCTCGTCGGCAGCGACAGCGCGAGCCACCACAGCATGCCGAGCGTCGTCATGCCGACCACGAGGTGCAGCGTCACGATGAGGGGCTTCAGCTGCCAGGTCACGGTCAGCATGCCGAGGATCGCCTGCACGATCACGGTCGCGAGCAGCGTCAGGGCGAAGGTCACGCTCACGGGGCGCTGGCGGCGCGCGGCGATGGCGAGCGCGGCGAGCGCGACGATGAGCAGCGCCAGCGTGCCGGCTGCATAGCGGTGGATCATCTCGCGCCAGGCCTTGCCGGCATCGGGCTGCGCCGCGCCGGGCGCACCCTGCGCGGCATCCGCGAGCGCACCGCTCGGAGTCAGGTGGCCGTAGCAGCCGGGCCAGTCGGGGCAGCCGAGGCCCGCGGCTGTCAGGCGCACGTAGGCCCCGAGCACCACCACCACCAACGCGAGCAGCACCCCGGCGAGGGCGAGGCGGCGCATCCAGCGGGTCACAGAAATAGCCGGCATCGGGCGATATCAACCGATATGAGACAGGCGCAGGAGCTGGCGCAGATCGTCCAGCAGGCCGTGCGGGTCGCTGCGCGCATCGTAGCTCATCATCAGGTTGCCGAGCGGGTCAGCCACGAAGATCGAATGCTCGCGGGCGGCTGCCGGGAACACCTCGAGCAGCGCGCCGGCCGCGGGTGCCGAGGCATCCAGCACGACGAGCCCCGGGTCGGACTCGCCCGCGCAGCAGGTCCCGGTCGCGAGCCACGCCCGGGCGACGCGGGTCATGTCGCTGTTGAGCGCGAGGCGCGTCTGGCGCATCACGAGGAGCGCGCGCCGGCAATCCTCGTCGCACCTGCCGTCGCCCACGTAAATGAGCGTCCACGCGCCGCGGAACGTCTCGGCCACCGCCGGGCCATGGCCGGGTGCCGTGCGCGGCAGAACCAACGGGGGCAGCGGGCGCGGCGGCGTGATGAGAGTGCCGTGATTGACGTGCCCTCCGGGACGCCAGCCGGTGCCGTAGTAGAGGTAGAACGACAGCGCGAGCGGCAGCAGGAAGAGCGCCGCGAGCGCTCCCACCGTGCGCAGGTTCCGCGCCCGGACTCCCTGGGGCTCGCCGCTCACGGCGTGCTCGGGCTCATGGGGGACTCGAGCGCGCCCGCGAGCGCCGTACCGCCATCACCGCCCAGACGACCCCGGCGAGCGCTGCGAAGCACCACCACTGGATCGCGTAGGAGAGGTGGCGGACAGGGGCTACGCCGGGCGGTTGCCAGTCGCGCAGGTAGCCCTGCGGTGCGCCGGGGTCGAGCAGCAGGATGCGGCTCGCGAGTGGCATGCCGAGCGCATCCGCGAGCTCCCCGGCGCGCGGGAAGCTCGTGACCTTGGGCCAGGGATCCTCCCGCTGCGGCGCGGCGCGCCCGCTCGCGAGCCCGGCGCTCGGGAGCTCGGCGATCCGGCCGCTCAGGGTGACGGAGGGCCCCTCGGCGAGAGCCACGTCCGGCAAACGGGTGCGCGAGCCGGTGAACGGCACCCAGCCCCGATCGATGAGCACCACGGCGCCCGCGGCGCTCGCGAGCGGCGTCAGCACCTCGTAGCCGGGGCGGCCCTGGTAGCTGCGGTTGTCGAGCAGGAACTGGTGTTGCCCGTCGAGCCGCCCACTGACGCTGACGCGCTGGTAGAGCGGCAGATCGGCGAGCCGGCGCGCGCCGAGCGGCTGCACCGCATCCGCTCCGCGCGCGAAACGCGTCCAGGCCGCATCGCTCTCGATCCAGCGGTGCCACTGCCAGAGCCCGAGGCGCACGAACAGGGCGCAGAGCGCGAGGGTGAGGAGCGTCATGCCGGCCGCGGGCGCGAATCGCTCGAGCCTCACGCGCGCGCGCCCGCTGGCATCCGGCGGCACGCGGCCGCGATACACTGCGCGGCGCCATGGACTCGCTCTTCGGACTGCTCATCGTGTGCCTGCTCGGGGCAATCGTGCTGAGCCTCGGCACCGGGCTCTTTCACCTGGCGCGCGGCCGGGACGACGAGGACTCGCGCAAGCTCGCGCGCGCGCTCACCGTGCGTATCGCGATCTCGCTGGCGCTGTTCGCGCTCCTCATGATCGCCTGGTATTTCGGTCTGATCTCGCCCCACGGGCTGATGCCGCGTTAGTCCATTGGAAAAATCGCCTGCGGCGATTTTTCGGACATCAGCTTCGTTGCCGGGCGCCAAAGGCGCGACTTTGGCGCCCTGCGCCTGCGCCTGCGACAGACTTATAGCCAATAGACGAAGATATAGAGGCCGAGCCACACCACGTCGACGAAGTGCCAGTACCAGGCGACCGCCTCGAAGGCGAAGTGGCGCTTTGGGGTGAAGTGCCCGCGCAGCACCCGCAGCCAGATCACCGTCAGCATGATCGCGCCGATGGTGACGTGCAGGCCGTGGAAGCCGGTGAGCATGAAGAAGGTCGAGCCGTAGATGCCGGTCGTGAGGCGCAGGCCCATGCTGGCGTAGGCCTCGCCGTACTCGTGGGCCTGGAAGCCGACGAAGGTGAAGCCGAGCAGGAAGGTGAGCGCCAGCCAGATGGCGAGCGGCGTGCGCTTGCCGGCGCGCAGCGCGTGATGCGCCATCGTCACGGTGAAGCCGCTGGTGAGCAGGATCGCCGTGTTGAGCGCCGGGATGCCGAGCGGGTTCATCACGCTGAAGCTCGAGTCGGCCAGCCCGCCGACGTGCCCCGGGCCGTTGGTGGGCCAGGCGGGCTCGTAGTGCGGCCACAGCAGGTAGTTGGTGAAAACCTTGACGCCCTCGCCGCCGAGCCACGGCACCGCCAGCACGCGCGCGTAGAACAGCGCACCGAAGAAGGCGCCGAAGAACATCACCTCGGAGAAGATGAACCACATCATTCCCATGCGGAACGAGCGGTCGACCTGCAGGTTGAAGATGCCGCGCTGGTTCTCATCGATGACGGTGCCGAACCAGAAGAAGAACAGGCTCGCCAGCAGCAGCGCGCCCGGGATGAACGCCCAGCCGCCCGCCCAGCCGTTGAGGAAGGAGATCGCCCCCGCCATCACGAAGAACAGCGACACCGAGGCGTAGATCGGCCAGGGGCTGCTCGCCGGGATGTAGTAGTGGCTGGAATCGTGGGCGTGGGCGTGTGCGTCGGTCATTGCGTTTGGCTCTCTCAAGGAGTTCGTTAGCGTCGCGTCACCCGCGAGGACTCGTCGAAGAAAGTGTAGGCGAGCGTGATCACGTCGATGTGGGTCGGGAGCGCCGGGTCGACGATGAAGCGCACCGGCATGTCGCGACCCTCGTTGAGCGCGAAATGCTGCGGCGAGAAGCAGAAGCACTCGGTCTTGTGAAAGTAGGCCGCCACCTCCGAGGGGGAGATGTTGGGTATCGCCTGCGCGGTCGAGTCGTGTCCGGTGAGGTTGTGGGCGTAGAACTGCGCCGTATAAAGCTCACCCGGATGCACCTCGACGCGGCGCACCTCCGGGCGGAAGTCCCAGCTGCCGGCGCTCGCCACGTCGGTGAGGAACTCGACCGTCACGGTGCGGCTGGGATCCGGGTGCTCGATCGCGGCTACGCGCTCGAGGAGCTTGCCCTGGTCGCCGTAGCCGGTGACCGCGCACAGCGTGCGATACAGCGGCACCAGCGCGAAGCCGAAGCCGAACGCGCCGAGCGCGATGGCGGCGAGCTGCCAGGTGATGCGGCGGTGATTGCGCTCGGGTTGGCTCACTTCGAGCCCCGCACCAGCATCATGGCGATGAAGCCGAAATAGAAGGCGGCGGCGATCAGCCCGAACAGCAGCGCGCTGCGGCGCACGCGCCGGCGGCGCCCGGCCGCATCGAACGGCGCTGCGCCCGCGGGCTGCATCAGTGCGCTGCCCCGCGTGCGATCACCGCATCC
>DASPSF010000048.1:0-26055 GCA_035624075.1 Steroidobacteraceae bacterium | reverse complement strand
AGCCCCTCCAGCGTCAGGGGCTTGCTCGGGAACCTGCGGATCGTGATGCACGAACCGCGCAGCGCGAGCGGCTTGATGACCGCGTTGACGCGCGAGCCGTCCTTGAGGCGCGCGTCGACCATCGGCGAGCTCTCATCGATGCGCCGCCCGATCGGGGCGACGATGCGCTCGATGATGCCGGTGACCGCACGGTCGCTGGTGAAGGCCAGCGGATAGCGCTCCAGCACCCCAGCTCGCTCGATGAACACCTCATCCGAGCGGTTGACCATGATCTCGGTGATCGAGGCATCGGCGAGCAGCGGCTCGAGGAGTCCGAGTCCGATGGCCTCGTCACGCACCGTCGCAATCAGCACGCTGCGGTCGATGCTGGCGGGAATCTCCGGCATCCGCTCAATCAGCTCGGCGATCAGCTGCTCCGCACGGCTACGCAGCTCACCGTCGGCCATGCGGTGCACATCCACGCGCCGCACGTCGAATGCCTCGAGCAGCCGGTCGTGCAGCAAGCGCCGCCATACGAACGACTCATCCGTTACCGCCGGCCGCGCCAGGGGCTCCGCGGGCGCCACAGCGGCCGCCGCGGACCGAGCCGGGGCGCTGCCATTGACGGCGGGCGCGGGCGGCGGGCTGGATTTGGCTGACTCGCCAACCCAGGCCGCGGTGAAGGAATGTGCCCCGATCCGGATCTTGTCGGTTGCCGTGAGCGGGCCGTAGGTGGTGACCGGCTTGCCGTTGACGAGCGTGCCGCCGGATGAGCCGAGGTCGCGCAGGAATCCCTGATCGTTGGAGACGAACAGCTCCGCGTGCCTGCCGGCTACCCGCCATCCGGAAAGCTTCAGATCGCAATCGCCGTCACGGCCGATGCGAATCTTGCCGGCGCCGAAGCGCGGTTGGGAGTCTGGGCCGTTGGCGCCCTCAACTTGCACGGTCCACATCGCCGTTACTCGGTCGGCCGGCCGTTGATCCGGCTGATCACCGGATCGACGCCGCTCTGGATCTGATCAGCCTGGCGGATCGCGGCGGCATTGCGCTGCGCGTCGACGGCGCGCGGCGTCACCAGCACCACCAGCTCGGTGCGATCGTTCTGAAACTGCTGCGACTTGAAGAGCCGGCCAAGCACCGGGATCTCCTTGGCCCCGGGAATGCCGTTGACGGCCTGGGAGCCGTTGTTCTTCAGCAGCCCGGAGATCACCAGCGTCTCGTTTTCCTTGAGGCTGATTTCCGTCTCGGTGCGCGTCTTGGTGAAGGCGATCAGCCCGTTGTTGTTGATGTTGGAGAGCGACTGGTCTGGCTCGCTCACCTCGGCGACCAGTGTCGAGCTCACGTTGCCCTGATTGTCGGCGACCGGCTTGAACTCGAGGATCACGCCGTAGTCCTTGTAGATCACGGTGGAGGTGCCGAGTCCGGCGGCGACCGGGACCGGAATCTCGCCACCGACGGTGAACTTGGCAGAGCCGCCGCTCTTGCAGCTCACGGTGGGCTCGGCGAGGGTCCAGCTCTCGCCGGACTGCTCGAGCACGTCGAGCAACGAGGTCAGATTGGTGGCGATACCCAGCAGCGTGCCGTTCGGGATCGCCGGCTGGTCGCGCACGTGACCGACGTTGAGACCGACGCTCGGTCCCGTGGCCTGGGACGCCCAATTCACGCCGAGACGTCGCAGTGTGCTCTTCATGATCTCCACCACCCGCACGTCCATGTAGACCATACGGTCCATCTCGGGTGGCGCCGCGGCCTTGCGCACCGGCACGGTGCTGACGATCTGCGGATAGATCTTCTGCAACGCCTCGAGCCGGCTGGCAGCGCGCGCGTTGGTGTAGTCGCCCTCGATCAGCACGTGCCCGTCGACCTGCCTGACCGAGATATCTGGCTCGCCGGCCAGCAGGTCCTGCACGTCGCGCACGATCTGCGAGACGTCAAAGGCGCGCACCGCCACCTGGTAGTTGAACTGTGTGCCGCTGCGTGTCCAGACACGCAGCGACGTCGTGCCGGCGGCCTCGCCGATCAGCACGACCTGGCTCGCGGCTACCACCTGGGCGCGCAGTACTGCGCCGTTGCCGACTGCAATGCGTGTGACGTCGGCGAGGTCGAGCACCTGCACTTCGCCATGATAGAGGGAGAGGGGCGGGCCGTTGACGAGCTGTCCGGAGCGCACGCTATCGTCAGCGCCCGCCGACCGCGAGGACGCCGGGCGAGTCACGGCCGGCGCGGGCGGCGACAGGGAAGGGGCGGACTCGGGACCCTGGGCGGCGGCGCCGTTGACGGTGCCCAGCGTGAAACGTATCCCCAGGCTCAGGGCGATCAGGTAGCGTCTGCAGGTCGGTGTCATGGTCGGCTCCGGGTCTGGTGCGTGGGCGCGGCGCGTCGCTCAATTGGTCCAGCGTCTGCCCCGCTCGCGCGTGAGCAGCAGCGCCATCCAGTCGCTGTCGCGCGTGGCAAAGAACCCGCGGGCACCGGACTCGACGCGCTGGCGGTTACGCAGCGTAGTCGCGTCGGGCACGACCAGCGCCAGGCGCGGGGCAAGGCCGAGAACTTCGTGATAACGCCGTGGGTTGGTCTTCATCGCTTTTCTCCGTCGGTGGTTTGTCAGCCTCGATGGAGTGATCGTGCGCGGCGCGGCGCTCCGACAGTAGTGACTAAGGGCATGCCTGCGGACCGGGAAGCGCCGCGGGATGACCAAGGTCACCTGGCGCCGAGCGGAGCGTAAAATGACGACGCCGGCGGCCCTTGCGGGCGGCCGGCGTCGCGAGTAGCGCGCGCCCGGCGGGCGTGGCCGGTCAGGAGCGTCCTCCGCCGCCGATGATGTACTGCACTGCGTGGTGCCTGGCGGCGCCGGCTTTTTTCGGCAGCACGTCGTCGATGTTCATGGCGGTGGTAGCCCCGGGCTGGCCGTCGTCCGGGTTGCGCAGCACCGCAGTGAGCTTGCCGGAATTCTTCGCCACCACGATCCGCTGTGCATCCTCCGGGCTCACCGACAGCGTGATGGTGGTGTAGGTATGCTGCTGACTGCTGCCATCGGCCTTGCGCGTCACCTGGCCGGTGGCCAGCACCTCGACGTTCGAGAGCAGCGGGAAGGTAATCTCAGAGGAGTTGCTCGCCGTGCCGCGTGCGGTAGCCATCAGATCGATGTGGTCGCTGGGGCGCAGCATGCCCGAGATGGAGTTGACCTCGTCTACCTCGGTCGTGAGCGCGCGATTGCCGCTCTGCAAGGTGTTGGAGAAGACCTGGCTGGTCGACTCGAGTTGCACATCCAGCAGGGCCTCGCCGCGCTTCAGGGCCGTACCGAGGCGCAGACCGAGATAGTGGCCGAAGTGGTCGGGCCGGATGGCCGCCGCGTGGGCGTAGTCGACCGGGATGGCGCGGATGGCGAAGCGATCGGCCGTGACGGGCTCGCCACGCGTCAGGTCGCGGCTCGCCACCACGACGTTCACCATCTTGTGGGCGGCGCGTTCGGCGGCGTCGATCTGCTCCATGTGCTGGCGCAGCACCTTGTGGCTCAACACCAGTGCCGCGCAGCCCAGCAGCACAGCGCCGCCCAGCATCAGCCAGCTGCGATTAACCTGCGGAAGCTTCAGGGCGAGTTTCATGAGCGCTCCTCAAGGTAGCGACAGAAAGAATGTCAGGTTGTCGTAGAGGTCGTGGATCTTCCCGGCGAGCAGCTGGCCGACCGGCTCTGAGGGCTGCACGCCCGGCACCGGGACGTACAGTGCGGCCGCCAGCGCGGCGCCAATGATCAGGTACTCGACCATCGCCTGGCCGCGCTGGCGGCGGCCGGGATCGGCGGTGACGGTACGCGGGGTCGAGCTCATCGGAGTCTCCTTGGGCGTCATGGGCAGCGGTGACAACACTGCGACCTAGAAGCGCTGCGGCCCAGTGTCTTTGGTAATGAGGTCCGCGAGCAGCAGCGAGCCACGGCCACCCGGGGCGGGGGCGACGCTCAGCTGCAGCTCGCTGCGCTCGCGCCGGAACACCGCGAACGAGCCTCCGGCCGAGGCCCCGTTGCGGGGAACATCGGTGTACTGAACCGCCTGCCAACCGCCGTCGGCGAGCGCCGCCTGGTAGTAGCTCATCACCGAGGCCGGCGCCTGCGGATTCCTGACGAACACCTCGCGGCTGCGTCGCCCCGGGTCGTTTGATTCGACGACCTGCAGCACCTTGGCCCCGGGCATGAGCGGCAGCTCACCGGGCGATCGCTCGATCTTCGAGCCCGCCACCTGGCTCACCGAGATGAGCCCCTGGCTGGTCCCCTGCGGCGCGTCTTTCACCGCCACCGTCATGTAGTAGGGACCGTGCGCCTGGCCCACCACAGTCTGGTTTCCCGCCACGCGCACGGAGGGCCTGGTGGGGTACCCGCCGGACCAGTAGCTGCGGTAGTAATCGACGACCGCGCTGCGCGCCTCCGTGGAGGTAAAGCGCATGACGCGCATGGGCACCCCGTTTACGCGCATGCTGTCGGCTACCCACTCCACCTTGGCGTCGGGGGGCGAGGGAATCTCCGGCCAGGGCGTGGAGCTGGCCGCCCCCGCAACGGAGCCGGCCAGGGCCGAGCACACGATGAACAGGGCGCAGCAACCAGGACTTCTCATGATCGCTCCCTCAGGGCGAGTTCGAGCAGGGCGCCGGTGGGTTGTATTGCGACAGGTCGCTCTTCGGCACGGCATCGGCATCCACGCAACCCCACTGCGGACCCGGGGTGTCGGAGAACCCCTCGAAGAACGGCATCAGGGGCAGGCTGAGGATCGAGAACAGCGACGTCGGGATGGCCAAGGGCGTGAAGTGGCCGGCGACGTTCTGGGCGCCGCCGCCGTTCCAGGCATCGCCCGCCACGACCGTGGTGGCACCGATCTTCAGATTGATGTTCGCCAGCGCATCAAAGGCGGTGATGTTCGCCAGAGTGACTTCGACGTTTGCCTGCACCTGACCGCCACCGTTCAAGCTGTAGAACGTTTGGCCGACCGTATCGGTGGCCTGCAGCCAGGTGCTGTTGATCGAGTTATTGGTGAGGCTCACCGACACGTCCGAGTACTGACGGATCATGGGGGTATTGTCCAACTCGTTCCACACAGGATTGAGGGAGTTGGAGGTCTGCAGTCCCGCGGTCGTGTCCTGGTAGCCGATCTTGCCGCTGTTGCGCGAGCCATCGGTGAAGAAGCGCTCGCGGGTCTCTTCGATCAGCACCGCCGAGTTATTGGCGCTCTCGTGCTGGGCTGAAGGGTCCAGCGCCTGCTCGAAGGCCGCATAACGGCTCGCCTGGATCGCTTCGTGCTTGATGTCGGAGTACTTGCCGACATAGACGATCCCCAGAAACAGCGGCAGCAGCAACGCCATCGCCGCGAGAAATTCACTGGTTGCCTGGCCGCACTCGCGGCGCGCTGCGCTCGATCTCATGGGTGACTCCTGAGGCAGAGGGTGTGTGTCACCGGGGCGCCTCACGGCATCACCAGATTCAGGCCCGGCTGGCCAAGCGCCGCGTAAACCAGCGAGACGGTGGCGGTGTCCGGGGACGTGAGCCGCGCCTGCCAGTAGGGGTTGTAGAGGCTCGCGTACTCGTGGACCTGGTCGGCCCGCGGCAGATTGCCCTCGCTGATGTCCTTCTGATTCCAGTCGGGACGCTTGAAGAACACCCGCGCGGCCGATACCGAGCCGAGCTCGTCGCGAGTGCCGAGCAGGTTGTCCTTGAGATCGGGAGAGCCCTGCGGACCCGGCACGCTTACGTTGTTCATTCCCGAACCGAGCCGCTGAGTCGTGAGCGTCGCCGCCGCGGACTTCTTCACCGCGACTATGTAGCTGAGCGTGGGATCGGTGCCCGAGTTGCCGGGATTGCTCAGGTCGCGAATCGTCGGAATTCCGTTCCAGCCCGAGATCGGGTTGTCATTCTGGTAGGCCGCCTCGCAGCCGAGCGCGAACCACTGCGTGCAGGGTCCGCCGCCGAAGTCCCAGTCGTTGCCCTGATCGCCGTTCTGATCGGCGTCGGCGCGTCCCCACCCGAGCGGGATCAAGTCAACCTTCTTGCCCACGACTCCGAGGATCTCCACCCCGACCCACCAGTCGGCAGAGTCCTGTGCTTCCCAGCGGTCGTAGGTGGCGAGGATCGTGTTGCCGGAGGTCTTATCGATCCCGCTGAGAGCGATCGGGACGCTGAGCGACAGGTTGATGCTGTCGATCACCAGGCCCGGGCCGCGGTACTTGGAAAACTGATCGAGCGAATCGACCGTCACCTGGGCGGCGTTGCCGCGATCGTCGCTGCCGTTATCGTCTTTGCTGTAGAGCTTGGAAAAGGCGATCCAGTTGGCCTGATTGATGCCAAACATCGCCCAGTCGAAGCCGTTGTCATCGACCACCTGCGGCGCCACGTCGAAGCGCGCCGGGCTGCCGAAGGTCGTCTGGTTGGCCTGCGCGATCTTCTGCGCCACGTCCTTGGCGGCCAGCACGGCGGCGCCGTTGGCGACCTCGCGCACGGCCTCCAGGCCGTCGACGATCCCATCTTCGGTGGGAATGCCGGCCGAGACACCCTCGTCGACGGCGTCCTGGGCGTAGCTGGTGACATCAGCCAGGGCCTGCGTGGCGTCGTCGAGGTAGGGAACGATGGCGGTGACCGTCGCCAGGTTCTGAGCCAGCTGGTTATCGTAGCGCACCCACGAGTCGAGGCTCAGCAGCTGCGCGACCACGACTTCATTGGCGATCATGGCGCGGTTGGTGTAGGCCATGAAGTTCAGCATGCGGGCTTCCACCAGCGCGCCGCTGAGCGCCGAGGCGTCGGCGGCATTGATGGTCTTCTCCTTCTCGTTGGTCACCTGGCCGACGTTGTAAACCAGGGCCAGCATGGCGCAGCACGCCGCCGTGGTCGCGAGGAACCACAGAATCGACTGGCCGCGCTGGCGGCGCTGCGGGGCAAGAGTGCGCGCGGATCGCGCCCGTCTCCGATTGGTATCGCTCATGGCCGCTGCTCCGGGCGGCCCCGGGGTGCGGCATGGGCCGCTCCCCGGGGACGCATGCGCTCGAGGTGTTACTGGTTCTTGCTGTTCTGACCGAAGTTGGTGAGACCCTGGCTCTTGTCGGCCTCCGTCTGGTCGGTCGTGGCGGCGGTGCCGGCCGCAGTGCTCTGCTGCGTCGAGCAGTCCGAATTGCCCGCCAGGCCGCAGGCCATCGCCGAGGTCTGGTCGCGGATGGTCTTGCCGAACAGGTTGTAGACACCGATCGCACCGATCGCCACCAGCGCGACGATGATGATGTACTCGGTCATGCCCTGGCCGCGCTGATTCCGGCGGAGGCCGCGGGGCCCGGTGAGTCTGCTGCTAGTCATGGTCAAGTCCTCCAAAGAGTGTGGTTAGGGTTCGCATCGCGCGGCGCGTGCCGCTCCAAAAAAATCGTCGGGTCGCATGGTCCGGCAATCGATGCCGCCTGCCTATTGACTAAAGTCCTAATGAAGCGCGCCGCGGCCGCAGTAGGCTTGGGGCGCAGTAACCGTCACTGCGTATGCCAGAGCACACGCGCTCGGTCAGAGGAGAGAGCGATGAATCCAACCCACGGTACCGCGCAACACCGCCACTCCGGCCGCGAGCGGGGCGCGACGCTGGTCGAGTTCGTGATCGTGAGCCCGATCGCGGTGATCGTGGTGCTCACCGTCATCCAGCTCGGACTGCTGTTCTCCGCCAAACACATCGTCAACGAGGCGACCTTCGTCGCCGCGCGCGCCGGCGCCGTGCAGAATGCTCAGGTGGATCCGATGCGGCACGCGCTCATCAACGCGCTCATTCCGTTCTATCAGGATTCGCTCGACACCACTCCGGTCACGCGCATCGGCAAGGCGTGGCTCGCGGCGCAGGCCGATCTGCTGCCACTGCCGGCGCCGCTCGGCAACCTCGACCTCACGGTGCTGAATCCGAATTCCGACGTCTTCAGCGACTTCGGACTGACCGATTCCTACAGTTGCAGCGGTCACACCTGCATACCGAATGACAGCCTCGAATATCGCGACTACTCCAAGCGCGGCCAGAAGACTGGCCTCACCATCCAGGACGCCAATGCCCTGAAGATCAGGGTGACCTACGGCTACCAGCTGAAGGTGCCGTTGATGCAGAGCCTTTTCAGCGGCGTGATGTGCCAGTTCCCCGGCGTCGCCTCGTTATCGGACTGCCTGCAGTACTACAACCGTGGCCGCGTGCCGATCGTCTCCTACGCGGTCGTGCAGATGCAGACCCCGGCCTGGCAGTAGGGGAAGCCCGGCACTGGACACGGTTGGCGCGGCGGCGCTAGCCTGACGCGCCGGCATGGGGAACTGCCAATGGATACCAATAAGAAGGTCCTCCTGGTCGATGATCACGATCTGGTGCGCTTTGGGACGAGCCTGCTGCTCGAATCGCTCGCTGAGGTGCAATGCGCGATCACCGCGTGCCGCTCCCTCGATGAGGCGCGCACCGCCTGCCGCGACGGCGGCCCGTTCGACCTGGTGCTGCTCGACCTGAATCTCCCCGACGCCAAGGGACTGCAGGGGTTGCGCACGCTGCGCCAGGTGTGTCCCGAGGTGCCGTTCGCGATGCTCACCGGCACGCAGGATGAGTTCGTGATCCGCCAGGCCCAGGCGATGGGCGCGGTCGGCTATCTGCTGAAATCCTGGACGCCGGAACGCCTCAAGCAGGCGCTGCTCTCGCTGCTGCGGCCGCCGGCAGCGGCGGCGCGCGCCGCCGCGACCGTCTCGGAGCGCTTCCCCAAGCTCGCCGGCACCTCGCACTACGATCGCGTGGCGGAGCTCGGCCCCCGGCACCTGGAGATCCTCGAGCTGATCCTCGAGGGCTGCAGCAACCAGGAGATCAGCCAGGCGACCGAGCTGTCGCTCGGCACGGTCAAGAACTACGTATCGGCGATTCTGCTGGCGCTCGATGTCGACTCGCGCTCGCACCTGATCAGCCTGTTTCACTGAGCGCCAGCCAAAAGAGCGCGCCCTACGCCGAAGCGGTGCGACCCGTGAGCGCGACCCACGCTGCCGCTGTCCCTGCCAGTGTGATTCCGGATGCGCGCGCGGCGCGCGCCGACCGCCGCGTGGCGGGGGTGCTGTACCGCACGGCACTCACCGGGGACCGCTGGGCGGTGGTCACGACGATCCTTGGCGCGCTGTTCGTGGCCTCGGTGGTGGTGCAGCAGCGCCCGGCACGCGAGCCATGGCTGTGGTGCATCGCCTGCGTGGTGCTCGCGGGGCTGCGGCTCCTGCTTTTTCAGCCGCGACCCAGCGGCGAGCCGGAGGCGAGCGCGCCGGACCGTGGCTGGCTCACGCTCCTGTTCGTCACCTCGGTGACCTGGGGCGTGGGGCCGGCGCTCTTCATTCTCGGCAACCCTTCCGCGGCGACACTGCTCGCCGGCATGCTGCTCGCGGCGGCGGGGCTGTCGGCGCCGCTCGTGGCCGCCTCGCGGCCGGCGGTGTACCTCTCGCTCGTGCCCTCGCTGGCGCCGCTGCTCGTCACGCTGACACTTGGGCCGTCGCTACACCTCCTGCCGGTGTCGGCGAACGAGCTGCTGCTGGCGGCGCTGGCGGCGAGCTTCCTCGCGGTGCTGCTGCGCCTGACGCTCAATCAGAACGATTCGCTCGCGCTGCTGCTGGCGGTGCGTTTTCACAACGAGGATCTGGTCGGGCAGCTGCGCGCGCAGATCGAGGTGGCGGCGCGCGCCAACCAGGAGAAGACGCGCTTCATCGCCTCGGCGGCCCACGACCTGCGCCAGCCGCTGCACGCGCTCGGCATGTTCTGCGCCGCGCTCGAGCAGCACCTGCAGAACACGCCGGAGAAGCCGCTGGTGCACAACATGATGAGCGCCATCGAGGCGCTCGAGGGCTCCTTCGGCGCCATGCTCGACATCTCGAGGCTCGATGCCGGGATCGTCGAGGCGGCGCCGCGCACCTTTCCGATCCGCGATGTGTTTCGGCGCCTCTATCAGCAGTTCGGCGGCGATGCCGAGGCGCGTAATCTCGCGCTGCGCTTTCGCGCCACCCGCCGCATCGTGCACAGCGATCCGCTGCTGCTCGAGCGCGTTCTCGCCAACCTGGTGCAGAACGCGCTGCGTTACACGCGCCGCGGTGGGGTGCTGGTCGCGGCGCGCCGCCACGCACGCGGCGTGGCGCTCGAGGTGTGGGACACGGGGCTGGGCATCCCGGCCGACAAGCGCGAGATGATCTTTCGCGAGTTCTACCAGATCGACAATCCCGAGCGCGATCGCAGCCGCGGCCTCGGCATGGGGCTCGCGATCGTACAGCGCCTGTGCGCGCTGCTGCAGCATCCGCTCGAGGTGCACTCGACCGAGGGGCGTGGGAGCCTGTTTCGCGTGCTGGTGCCCGCGGGGGATGCCAGCGCCATCCACGCTCCGAGCGCCGAGGCCGACACCCTTCCGCCCCGCAGGCTCGGCACCGTGACGGTGCTCCTCATCGATGACGAGCGTGCGATCCGGGACGCGACACGCGAGCTGTTGAAGCCCCTGCACGTCGATGTGCTCACGGCGGGCACCATCGAGGAGGCCGTAGCGCAGGCACGCGACGCACGCGAGCCGATTGATCTCATCCTCTCCGACTGGCGGCTGCGCGGGCAGGAAAACGGCGTCGATGCGGTGCGGGCGGTGCGCGCCGTCGCCGGCGAGGCGACTCCTGCGGTGCTCATCACCGGGGAAACCTCACCGGAGCTGCTGAAGCTCGCACACGAGAGCGGTCTCGTGATCCTGCACAAGCCTCTGCAGCCGCGCGCGCTCGTGCGGCTGGTCAAACACCTGAGGCGCTGAGATGATCTGTTGCGATGCAGCAAGCTCAGGTCGTCCCCAGGGGGCAATATGACTTTGGTGAGTAGCCGGTCAGGCGCCCGCAAGCGAACCTAGGCGCGGTGGGTTGAAGCCTCGCCGTACCCGGAAGTACTCAACAACAAAGAGGTGCTGACTCGATGAGCCTGGTTCTCTACGCCGTGTCGCTCAACGAGGAGCCGATGAGCCAGCCGCTCCTCGGCCGCTTCGATGAGCGCGGCGGGACGCTGGGACGCTCCGACAATGCCACCTTCACGCTCCCCGATCCCGAGCGGATGATCTCGCGCCTGCAGGCACAGGTGGTCCACGGCGATGGCAGCTACTGGATCGAGAACGTCAGCGCCGCGATTCCGCTGCTGCACAACGGCCGGCCGCTGAGCGCCGGGATGCGCGTGATGCTGCGCGAGGGTGATGAGCTGCGAATCGGCGGCTACACGCTGCAGGCGGCATTTGAGGACGATGAGACGAGCGCCACGATTCTGCGCGGGCGCACCGGCAGCACGCATCGCGAGGGGCCGTCGAGCGGGCTGCAGCCAGCTGCCGCGCCGGCTGAGCCGGCGACAGCGCCCCCGGGAGCGCCTCGCGGCGGCACACCTGCGGCCCGCAGAGCACCGGCAGGCACAGCGCTGGCGGCAGTGAGCGAGCCGCTGTGGCGTGCCTTCCTCGAGGGCGCAGGCGTCGACCCGGCACTGCCGCCGGCGGCGGCCGCCGAGGCGCTGGCTGCGGCCGGTGCGATGCTGCGCATCGCGGTGGCCGGCGTCCACCGTCTGGTGGCGATGCGCGCCATGGCCAAGGACGAGATGCAGGCGCAGATGACCGTGATCCAGGTGCGCGACAACAATCCGCTCAAGTTCGCGCCCGACGGACTGGTTGCGCTGCAGCTGCTGCTGCAGCCGCCGGCGCGCGGATTCCTCCCTGGCCCCGCGGCGCTGCGCGATGCGCTCATCGATCTGCAGTCGCACCAGGTCGGCGTCATGGCCGGCACGCGTGCCGCGCTCGAGCGCGTGCTCGATCGCTTCGACCCGACGAAACTCGATGCGCTGCTCGAGACGCGCTCGGTGCTCGACTCGCTGCAGCCGGGGCGGCGCCGGGCGCGCCTGTGGGATCTGTACCTCGAGCACTACCGCGCGATCCGCGAGGAGGCGCAGGAAGATTTTCAACGCTTCTTTGGCGAAGCATTTCGCGAAGCCTACGAGGCACAGGTGCGCAGCCTCGAGGCAGCCCACGACGCCGCCGCGCCCGCCGCTCCGCCAGCGGCAGGGAGCGAGGCATGAACGGCGGCGGTGCGAGCGCCGCGGCGAGTGCGGGCCCGGATCCAGAGTCTGCCGGCGGCACGAGCCGCATCGCCGTGCGCATCGCGGAACGCTGCCGCATCGGTGCGCGCCCCCACAACGAGGACCGTCTCGCGGTGCTGCAGCTGGGCGAGCACTGGTGCCTGGTGCTCTCCGATGGTGCCGGCGGTCATGGCGAGGGCGGGCGCGCCGCGCAGCTCGTGGTCGAACGGGTGCTGGCAGGCTTTCGCAGCCGGCCACCCAGGGATGCCGCCGATCTCGCCGAACTCCTCCTCGATGCCCACGATGCGGTCGTTGCAGCGCAACGGCAGCGGCCGGCCAGCGGTGACGCCGGCGGTGCGATGCAGGCGACCGTAGTCGCGCTGCTGCTGGATGTCTCCCGGGGGCGCGCGCTGTGGGGCCATGTCGGGGACTCGCGGCTCTATCGCTGGCGCGCGGGAAGGCTTGATGCCGTGACGCGCGATGACAGCGTGCGCCAGTCGCTGCTCGACGCGGCAGGTGTGGGAGCCTCGAGCGCGCCCGGGCGCCTTCCCGGCCGCAACGTGCTCATCGCCGCGCTCGGAGCTTGCGAGGAGGCGCAGCCCCATGTCGTCGAGCCCGTGGTGCTCGAGGCGGCGGACGCCTTTCTGCTCTGCAGTGACGGTTGGTGGGATGGGCTCGAGCCGCAGGCGATGAGCGCCGCGCTCAGCGAGGCCGCGACACCCGGGGACTGGCTCGATGCGATGGCCGTCCTCATCGAGCGGCGCGCCGACCCGCGACAGGACAACTACTCGGCGATCGCCTGCTGGATCGGGATGGTCGGTGAGGGGTAGCAGTAGCCGCGGCGGCAACCCATGAGCACGCCGTCTCCTCGTGGATCCGCGCCCGCGCGGCCGGTGACGGAGCTCGCGGCGCGCCCGGGGCCGCGGCTGCTGTGGGAAGCGGACGCACTCCTCGCGCTGATCCCACAGCTGCGCGCCAGCGGCTTCGTCTCGGACCTCAGGCGCCTGCACGCGGAGCTCTCCGGCATGCTGCGCGACTTTCAGGCCCGCGCGCGCCGCGACGGCATCGAGCCGGCACGCGTGGCACAGGCCAGCGAAGTGCTGGCCGCCGCGATCGATCACGTCGTGACCTCGATGCCCTGGGGAGCGGATGCATCCTGGCAGTCACTCGGGGCGCAGCCGGTGTCCGCGGGCGCACGGCCCGGCCCACAGGGAAGCGCCGCGCGGCTCCTCGAGGTCGCGCACCGCTCCTCCTCGGATCGCGGCATGCGTGAGCTGATCAGCATCGCATTGGCGCTCGGCTTCGATGGCGGTGCCCCCGGCGCCGAGGAGGTGCAGATCAATCAGCTGCGCGGGGAGCTCGCCGCACACGGCGCGCTATCGCCGCGCATCGAGCGCGCGCTTTCTCCGCCCGGCCAGTCGACGATCGTACGCGGGAGCCCGCTCGCGGGCTGGCTGCCGCTGTGGGTCTCGAGTGCGGTGGTCGCGGCGCTCCTTGCGGCGCTGTTCCTCGGCCTGGTGCTGTCGCTGGCTGCAACGTCCGACAGACTGTATGCACGCATCGCGACCCTCAATGCTCCGCCGACTCAGAATGCACCGCTGCCCGCGCCGCAGCCACGGCTCGCGGGGCTGCTCGACACGCTGCCGCCCGCCGCGGAGGTGCGGGTACACGATGAGATCGATCGCAGCATCCTCGTGATTCCCGGCGCCGGGCTGTTTGCCCCGGGCGAAGCGCAACTCCTCCCGCGTGCACAGGCGTTGCTGCGCCCGGTGGCGGCGGCGCTGCAGCGGGCACCCGGGCGTATCCAGGTCATCGGTTACACCGGATCCGGCACCGTGCGCGCGGCCCGCTACCCCTCTGACTGGGACCTGTCGGTCGAGCGCGCGCATGCCGCCGAGGGGGCGCTGCAGCAGCTCGGGCTCGACAGCGCGCGCCTCAGCTACGACGGCCGCGCGGCCTTCGCGCCGCCCGCCGCGCCGGATGAGTCTGCGCCCGGGAGCCGCGGGGCGGGCGACGGCCGCATCGAGATCGTGCTGCTGGCGGGGCGCTGATGCTGAAGCCATGGACGCTGGCGGCGGTCGGGCTGGCGGCGCTCGCCGCGCTCATCTGGTACGCGGGTCCGCTGGTCGCGGTGGGTGGGCAGGCGCTGCTCGCGACGCCCGCGGCGCGTCTGTTGGTGATCGCCGTCCTGACGCTGCAGTACATCGCGCAGAAGGTCTGGCAGAGCCGACGGGCGCGGCGCGCGAATGAGCAGCTGATCTCGGCCCTCGCCTCGGCGAGCGACCCCGGCGTGCCCGCGGAGACCGAGCAGCTGCGCGAGCGCTTCGCGAGCGCGCTCACCGATCTCAAGCGCATGCGCTTTGGTCCGCGCGGCGGGTCCTTCTCCTCGTGGTCGTGGAAGTTCTCACGCTCCTGGCTGTACGAGCTGCCGTGGTACGTGATCATCGGAGCACCGGGCGCCGGCAAGACCACGGCGCTCCTCAATTCCGGCCTTGGCTTTCCGCTCGGCGACAAGCGCGGCGCGGTGCACGGCGTCGGCGGTACGCGCAACTGCGACTGGTGGTTCACCGACCGCGCGGTTCTCATCGACACCGCCGGCCGCTACACCACGCACGAGAGCGACCGCAGCGCGGACCGCCAGGCGTGGGGCGTGTTCCTCGAGCTGCTGCGGCGCTCGCGGCCGCGGCGCCCGCTGAACGGCGTGCTGGTGGCGCTCCCGGTGGCCGACCTGCTCGAGCTCTCGAGCGAGGGGCTGATCGCGCACGCACGCCTGATGCGCTCGCGGCTCGATGAGCTGCAGCTCGCGTTGCGCGTGCGGCTGCCGGTCTACCTGTTGCTGACCAAGTGCGACCTGCTGCCGGGCTTCGTCGACTGGTTCGGCGCGCTCGAGCGCAAGGAACGCGAGCAGGCGTGGGGCATCACCTTCGAGCTGCGCGCCAGCGATTCGGCGCAGGCGGCGGCGCAGCTCGCAGGCGAGTTCGAGCACCTCGTCGACCGCCTGGCGGACGCCCTGGCTGCGCGCCTCGCGCAGGAGCGCGACGCGCAGCGGCGGGCGCGCATCTTCACCCTGCCACGTCAGCTGCGCTCGCTCGGCGAGCCGCTTGACCTCCTCATCCGCCGTGCCTTTGGGCCCGGACGTGCCGCGGCCGGGGCAGCTGCGCCCTGCCTGCGCGGCGTGTATCTGACGAGCGCCACGCAGCACGGCACGCCCATCGACCGGATGCTGTCGGCCTTTGGCCGCGAGCTCGGCCTCGAGCGGCAGATCCTCCCGCCCAACCAGAGCAGCGGCAAGAGCTACTTCCTGACGAGGCTGCTCGGAGAGCAGGTGCTGGGCGAGGCGGAGCTGAGCGGCCGCTCGCCACTACGGCAGCAAGCCCGTCGGCGTGCGCGTCTGACCGCGATCGTGGCACTGCAGCTCGCGGGGGTGGCACTCGCGACGTGGTGGATCGGCAGCTACCTCGGCACGGCCCAGGAGCTGGCGCGACTGGATAGCGAGGTGGCGCGGGCGCGGGTGGTGGTCGATGCGATGCCGACGCGCTCGGGCCCGGACCCGCGGGCACTGCTGCCCGGGCTCGATGCGACGGGTGCGCTCGCGCGCGCCGTGCTGGGGACGGACTGGGCCGGTCTCGCTGACATCGGCGGCCGGGCACGCGAGAAGGTTCGGGCGGCGGCCCGCGAGGCCTACGACCGGATGCTCCTCGGACCTTTCCAGCGGCGCATCGCGCGGGCCATCGACGCCTCACTACGCAGCGGCGCCAATGTCAACCTGCAGTACGAGGCGCTCAAGGCCTACACGATGCTGCGTGAGCCCCAGCACTTCGACGGCAACGGCTTCAGGCTCTTTGTGCTCTCGTACTGGAACTCCGCGCTCCTGCCGCCGTTGAGCAGCGCCGAGCAGGTGGCTCTTGCGGGGCACCTCGAGGCGCTGATTCGCGCCGGTGCGGTGGGTTCTGCGATCGCCATCGAGCCTGACCTGATCGATTCGGTGCGCAGTCGCCTCGCCGCGCAGCCGCCAGGGGAGCGCATCGCGCTGCGCCTCGGGGTGCTGCTCGACAGCCGCCGGCACAGCGACTTCACCGTGGCCAGGTTCGGCACCGATGCGGCGGCACTGTTCGTCGGCGCCGACGGCCGCTCACCGCCCCAGGCGGTGCGGGGGCGCTACACCCTGGAGGCGTATCGCGACCTCATCATGAAGGAGGCTCCGCAGATCGCCTCGGAGCTCGCCGCGGAGGCCGACTGGGTGCTCGAGACCGCCCCGGCGGCGAGTAGCGTCTCGACCGAAGTCTTTCTGGCCGACTACCGCAGCCGCTATGCGCGCGCCTGGGCAGATCTTCTCGATGATGTGCGCGTGAAGGCGCCGGCAGACAACGTCGAGGCGGCCTCCGCGGCGCGCTCGCTCGGAGCGATCGATGGTCCGCTGGTGCAACTCCTCGATGCGATCGTGCGCCAGACCTCGCCTGAGCCTGAGGGCGGGGAGGGCCCGATCGCACCCGACGACCCGCTCGCAGCGCGCTTCCTCGCGCTGCGGCGGCTGCTCGCGCCGGATATGAGCGGCGGCACTCCGCTCGAGCGCACGCTGCAGTCCTTCCGGCGGATCGCGACACAACGGGCGGCGGGGAGCGCGGCCGGGCCCGCAGAGCTCTCGTCCGTGCTCGCCGCCGCGGCGCGTGAGCCCGAGCCCGTGCGCTCGATGCTCGCGGCGCTGGCGACGGTGCCGGCGAGCGCGCCTGCCGCCGTGGCCGCCGCGGCCGTGCCGTCCTCGCCCGCCGCACTCTCGCGCCAGATTGCCTCCAGGCTCGGGATGGATTGCCTGCGCGTCGTGCCGGGACACTTCCCGTTCATTCGCAGCGCGCCGCGCGATGCATCGCTCGAGGATTTCTCACGGTTGTTCGCGCCCCGGGGGGCCTTCGATCAGGTGTTCGGGCAGCTACTCGCGCCTCACCTCGACACCTCGTCCGATGATTGGCGGCCGCGCGGCACCGGGGTCGCTGCGGATCCCGAGGAGATCGAGCGCTTTCACTCGGCGGCCCGCATCCGTGAGGTGTTCTTTGCACACGGCGGGAGCGAGCCCGGTCTCGAGCTCACCTTCCGGCCGCTCGAGATGGACCCGGAGATCGAGCGCTTTCAGCTCGAGGTGGATGGGCAGCTCATCCGTTACGCGCATGAGCCTCCGGTGGCGATGGGCCTCCACTGGCCGGGTGCGCACGGCAGCGCCCGGGTCGACATCACCCCGGCGATGGAAGGAGAGCCGCCGCTCGAGTTCTCCGGACCCTGGGCGCTCTTTCGCCTCCTCGATCACGCGGCCGTGCAGGACGGAGCCTCACCCGGGACGCTGCGTATGGTTTTTAATGTCGGCGGCCCGCGGGCGACCTTCGAGGTCAAGGTGGACAGCGGCGCCAATCCCTTCCGGCTGCGGGAGCTCGAGCAATTCAGTTGCCCGCTTCCGAGCCCATGACTGTGCACGACTGCGCCGGGTGGTTCGGCAAGATTCCCTCGACGGGGGACTTCATCACGCGGGGCTTGCCACCAAGCTTCCTCGAGCCGTGGGACCAGTGGTTGTCATCGGAGCTCTCGCAGGCGCAGCGCTCGCTCGGTGATCTGTGGGCGGCGAGTTACCGGCGGGCGCCGCCGTCATGCTTTGCACTGGGTGAGAAGGTCATCGACGCGCGCGTCTGGTCTGGGGTACTCGTCCCGAGCTTCGATCGCGTCGGGCGGGAGTTTCCACTCACCCTCGCGTTCGGTTCGGCCGCGCGCGTCATCGCGGCGGGACGCGAATGGTGGACCCAGCTCGCCGCGATCGGGCGCGCTGCGGCCGCGCCGGCCGGGAGCGCGGCGCTCCTGAGTCAGGGGCTGGCTGGACTCATCGCTTTCCGGGGCGAGCGTGAGACAGGCAACGCTGCTTCGGAGAGCATCGTGTCAGTTCCCGGCGAGGGGCTGAGCCGCTGGTGGTCCGAGGAAGAGGATCGGAGCGGAGATCCGTGGATGACTGAGGGTCTGCCCATGGGAGCGCAGTTCCTGGACTTGCTGGCACCGCGCTAAGAGCGCGCGAACGGACCACATTCGGATCGACGACGCCTTCGGAGGTGAGGACCTCATGTGAGGTGATTATGATGGTCTCTCACCTCACCTGCACAGAACGCGTTTCGGGTGATCGTGCCGTGAGGAAATCTGCAAACCCCGATCGGCCCGAATAGGGCCGCGCGAGCCGCATCGTTCTCTCACACGATAAATCCTCACACGTCGATGTCTGTCCAGGAGACGGCTTCGACCGCATGTTGGGCGCCATCTGAGGGCTCCATGGAGGCATTATGGTCAGCTGTCAGCCGGTCAGGCCGTGGCACTTGAGAGAAGGAATCGGGTGTCTTGCGGCTCGAGCGCGCATAGCGGGCACGGCTCGATGCCAGCGAGAAGGACTGCGGAATTCGAGCGAACACGGTGAGTTCTCCAACGATGTATCACCGATTGAAGCGGGAACCGGCCGGGTCGCGGGCCACTTGGATTCGGCACTGCACGGCGGTGGGGCCGGTTGAGCATGAACGACCAGCAACTCTCCTTTGTGATCCCCACCTACCGACTGCGGGAAGTCGGCGAGACCGTCGCACAGTATGACGATCACTTCTGGCGCAACGGCCACTCGGTCCCGATCGTCGTCTTCGACGACTCGAGTGCGGTGAACCACGAGAAGTACTACTCCCTCCTCGAAGAGACGCCAACGCATAACGAGCTCTACTACGTCGGCCCGAAGGAGAAGGAGCAGTTCATCGCCTACCTCGGCGAGCGCCTGCCGGACAAGCGATTGCAGGGGCTGATCCGCAGCCTCTTCCGCCCGAGCTACGGGGGCAACCGCAACTACACGCTCATCTATACCCTTGGCTCGCTCATGGTGAGCGCGGACGACGACATGCGTCCTTACACGCTGATGGAGCACAGTCCTGAGTCGCTCGAGCCTGACGAGGTGTGTCGTGGCCGGCTGCACCGCAGCGGCGAGAACGGCTATGGGCGCAAGTCATTCGATATTCTGACTGCTTTCCGCGATGTGCTGGGAAAGCGCGTCTGCGAGGTGCCGGACAATTATGAGCGCGGCGAGCTTATCGTCGATACGGCGATGGATCTCGAGACCAATGCCACCACGGGCGTGAAACGCGAGAACTCGCTGCTGGTGCAACGCGGCCCACTCGAGGACGGGGCCGTGGTCAAGATGGCCCAAACCTATCGCTCCGGAACGGGTGACATCGACGCCATCGACTACATCGACATGTTCCTCGAGAACGAGCAGCAGATTGATCCCGCGCAGCTCAACGATTTCTACGTGCTGGAGAACTTCCGGCCCGTCGTTACCAAGAAGAACTGGCGCATGGACTGCGGAGTCGCCGGCTACGACAACAGCTTCGGACTGCCGCCGTTTTTTCCCACGCAGCTGCGCTGCGAGGACTACATCTATCGGCTCTGGGTTCAGCAGGGCGGGATCGCCGCGGCCCACGTGGACGCGGCACAAAACCACTGCAAGAGCAACTACATGCGCAATCCTCCCTCGGCAGAGATCCTCAATGAAGAGGTGTCCAATCTTCTGAAGCGCAAAATCAAGGCCTCGTTATCGCGGCTCGACGACTTTGGCATCGCGTTCGACTATGAGGGGGAGGTCAGCGCTCAGGATGCCCAGGAGATCCTGGCAAAGATCGAGCGGTTGCATGCGCGGGCGCTCGCTGCTGCCGGCCACACCGCGAGCATCGAGCGCGCGAACGCACTCAGGCTATTTGCGGCCAACCTGCACAAGGCATTCTTCGGTTTTGAGCCGGACTTCTTCCAGCACAATCTGCTGCGAATAGTCGATGAGTCGGTGCACGTCATCAAGGGCTCCATCGAGCTCTGGCCGACGCTCATCGAGATCTGCTACTTCCAGAAAGGGCGCAAGGGCTTGCCGCAGACGCGAGTGAACAATCGCCGGCATCCCGCCCAGCCGCGCGCGGCTGGCACCCGGGCGGCTGCTCTGCTCGCTCGCGCAAATGCCGGAGGTCTGTGAACGGTGAGCAACATACCCATTGCTCTTTGCGTACTCGGCGCTCTCCTCACGCTGTATCTGGTGGCAGGCACCTGGCGCCCGAGGCACAGGTCTGCGCGCGTGCGCGGTGGCGGCTGGGGGCCGCGCGCGGATCGGGTGAGCGTCGATCGGCGACTCAATCAGTGGCGGCGGGCGCCGCGGCGTTCACGGCAAAGCCCTCAATGAAGAGCGTCGCTGCAGCAGGGCTGGCCGCGCTCAAGTGGTTCGTCTACGAATTTCTCCTGTTGACGATTCTTCCCGCTGCCGGTTCACGACTCGCAAGTGTCTGCCGCGTGACGGGATGGATCGTCATTGTGGCGAGCCTGCGCGCAGAGCTACAGAGTGGACTCGTGGCGAGCACGGGCGGCGCAGTCCTTCAGGTAGGGGTGGCGGGTCTTACGGCGATCCTGTTCGGCAACGTGGCCAAGGAGTTCGCCTTCGACCTATGCGCGCGGCTCACGCTATGGCGCGGTCGAGCCTTTGTCCGTGACGGCGTCACGATGAGCGGCAATAGATTCTGGGAGATTCAATTCAGGGATGGAACCTGGATGAGATGGGAGCGGGAGGGCTCGCAGGCGACGTGCGAATGGACGGAGACGGATGGTCGGTGCCGGCGTCTCGAGGTGCAAGCTATCGCCTGATCCGAAGTGGTGTTGAGGTGGGCGTACTGGCGGAAAAGGCGTCGATGTCGCGGCGATAGCCAGCCGCGCCGAGCAGTCCCAGGAGATCACTGGCGATGCGGCCCAGCAGTTCGCTGACGGGACTCGACTCAGTCGGCGCGCCGGGGTTGAGCTGCGACACCAGCTCTTCGAGCTGAACTTGAAGGCTCGGCCAAGGCACGGGCATGCGCCCCTGGCCGATCACCTTGCTGAGATCATCCAGCACCGCGGCGGTGAGCCGGCACAATTCGCTCACGGGCTGCGAGGGTAGTGGGGTTCCCGGGTGCTGCAGCGACAGCATGATCGTGTGCCGGCACAGGCGGTTGAGGTGGACCAGGAGGGCGAAGGCAACACCCTGCAGCGCGGCGCGCTCGGCGGGCTCCGCCCGCATCCGCTGCAGTCCCGCCTCGGCGTTCGCCACCGCAATCTCTGCCTGACGCCGTAGCGGGTCGAGATTCCCGGGGTTCACCGGGCTCTCTGCGAGCTGCCGCAATACTCCGTCGAGGTAATCGCGCAGCGCCCGCAGCGCGCGCACCAGCCGATCGCGCAGCAGATCGCGCTCCCAGCGGGGCCATAGCAGATAGGCGGCCGCGAGCGCCAGCACCGCGCCCGCCAGTGTGTAGCCGACGCGCTCGGCGAGGTCGACCCAGGGGTCGAGGCTGCCGCGGCTGATCAGGAGAATGATGATCGGAGTGAGGAACGTGATGCCGTATCCATAGTTGCGGCGAATCAGCAGAAAGGTCGCAAACAGCAGGAGCGCAAGGCAGGCATCGTAGGCGTACGTGCCGTGCACCGTCGCGAGCAGCGCGCCGGCAATCACCGCGCCGCCGATGGTACCGAGGGTCCGGTGCAGGGCGCGGCTGACCGTGCTCCCGTACTCGGGCTGCAGGATGGTGAGTGATGTCAGCGGCAGCCAGATGCCGTGCGGCAGGCGGAGCTGCACGAGCACGGCGGCATCGAGCGCCGTCACGACCGCCACTCGTGTGGCGTGCCGGAAGAGCGCCGAGCGCGGAGTGACGTGCGCGCGCAGCGCACGGAGCACCGAGCCGCGCGGCAAGCGGTGCGCGAAGGGAAGTCGGAGGAGGTCCGGCAGGCGATGTCTGATGCCAAAGAGGGCGCGCAGCGCCTCCTCGGCGATGTCGAGACTGCGCAACGCGTGATTCAACGCGGCGAGCTCCTCGGGTGGTAAACCATCGGCCGGATGCCCAGGCAAGTGATCGCGCAGCCCGGCGAGGTGCAGCTCACCCTTGCCCGCCAGCAGGACGCGGGCAACAGCGCGGCAAGCGTTCGCCAGATGCGCGCTGGTCCCGGACTCTGCCCTGAGCTCACAGATCGAGATCGCGGTGCCCGTCATGGCCGCTGCCGCATCGATCAGTACCAGCAGCTGGGCGACAGTGGTGCCGGGACCGGCCATACCCGCGCGAATCTCACCGAGCACCTCACGGGAGTGCTCCAGGGCGGCGACGGCGGCGGCGTGCAGTGTTCCGAGCTGCTGCTCGCGACGCAGGCGGCCGACGGCGCTCGCATTCCGGGCTGCAGCGGGTACTGCGAGGAGCGCAGCGACCGCCTCCCAGGCGGCAGCAACCTCCTGCTCGAGACGGCGATAAGGGCGCAACTGCCAGAACGCGAGCGCAATTCCCACCGTCCAAAGCCCACCTACGGCATAGCCCGCGGCCCAAAGGCCTGGATGCGATCCGGGCAGCATCGCCAACTGCAGGCCGACGAGAAAGGCCACCGCCATGTTGGTTCCGAGCGAGGGGCCGGATGGGCCGATGCCGCGGATGAGACCGGAGAGCACTCCGATGGCCGCCATCACGGCCGCGGCGAGCCACCAACGTCCTTCGGCGGCCGCGCCCAGGAGCAGCAGAGCCGAGCCGCCGAGGGCCTGCGCGAGCATGGCCTCGAGTCGGGAGCGGTACGGACCCCCAACATCGACCAGCGAGGTCGCAAGCGCTCCCAACACCGCAGGGTATGCCAGGCCCGCGGGACCCAAGTGCGGCAGCAGCGCGAGCGGCACGACGGTGGCGAGCGTGCCCCGAAAGGCCGTCGAGAGCGCGATCCGGTTGGCGCCGCTGCTCAGAAACTCGCTTGCTCCGTCGGGCAGCCAGCGTATGCGACGGACGTAAGGGACGGGTTGCAAGTCAGCCCCAGGGGCCGCCGCGCTCGGACAGGCACGGCGGAGTCAGCTGTAAGGAGCCGCAGGAAGGTGCGAAATTACGCATGCACTCGGGGCGTGAGTCCATCTGCGAGGCTGCACGCAAGAGGTTGGCCTTTTTCGTGCAGCGGGCTAGAGAATAAATAATGAAGTTATTCTAACTAATTGACAAATAACGAATTGGCTCCCCGGGTTGGAATCGAACCAACGACCAGACGATTAACAGTCGTCTGCTCTACCGCTGAGCTACCGGGGAACCGGGCGGGACTTGTGAAGGGCGCGGATTCTCAGGTACGGGCCTTCGCGGAGTCAAGGAAGTGCGTTGGGCGACGCAGGGTCCATTTTGGCAATAGTTAGGCAAGTGCCTAACTAGCTCTACGCCGAGAGCACCTCCCAACGCTGCCCCGGAGGAGCCCGACATAGGCCAACAGGTTGACCGCGATGAGAAGCGCCACCAGCTCGTACTGGACGTGCCGGGTGAGCCCGGGCGGGTAGAGCACCCGTACCAGGTAATGTGCGAGGAAGCCTTCGCGATAGCCCGCCTCGCCCGCAAGGTGGCGCCAGTGATTCTCGAGCGGAGTGAGCGGGCAGACCGAGTGCGACACCTCGATCCAGCAGCCCCAGGCGAGCGCCGGCAGGTGCAGCAGCGCGACCCCGGGCCAGCGCCAGGTGAGGAAGCCGCCGAAGATGACGAAGGCCGTGAAAGCAAAATGGACGACGACGAGCGCATCGGCGATCGTGGACCAGATCATGGCACTGCCTCAGCTGGTACCCTCCGCCGCGAACGAAGCGCGGCCGGCAAGGGTGAGTCAGGCGGTCTCGGCGACCACGCGCGTGACCAGGATGCGCGCGATCCGGTCGAGCGCCTTCTCGAGCGTGTGCATGCTGGTGGCAAACGAAAGCCGCACGTGACCGGGAGCCCCGAAGCCCGAGCCCGGCACGACCGCCACGCCCGCATCGTTGAGGAGGAGCTCCGCAAACTCGTTGTCGTCGCGGCAGCCGAGGGCTGCCATCGCGCGTGAGACTTCCGCAAACGCGTAGAAGGTCCCATCCCCCGGCAGGCAGCTGACGCCGGGCATGGCATTGAGCGCACGCACCACGAAGTCCCGGCGCTCCTTGAACGCATGGGTCATCTTGGCGACGCAGCTCTGATCGCCGTTGAGTGCGGCCGCCGCGGCCTTTTGCGAGATGCTGGACGCGTTGGAGGTCGACTGGCCCTGGATCGTCGCCATCGCCGCGATGATTTCCTTCGGTCCCCCGCAGTAACCGATGCGCCAGCCCGTCATGGCGTAGGCTTTGGAGACGCCGTTGATGGTCACGGTGCGCGCGTTGAGCTCGGGGACCGCGGTCACCAGGCTGCAGAAGGGCTCCGCTCCCCAGTAGATCTTCTCGTACATGTCGTCGGTGCCGATCACGATGCGCGGATGCTCGATCAGCACTTCGCCGAGCGCCTTGAGCTCGGCGCGCGTGTAGGCCGCGCCGCTGGGATTGCAGGGGCTGTTCAGGATCACGAGCCGCGTCTTCGGCGTGATCGCCGCCTCGAGCTGGCGTGGGGTGATCTTGTAACCCTGTGCAAAGCCTGCGAGCGGCATGACCGGGAGCCCGTCCGCGAGCAGCACCATGTCGGGGTAGGAGACCCAGTAGGGCGCCGGGATCACGGCTTCATCGCCCGGGTCGAGCAGCGCCATGCAGAGGTTGTAGATCGTCTGCTTGGCGCCGGCGGAGACCAGGATCTGCGAGCGCTCGTACGTGAGGGCGTTGTCGCGCTGGAATTTCCCGATGATCGCGTCCTTGAGCTCGTCGATCCCCTCGACGTTCGTATAGCGGGTGAAGCCGTTGTGGATGGCGTCGGTCCCTGCCTGCGCGATCGGCGCCGGCGTGTCGAAATCCGGCTCGCCGGCGGCCAAGCCGATGACGTCTTTGCCTTCGGCTTTGAGGCGCGCGGCGCGCGCGGTGACGGCGAGAGTGGGGGAGGGCTTGACGCGCTGGACACGGCGGGAGACGGCCAAGATCGGAGACTCCTTCGGGCCTTTGAAAGTCGCCTCGAGCCGCTATATTAGAAGATTCCATGGACCAGACGGAACACCGGCCTTTCGAGCTCGTAGCGGAGTACTCGCCGTCCGGCGATCAGCCGCAGGCGATCGACAAGCTCGTCGAGGGCCTGAACGAGGGCCTCGCGCACCAAACGCTGCTCGGGGTCACGGGATCCGGGAAGACAATGACAGCAGCTTCCGTCATCCAGCGCGTGCAGCGCCCCGCGATGGTGCTCGCGCACAACAAAACGCTCGCGGCGCAGCTTTATGGGGAATTTCGCGAATTCTTCCCGCACAACGCGGTCGAGTACTTCGTCTCCTATTACGACTACTACCAGCCCGAGGCCTACGTTCCGTCCTCCGACACTTATATAGAGAAGGACGCCTCGGTGAACGAGCACATCGAGCAGATGCGCTTATCGGCCACCAAGGCGCTGCTCGAACGCCCCGACTCGATCATCGTCGCGACCGTTTCCTCGATCTACGGCCTGGGCGACCCGCAGGCGTACCTCGCCATGGTGCTGCACTTAAAGCGCGGCGATCGCTGGGACCAGCGGGCGCTGCTGCGGCGTCTTGCGGACATGCAGTACACGCGCAACGAGCTCGACCTCACGCAGGGAACCTACCGCGTGCGCGGCGACGTCATCGACATCTTTCCCGCCGAGTCCGAGCGCGAGGCGGTGCGGGTCGAGCTCTTCGATGACACGATCGACTCGATCACGCTGTTTGACCCCCTGACCGGAGCGGTCGCGCGCAAGGTCCCGCGTTTCACGGTCTACCCCGGCACTCACTACGTCACCCCGCGCGAGCGTCTCGTGGGCGCAGTCGACCACATTCGCGAGGACCTGCGCGAGCGTCTGAAGGAATTGCGCGATGCCGGCCGGCTGGTCGAGGCGCAGCGCCTCGAGCAGCGCACACGCTTCGATATGGAGATGATCAAGGAGGTCGGCTACTGCGCCGGCATCGAGAACTACTCGCGCTATCTCTCGGGCCGCTCGCCCGGGGAGCCGCCGCCGTGCCTGTTCGACTATCTGCCGAAGAACGCGCTGCTCATCGTCGATGAGAGCCATCAGACGATCCCGCAGCTCGGCGCGATGTACCGGGGCGACCGCTCGCGCAAGGAGACGCT
>DASPSF010000035.1:0-15984 GCA_035624075.1 Steroidobacteraceae bacterium | reverse complement strand
CATCGAGAGCTGGACCCACGGCACGCGCACCGCCGCCGCGCGGATCAGGAAGATCGCCGCCGCCGGCAGCGCGAGGTAGAAGCCACAGTAGGCAAAGTCAGCCGGACCCGGGAAGGGGTCGAAGCCACGCAGCCACGAGCTGGCGCCGATGCACTCGCCGATGCAGTAGAGCGCGAGCGCGCAGGTGAGGAACATCCAGGCGCGACGCAGATCGCCGGCAGGCGCGCAACGCGCCGTGATCCCGCAGATGAGGACCGCGGTGAGCGAGGCGGGCAGCGACCAGGTCAGATGGACGTAGTGCGAGAAGGTCGGACCGCCGAAGCCGGTGAGCATCAGGACGGCACCCGCGGCGGTGTAAACGACCAGCCCGGCAAACAGGCGGTTGGCCCACCGAGGGGCCGTCACGAGGCGGTTGTTCTGTGCAGCTACTGTTGTGTCCACAGCGGATCTGGCTATCGCGAAAAGGCCCGGGCACAGCCCACCTCTCTCTAGCTAAAGAGTCGGCTGCCCCAGGCGAAATTTGAGGCCAAACGGCCGCGCCGGCCAGCGAAGAATCCCCCCACGTGACGCAGTTCACTTAACAATAAGCGGATCTGGGCGGTCCGTTCAGTTTGTGCCCTGCGCCATGAGCCCGCAGCCGGCATCGAGCAGCAGCTCGGCGCCCGGGAGTCCGCCTGCCAGACCGTCCTCACGTGCGCCGCGGTATGAGGGGCAGCACCACGTGCGAGGGCCGCTCCGCATCCAGGTAGACCGTGTTGCGTGCCACGCGCCGTGTCAGCCCCCGCCCTTCGGGCGCGCCGGTGTTGGGATTCACGTCGAAATGCGGAAAGTTGCTCGAGGAGACATCGAGCCGGATACGGTGGCCGCGGCCGAAGCGGTTCGAAGTCGGGAACGCGGCGACCGTGATCCGGTACACCGTGCCCGGCGTCATCAGCGCCGGCCGCTCCCAGGAATCGCGATAGCGGCAGCGCAGGATTCCATCGGTGAGATTGAGCGCAAAGCCCTGCGGGTAGTCCTCGCCCGGCGGATAGACATCGAGCAGCTTGATGGTGAAGTCGGTGTCGACGGCATCGGAGCTGACCCAGAGCTGCGCCTCGATCGCGCCCGTGACCTCGGTGTCCTCGGTGAGCGGCTCGGTCTCGAACACCAGCACATCGGGACGCGCCGCCACCGGGAGGTAAGGCGGGCGCGAGCCGTAGAAATCGGGGCTCTCGCGCTGATCGTAACCGCCGCCGCGCATCAGCGGCTCGCCGGAGGTGACCGTACCGCCCATGGTGGGCACCGGGTGCCCTGGGTCGAAGTCGTAGCTCATGGGCTCGGCAGAGGGCGCTGGCCCGGTCGTCGACAGCCGACCCTCGGACGTCAGGTAGAAAGCGGTCGGCTGCTGATCGGGAAGCGGCCAGTCGGGCTCGCTGCGCCAGTGCCCGCCATGCTCGAGCCGGCCCGCCGCGTTCCTGCGGCCACTGCCGCCGCCCATGACGAAGATGCGCACGGCGGGCGCCTGCGCCGCGGCCGGGCGCACGCCCTTCAGGTAGCGATCGAACCAGGCGAGGCGCCGGGCGAAGAGATCGCCGCCATCGGCATCGAGGGTCGCATGCGCGCCGAAGTCGACCTCGCCCGCGTAAGTCGTCGAGCGGGCGCCATGCGTCCATGGTCCCATGATGAGCTTCACCGGGCCGCGCCTGGCCCGCGAGAGCCCCTGGTAATTTTCGGTCGCCGTGCGCGCATAGGCGTCGTACCAGCCCGAGACGTGCACCATCGCCGCGTCGGCGAACTGTGCGTAGAACCCGGCCGCATAGAGGCCGAGCTGCTTCCAGTACGCATCGAAGGTGCCGTGCTCCCACTGCTCGTACACATAGCTCTCGTACTCGGGAATGAGGCTGAGGGGCGTATGGCCGCGCTTCCACGGCATGCTGGCAAACCACGCCTTGAGATCGACGGCCTTGAGCGCGGCCAGGCGGCGCGGGTCCTGCTGCACCTCGGGACTCTCCAGCCCTAAGTTGTAGGCCCAGGTGACCTGCTTGAGCTCGAACGCGCCTCCCTGGCGGATGCCGCCCTGGTAGGCGTTCGAGAAGCCGCCGCAGTCGACGTACATCGCCTCGAGGCCCGGTGGATTCAGACAGGCGAGCGCGACCTGGGTGTGCGCCGCGTAGGAGAGTCCCATCGTGCCGATGCGCCGATCGCTCCAGGGCTGTGCCACGATCCAGCGGCAGGTGTCGAAGCCGTCCGCGCCCTCGCTCAGGTACTTGACGAACTCGCCCTCGGAGTCGTGGCGGCCACGGCAATCCTGGAAGATCACGACGTAGCCGTGGCGCACGTAGTACGCCGCGACCTCGGCGCGCGATTTCGGCTTGGGGTCGCTCGCCGTGATATCGCGGAAGTAGGTGACGTTCCGCCCGTAGGGCGTGCGCTCGAGGATCGTCGGAAAGCGGCCGGCGGCGGCGACAGCGCCGCGCGCGGGGCGATATACGTCGGTGGCGAGATGCACGCCGTCGCGCATCGCGACACGCACGCCGCTCGCGAGCTGGACGTCGAACAGAGCCGCCCCGGCCGACTGGTCGCGCGCCGTCGCGCTGCGGGCGCCGCGCGCCCCGATGAAGGCGCAGGCGGCAGCCAGGGCGCTGAAGCGGCGGCGGCTGACGGGTGACATGACGCTTCAGACTAAAATACGCGCGCGATCCATGCCATCATCGGCGCACACCAGCGGAGCTCTCATGGCCCGTGCAGCGGATTGGAGCGTCACGCGCCGCGGATTTCTGGCCGCGGGCGTCGCGACCGGCGTCGGCGTGCTCTGCAGCGGCCCGCTGCGGAGCGCCGATCCCCCGACGGGCAGCACCGCCCCGACCCCGGGCGGTCCACCGATCACCAGCGCCCCGACCGCCTCGCAGCGCCTGATCGCCAAGGCGATCCCGTCGAGCGCGCAATGGCTGCCGGCGATCGGCATCGGTACCGATGCCTTCCGCAACAGCGTGCGCGCCGAAATCCGCGCGGAGCTCAAGCGCATGAGCGAGCTCGGGGCCGTGGTCATCGATACCTCCGACGACTACGGTGACAGCGAGGCCCTGATCGGCGAGGCGCTCGAGAGCCTCGGTCTGCGCGATCGCATGTTTCTCGCGACCAAGATGTCGGGCGGCGCCTCGCGGGGCTCGGAGAACTTTGCGCGCTCGCTCGAGCGCCTGCGGACCCGGCGTGTCGAGCTGCTGCAGGTCCACAACCTGAACGGCACCGCCGAGCTCCTGCCGCAGATGCAGCGGTGGAAGCAGGAGGGACGCATCCGCTACCTCGGCGTGACCACCTCGCGCGGCGGTCAGCATGCCGAGCTCGCCGACTGCATGCGCAACTATCGCCTCGACTTCGTCCAGGTGGACTACTCGATCGCCAACCGCGAGGCGGCCGAGACCATCCTGCCGCTCGCGCTCGAGCGCAAGATCGCGGTACTGGCAAACCTCCCCTTCGGCCGCTCCTCGCTGTTCCGCCAGGCCGCGGGCCGCGCGCTGCCTCCGTGGGCGGCCGACATCGACGTCGCGAGCTGGGCGCAGTATTTCCTCAAGTACGTGATCGGCCACCCCGCGATTACCTGCGCGATTCCCGGCTCCACGCAGCTCGCGCACCTCGAGGACAATCAGGGCGCGGCCCACGGCCGGCTCCCGGATGCGGCCCTGCGCCGCCGCATGGAGGAATACTGGGACGCCCGCGGCTAGGGGTATTTCTTCTCCACCACGCCGCGCACCGGCTGCGTGTCGTAGACCAGTACGATCGATTCGATGTGCCCGCTCTCGCGGTCGAAGTTGAAGACGTCCGTGCAATCGAAGGCGACGTGCGAGCCGTCCTTGAGCGTCCAGTCGTACAGGTAATACGCGACCGCCCGCAGGTGCCCCTCGGCGCTCACCAGCACGTCGTAGACGGTCAGCTTCGAGCCCCTGGACGAGCTGGTGACCTTGCGCACGAAGTCGCGTACCGGGAGCTTCCCGAGGAACGGCGACTGCACCCAGCCCTGGGGAACGAACAGCGCGGCGGCCCTCTCCGCATCACCCGCTTCGAGCGCCGCCAGATACTTGCGCACGGCTTGCTGCATAACTGCCTCACTTGATGATGGCGGCGACCCCGGCCTTGCAGGCCACTTCGTCCTGCGAGCCCGTGCCACCGGAACAGCCGATGGCGCCGATCAGCTTGCCGCCTTCGATGAGCGGAATGCCGCCGCGCGAGCCGATCACTCCGTCGAGCGTCATGATGTACAGGTTGCCGCTCTGCTGAATGCCCTTTTCGAACACCTTGGTCTCGCGGCGGAAGCTGGCCGAGGCGCGCGCCTTGTGCTCGGAGATCTGCACCGAGGCGAGCTGCGCTCCATCCATGCGCTCGAAGGCGACCAGGTTGCCGCCCGAGTCGACCACCGCGATACACAGCTTCCAGTCGTGCTTTCTGGCTTCGGCGGCGGCGGCGGCGATCGCGGCCTGGGCGCGCTCGAGCGGGACCGGCGCTCCATAGGGGACGTCGAACGGCATCTTGTCCGGCACGTCATCGAGCGGATACGGCGCCGCTGCGGGCGGCTGCTGAGCGCCGCTCGAGGCACTGCCCACGGCGATCACGGTGAGGAGTACTGCGGTGAGCGCGAGCCTCGGGGACATGGTAGTGCTCCTTCTTTTTCGGTTGGCGCGGTAGGCGATGAAGCTTGAGGTATCTTACGCCGATGAAAGAGCTCGCTCTCGGTTTCATCGGACTCGGCAACGTCGGCGGGCAGCTGGCCGGGAACCTGCTGCGCCACGGTGCCAATCTCACGGTACGCGACCTCGACCCGCAGCGGGTGGCGGCGCTGGTGGACCGTGGGGCCAGGGCCGCCGCAAGCGCGCGCGAGCTCGCCGAGCGCGTCGACCTCGTCATCACCTGTCTGCCCTCCCCGGCCATCTCCGCCGCGGTGATGGAGGCGCCGGACGGCGTGCTCGCCGGCCTCTCGGCCGGGAAGATCTGGCTGGAGATGAGCACCACGGACGCCGCCGAGGCACGGCGGCTCGCCGCGCGCGTCGAGGCCCTCGGTGCGACCGCGATGGACTGTCCGGTCTCCGGCGGCTGCCACCGCGCGGCCACCGGCAACATCTCGATCTTCGCCGGCGGCAGCCGCGCGGCTTTCGAGCGCGTGCTGCCGGTGCTCGCCATTCTCGGGCGGCGCATCCTCCATACCGGCCCCGTGGGCTCGGCCTCGATCCTCAAGGTGATCACCAACTACCTGTGCACGGTGCAGCTGGCGGCGCTCGCCGAGGCGCTCACCGTGGCGAAGGTCGCGGGCCTCGACCTCAACATGACCTACGAAGGCATCCGCATCTCCTCGGGCAACTCCTTCGTGCACGAGACCGAGTCGCAGGTGATCCTGAACGGCAGCCGCGACATCAACTTCACCATGGACCTGGTGGTGAAGGACGTCGGGCTGTTCGATGCGCTGGCACGCGCGCACCACGTGCCGCTCGAGCTCTCACCGCTGGTCTTGAGCCTGTTCGAGGACGGCGCGCGCCGCTACGGGCCGCGCGAGCACTCGCCCAACATCATCCGCCGCCTCGAGGAGGCCTGCGGCGTGCGGGTGCTCGGCGAGGGTTTCCCGGCGCAGATGGTCGACGACGAGCCCAAGGTTCCCGGCGCCGAGGTCGTGCCGCGCAGCGCAGCGCGCGCGCCCGGCACGAAGCCCGCCGCCCCATAATGTTGGGGTCATGATATAAAAAGCGGCCGCGGCGGGTGCGCGGCGCCAGGGGTATGGCCAAAGCTAAGCTCATCGAGACGCGCTCGATCGACTACGTGCCGCTCGCCGAGCGGCACGGCAAGGTCTGGCATCTATGGCCGGTGTGGTTCTCGGGCGATGCGCATCTCGCGACGCTCGCGGTCGGCGTGCTCGGCATCACGCTCGGCGGCAATCTGCTCTGGACCGCGGTCGCGGTGCTGATCGGCAACGCGCTCGGCACCTTCTTCATGGCGTTTCACTCGACCCAGGGACCGCAGCTGGGACTCCCGCAGATGATCCAGTCGCGCCCGCAGTTCGGCTACACCGGGGCGCTGCTGGTGTGGGCGGTCGCGCTGGTGGCCTACATCGGCTACAACGCCTTCAACCAGGTGCTGGCTGCGCAGGCGCTGCACCAGCTGACGCCGGCAATCGCCGCGACCTCCCCGCCCGCCATCATCCTGTTCGCGCTGCTCGCGGTGAGCCTGGCCGCGGTCGGCTACGACCAGATCCACCGCGCGCAGCGCGGCTTCGCGTATCTCATGATCGCGATTCTCACCGTGTTCACGCTCGGCGGGCTCCTGACGCTGCGCTTCTCGGCGGCGCAGTGGGATGCGGGCGGCTTTCGCGTCGTGCCGTTCCTCGCGCAGATCTTCGCCGCCGCCTCCTACCAGCTGAGCTGGTCGATCTACGTCTCGGACTACTCGCGCTACCTGCCGCGCGACGTCGGGGTGCGCGAGTCGTTCTGGTGGACCTACCTCGGCGCCTTCATCGGCGGGGCGTGGATGATGCTGGTCGGAACTGTGGCGGCGGCGATGGCGCCGAGGCTGGACGTGGCCGCCGCCATGGAGCACGCCGCCGACGCGGTCATCCCCGGGCTCGGCAAGGTGTTGATCGCGGGCGCGCTGCTCGGCCTGGTCACCATCACCTCGCTCAACTTCTACGGCGCCTCGCTCACGCTGCTCTCGGTCGCCGATACGGTCCGGCCGCTCAAGTGCACCGCGGCCAAGCGCCTCGCGAGCCTCGCGGTCGCGCTGTTTGCCAGTACGCTGCTCGCGCTCAATTCCTCCGGCAACTTCGTGGCGCGCTTCCAGGATTACCTGTCGCTGCTGCTGTACCTGTTCACGCCCTGGACCGCGATCAACCTGGTGGATTTCTACCTGGTGCGCAAGGGGCACTACTCGATCCGCGAGATCTTCAACTCCCGCGGCATGTACGGCCACTGGAACTGGCGCGGCCTGACCGCCTATTTCATCGGCTTCATCGTCATGATCCCGTTCTTCAGCACCGACATCTACGCCGGCCCGGTGGCGCGGGCCCTCGGCAAGGCCGACATCGCCATGCTGGTGGGTCTGCCGGTGGCCGCCGCCGTCTATCTGTTCTGCTGCCGCTCGATGGATCTCGAGCACGACCGGCGGCGGGCCGCGGCCGCCGACGTCGGCCTCGACCCCTAGGAGCACCCCATGCCCAAGATCGTCGACCACGCGCAGCGCCGGGATGAGATCGCGCTGGTCGCCTGCCGGGTGGTGGCCGAGCACGGCTTCGATCAGGCGAGCATGGTGCTCATCGCCCGCGAAGCGGGCTACACCACCGGCATGCTGGCGCACTACTTCGACAGCAAGCAGGACATCATCATCGCGGCACTGCGCCTCATCCTGCGGCGGATCGAGGAGCGCCTCTCGCGCCCGGCAGCCGCCGGTGCGCCGCCCGACCTGCTGACGCTGCTCACCGAGGCGCTGCCGGTCGATGCGCACCGGCGCATCGAGTGCGCCTTCTGGACCACGTTCTGGGGCCAGGTTTCCGCCGACAAGCGCCTGAAGCGCATCAACGCCTGGGTGCACCGCGAGTACCTGCGCCTGTTCGAGCGCTGCCTGGCGCAGTGCTGGCCGGAGTGGTCGAAGTGGCCGGCCGCCACGCGCGAGCACGTGCTGCGCTCGCTGGTCACCTTCATCAACGGGCTCACAGCGAGTGCGGTCGCCAACATCGGCGACTGGCCGCCCAAGGCGCAGACGCGGCAGCTCGCGCTGCAGCTCGAGCTGCTGCACGCCTGGGCCGAAGGCTCGGCCGGGGCTCCTCCGGCGCGGCAGGCGGCGAGGGGCTGACGCCGCTCGCCGCCGACCTCGCTCAGAACGACTTCGTCACCTGGAACATCACGGTCACTGGCGGCAACGTCGCCACCTGCGGAATCACGTTCCCGAGCGCGTCGTACTGCGCGTAGCCGATGTAGCCGATATCGCCGAGGTTCGGCCTGGCGCTGAAGAGATTGCGGACGTTGAGCGAGTACTCCATGTCCCCCTGATCGACCCCGAAGCGCAGGTTGACGAGGCCGAACCCGGCGCGGGTCGCCTCCGCGCCCGAGCCGCCGACCAGCAGCGAGATGCTGTTGCCCTGGTAGCTGTAGTCCGCGGATGCGAAGCCCTGGGAATCGGCGCCGAGCCCGTGCGAGTACACCAGGCCGACTGAGCCGGTGAAGGCGGGGACGCCGCTCACGCGCGTCCCGGGCAGCACGCCCACCAGGGCGAGGTTGCCGGGTTCGTTGATGTCGGTGTCCTCATAGCCGAGCCCCAGCCGGAAATTGAGCCCCGGCGCCAGGCGCCCCGAAGCCTCGAACTCCCCGCCCTTGACCTCGGCCTTGCCGCCGTTCAGCTGCACGTAGAAGCCACAGGGCAACGCGAACTGCTGCTCGAGGTTGCTCCACTCGATGTCGTAGGCGGCGGCCGAGATCAGCACGCTCGGCAGCTGCACCTTGGTGCCGAGCTCGTAAGTCCAGAGCGTGTCGGACTTGATGTGCGTGATGTCGTCGACCGGCAGCGTCGGCAGCGAGCAGCCCGGGAAGTTGGCCTGCGCCCCGCCGGCGCGGAAGCCCTTCGACGCCGAGGCGTACACCATGGTCGCCTGGTTCGCCTGGAAGGCGAGCGCCACCTTCGGGTTGAAGCCCGACTGGCTGTTCTGCTGCGGGTCGCTCGCCGTCTGGCCGAAGTTGAGGAAGCCGTCCGCGGTGTAGTCGGTGGTCTGGTTGAGCCAGTACTGGCGGCCGCCGAGGGTCAGCGTCCACTGGTCGAGGAACTTGTAGTAGACCTCGCCGAAGATCGACTTGTCCTCCTCGGTGCCGGGGTTGGTCTGCGTCCAGATCTCGTTCGGCGGGCAGGGGTTCGGCCCGCAGACGCTCTCCGCGGGCACGCCGAAGGAGGTGGCGTTCGTCAGTCCCTGCGCGTAGGTCGGCGGGATGGTGAAGCGCGTATGGGTGTTGGAGTAGAACACTCCGACCGTGCCGCTCCAGTTGTGGATGGGATCGAAGCTCAGGCGCGCCTCGCTCGCCACCTGGTCGTGAGTGCGGTCCCCGACCCACAGATACGGTTGCGCCGGCAGGCCCGCCACCCCGTAGAACGGCCCGGCAAGCACCTGCTCCGTGCCGTAGGTCGAGTCCTCGACGTCGTGCGTATGACGGTAGAAGAAGCTGTTGGCCCACACGACCTGAAAGCCCGCGCCCGAGTACTTGAAGTCGAGGGTCGGCATGGTCCAGCTGTCGGAAGCCCAGGGCTGAACGTCGAAGGCCCGGTCGAGCGTGTAGATGGGCTCGAACTCTGGCAGCGGCGCGAAGGTCGCCGGGAAGCCCTTGTCGTAGGAGTCCTGGAACATCACCCGCAGCTTCACGTCGAGCTGGTCGGTCGCGTGCACCAGCAGCGCCGCCGAGCCGCCGAGCGTCTGCTCCTGGCCCTGGTCGCCCTTGCTGGTGCGCGGCACGTCGGCAAACGGATCGTCGGCGCCCGGTCCGCCGGCCGCGGTGGGGAAACTGCGGTTGAGGTAACCCGCGTCCCAGTTGGCGAAGGCCACGAAGCGCAGCGCGGCGGTGCCCGGCACCAGCACGATGTTGCCGATGAGGTTGCCGCCACCATCCGGGCTGCCGCCGCCCGAGGTGGCGCCCGCCTGGTACATATAGCCGAGGCCCGAGTTACCGGTATCGGGCGCCCGTGTGATGAGGCGCACGTTGCCGCCGAGCGAGCTCTCGCCGAACAGCGTCCCCTGCGGCCCCTTGAGGACCTCGATACTGGCGAGGTCCACCACGCGCGGATCGAGCGAGCCCGGGACCGGCGTGTCATCGATGTAGAAGCCGGTGGCGCCCGCGGTGCCGAACAGGTTCTGCCCGGTGATGCCGCGCACCGAGACGGTGCGCGCATCCGCGATGCCGGTGGGCCCGCCGCCGTAGGTGAACGACAGGTCGGGCGTCTTGGTGGCGTAGTCGGAGAACGACTGGACGTTGTAGTCCTTGATCGTCTCGGGCGTGAACGCCGTGATGCTGGTCGGCACCTCGGCGATCGACTCCGCGCGCTTGCGGGCGCTCACGATGATGGTCTCGACTTCGCCGCCCGCTTCGGCGCCGCTCTCCGCCTGCTTCTGCTCCTGGGCGGGCACGGGCACTGTGAATGCCAGCAGCAGCGCCGCGGCCGCGCCTGCGGCGAGCGAGCCCGTATTTGGCCAAGGCCTCGATCCGTGCCGCGATCCGGTGAATTTCATGTGAGTCATCCCTCCGCCATGTGAACGTAGCAGCGGATCCGCCGTCAGGACGGGTTCGCGTGTCCCGCGGGCGTCGCCGTCAGAAAACCATTGATGACCGCCGCACATTGCGCCGGCTCCTCCCAGAACGGGTTGTGCCCCAGTCCCGGGAAGATCCTCACCTCGGCCTGCGGCAGCGCCTCGCGCAGCGTCTGCCTCACCTCCTCTTCCATGATCGGATCGGCGCTGCCCCAGATGAGCAGCGCCGGGGCCTTGAGCCGCGGCAGCGTCCGCTGCAGATCCGTGTCCACGAGTCCCTGGTCGAGGATTGCGAGCCATACGCGCAGCGGGATCGCCGCTGCGTCCTGGCGCTGGCGGCGGATGAAGTCGGGGTCGACCGGGGTCGGCGACGACCACCACTCGATCATGAACTGCGAGTCGGGGTCGATCGGCTCCTTCAACTGCCGGATCGCCGCCGCGTAGTCGAACTTCGGCGGCGGCAGCGTGGTGCCCGCCCGCCGCCCACCGCTCGAAGAGATCAGCACCACCCGCCCGGTGCGCTCCGGCCAGAATTCGGCGAAGGTCTGCGCGATGATGCTGCCGAGGGAGTGACCGACGATGTCGGCGCGCTCGATGTGCAGCGCATCGAGCAACAGCTTGATGTCGTAGGCGAAGTCGAGGCGCGTATAGCAGCAGTCGGGCTTGCCCGATCGGCCGTGGCCGCGCAGGTCGACGACGATCAGCCTGAGGTGCGGCGAGAGATAAGGAATGAGCGGCACCCAGTCGCGGGCGTTGTCGGTGTAGCCGTGGATCAGCACCACCGGCGGGCCCGCCGGGTCTCCCATCGTGAGGTAGGCGAGCGTCTCGCCGTCGGGCAGGGCGACGCTCTTTTTCATGGCGTCGAAGCTGTCGAGGTCGATCCGGGCCGGGGGTGCGGGCGCCGCCGTGGCCGCGGCGGGGTGTTGCATCAGCAGCAGCCAGGCGAGCAGCGACCCGCGGCAAAGCGCCGCCGTGAGGCGGGAAGCCCGGGTCAAGGTCGCGTCGCGGTTCAAGCTAACACGCGTCGGGAGAGCGGCCAGTGGTTAATATTATCTTGTCGATAATATATAGCGGCCCTCGGGCCGCACGCAACAGCTCTTCGGGGCTGCGGCCGCGGCGTGCGCCGGGCACCCGCCTGATATATCAGCGGCGGTGAATCAATTGTGCGCCGGCGGCGTGGAGGCGTCCGCCGCAGGCGCACTGGCGAGGCGCTGGCGGTACGCGCTCAGGTGCGACTCGAAGGCCGCGGCCTCGGCGCGGTTGGCCTCGGTGAGCGCGTTCTCGCGCCAGGCGGCGGCGTACTTGAGCGCACAGTCCCACTGTTGGGTCTGCGCACACATGTGGGCGAGCGCGTAAGCGAGATTCACGTTGCCCGGGTGCCGCGCCAGAGCCTGCGAGGCTCCGGGCAGCAGCGCTCGGGCGGCGGCGGCATCGCGCTGCGCCCCGTAGAAGCCCGCCAGCCCCGCCCAGGATCGCAGGTCCTCGGGGTTGGCGTCGATGGCACTCTGGTAGTAGCGCTGCACGAACCTGAGCAGCGTCGGTGAGTCCACCGGCAGCACGACGTGACCGGCGCTCACCGCCGAGGCGAGCACCGTCAGGATCCCGGCACAGTCGGCCATGCCCGCGGGCGAGAGCGTGCCGGCCGAGAGCCGATCCACCGCGGCGAACGAGGCCGGGTAGTCGCCCTGCTCGAGCTGGGCCTCCGCCACCACCCGCAGCGCCTGCTCATTGGCGGGGTCATCCTTGAGCGCCGCCAGCGCCAGCCGCAGCGCCTGGGCGCGCCGGCCCGTCTTCAGGTTGAGCAGCGCGAGGCGCGCCTGAACCTCGGGCGGCGCGAGCGTGCGCGGAGGGGCGGCGTCGGGGCTCCGGTCCTCGGGGCTCGAGAGCAGGAAGACATGTGCTGCGACACGCTGATCGGCGCGCAGCATCTTGTCGAGCACCTCGTAGCTCACGTTGAAGCTCGCCGCGAACGCAGCCGGCGAGCTCCTGCCCTGCTGCACGAGCGCCAGGTAGTTGCTGAACTCGTGGCGATAGCGGCTCTCGACCAGCACCTCGCGGGTGAGGAACCAGCTCTCGGCCGCGTACATCTCGCTCTGCAGCTGCGGATCCTGCTCCCCCAGGGCGAGGAAGGTCCTGAGGGGAATCAGCGTGCCGCTCGCGACCGTGAGCGCATACCCGGGAGCGATGCCGCCGGTCCTGATGCGATCGTGGTCGAATTCGGTCGAGGCAAACACCTCCGGGACCCCGAGCCGGAACCAGTAGGGATAGCGCTGCGCGCGGTCCCCGGCCAGCAGGCTCCCGACGTAGCCGAAGTAGACACCCCAGTACTCATCGCCACTGCCCGTCCCGCGGCTCGCGATGATCGTGGCGTCGTAGCCGGAGCTGCTGTAATTCGAGCTGCCGCTCGATCCGAGCAGCTCCACGATCTGCTCATCCGGGATGACATAGATGTGGGTCGGCAGCGGCGGATCGCTCCTGAAGCTGAGAATCTGGCTGAGCGCGGTCCCGAGCCGGTCGGCGTTGCGCGCGACGTGCTGCGCGTAGCTCGCGCTGCCCGCCACGGTGACGTCGATGTTCTTGTACTGATAAGCCCAGTAGTCCGTGGCCGCCGCGGCCGCCGGCCCGGTGAGCAGCGCCAGCGCGAGCACGAGCACGCGCCGGACGCCGCAGCTCATTTTGCGCGCTCCACGCCGACCGGCAGCCTGTCGACGGCCTGCATCTCGCGGCCCTCGAACGACGCGGGGTCCTCGAGGTAGTCGAGGGCCATGCCGAAGGCGTCGTGTCCCCAGAAGAGCTCCCGGCCGACGACCAGGGTGGGCACGCCGAACACGCCGAGCGAGATCGCCCAGTCGGTGTTCTCGCGCAGCTGCTGCTTCACCCTCGAATCGCTCACCGCGCGCCCGGCATCGGCGACCCCGAGCTCCTGCGCGAGCTCGGCGATCACCCGAGGGTCGCTCACGTCGCGGCCGTCACGGAACACGGCATCGAGCACCACCGAGGCGGCGCGCCGGCTGCTCCCGGCGGCGAGAATCAGGCGCAGTGCCGCGAGCGGGTTGAAGGGGTGCGCGGGAGGAAAACGCACGGCTAAGCCCATCTGCCGGGCACGCCACAGGACGAAGCGGTAGGTGAAGCGGCGCTTGGAGGGAATCTCCGCGGGCCCCTTCTGCCCGAAGTGCGACAGTATGCCGGCGAGCAGCACCGGCACGAACCTGAGGTCGACGTGCGCCGGCAGGCGCTCGAGATCGCGCAAGCCGAGATAGGCAAAGGGCGAGATGATATCGAACACCCACGACACCGTGATGCGATCCGCCACGCCCATCCCCTTTCAGACCCGCACCACGAGCTTGCCGAAGTTCTCGCCCGCGAGCAGCCCGATGAGCCCGCGGGGCGCATGCTCGAGACCCGTGATGATCTCTTCCCGGTAGCGCACTTTCCCCGTGCGCAGCCACTCGCTCATGTCCCTGGTAAAGGCGGGAAAGCGGTGGTAGTGGTCGAAGATGATGAATCCCTGGATCTTGATGCGCCAGCGCAGCACCGTCGAGAGCAGCGCCGGCGTGCGGTCGGGGCCCTGGGGCAGCTTCTCGAGGTTATACCAGGCGATGAGCCCGCAGAGCGGCACGCGTGCGCCCACGTTGAGCAGCGGCATCACGGCGTACAGCACCTCCCCGCCCACGCTCTCGAAATAGACGTCGATCCCCTTCGGACACGCCGCCGCGAGCCGTTCGCGCAGCTCCGGCGCGCGGTGGTCGAGGCAGGCATCGAAGCCGAGTACGTCCACGGCGTAGTCGCACTTGGCCGCGCCGCCGGCGACGCCCACGACGCGACAGCCCTTGAGCTTGGCGATCTGTCCGACCACCGAGCCGACCGCGCCGGTAGCCGCGGCGACCACGACCGTCTCGCCGGCCTTGGGCTCGCCGATATCGAGCAGTCCCACGTAGGCCGTGAGCCCCGGCATGCCGAGCACACCGAGGGCGTAGGACGGGCGCTCGAGCGAGGGGTCGATCTTCACCAGATCACGCCCGTCGGACACCCCGTAGTCCTGCCAGCCGACGTTGGCGACCACCAGCTCGCCCACCTTCCAGGCCGGGTTCTGCGAGGCCTCGACGACGCTCACTGTCTGCGCGGCCATCGGCGCGCCGAGCGCGACCGGCGGGGCGTAGGACGGCGCATCGCTCATGCGGCCGCGCATGTAGGGATCGAGCGAGAGAAAGCGCGTGCGCAGCAGCACCTGCCCCGCCGCCGGCGCCGGCACTGCGACCTCCTCGAGGCGAAAGTCTTCCGGAACCGGCGCGCCCTGCGGGCGGCGCGCGAGCACGATGCGGCGATTGACCGGCGCGGCGGTCATGGCATGAACTCCAGCTGCACTCCCGGAGGCGGCGGCAGCTCAGGCGCGATGAAGAGATCGGCGAGCAGCGGCCCGCCCGGCTCGACGCTGTAGGCGCCGAAGTCGCGTACGCCCGCCTCGTAGAGCACGCTGTCGTCGATGAAGAAACACCCGCTGCACTCGCGCGCCGGCCGGCTGAGGATCACGTGCGCGGCATCCGCGACGATCTCGGGCTTGCGCGAGCGGCGCATCATGGCTGGTCCGCCGAGCGCGAATTCCACCGCCGCCGTGGCGATGGTGGTACGCGGCCAGAGCGAGTTGCAGGCGATGCCGGCCTGCCGGTACTCCTCGGCCATTCCCAGCATGCACAGCGACATGCCGTATTTCGACAGCGAGTAGGCGAGGTGCGGGGCGAACCAGCGCGGCTTGAGATCGAGCGGCGGCGACAGGGTCAGCACGTGGGGATTGGCGGCGCGCTTCAGGTACGGCACGCAGGCGCGCGTGGTGACGAAGGTGCCGCGGGTATTGATCTGCTGGATGAGATCGTAGCGGCGCATGTCGATCTGCTCGGTCGAGGCGAGATTGATCGCCGAGGCGTTGTTGACGCAGATGTCGATGCCGCCGAAGACCTCGGCGCATTGGCGCACCGCGGCTGCCACGTTGGCCTCGTCACGCACGTCCACCACCAGCGGCAGCGCCCTGCCTCCGGCACGCTCGATCTCGGCCGCCGCGGTGTGGATGGTGCCGGCGAGCTTCGGGTGCGGCTCGGCGGTCTTGGCAGCGACCGCGATATTGGCGCCGTCGCGCGCCGCGCGCAGCGCGATCGCCAGGCCGATGCCGCGGCTGGCGCCCGTTATAAAGAGTGTCTTGCCTTTGAGGCTCATGTCCGCCTGCCTTTGAGCTCGACCCGGTTGCCGTCCGGATCCTCGATATAGAGGGAGCGCCCCTCGCCCTCGGCGCCATAGCGCTCGGCGCCCTCGCCGGCCTCGATGCCGTGCGCCGCGAGGTGCGAGCGCAGCGTGGCTTCATCGAAGGGCACGATGGTGAGGCAGAAGTGCTCGACGTTCGGCGCGAGCAGGCCGGCGCGTGCCTCGCGCCGCCCGAGCGGCCCGTCGGCGGTCACGAGGTCGATGAGGCTGCGACCGGCGCGCAGCTGGGTGAGGCCGAGCGCGTGCTGCTCGCGCTCCACGGCGCAGCCGAGCGTGTCGCGGTAGAATTCCAGCGCGCGCGCCAGGTCGCGCACGCGCAGCACGATGTGATCGATGCCGCCGATGCTGAAGGCTGGTGCGTCCACGCGCTCTGGCACGCTAGGGTTTGCCCGCGTAGCTCCCGGCGAGGTAGTCGAGGATCTGCCGCGCCTCCTCGTCGCTGAGCGGCGCGCCGAATTTGTCGCGCATCTTCTGGATACTCTTCTGCCAACCGGTGC
>DASPSF010000023.1:0-4765 GCA_035624075.1 Steroidobacteraceae bacterium | reverse complement strand
CTCGGCGAGCGCCGCCGCGCGCGGCCAGGTCATGTACGCGGCCTCCTCCTCGGTGCGCACGTGCTCGGTCCAGAGGTTCGCCTGCACGCCGAGCACGTGGCTCTGGTCGTGAGCCAGCGATCCCGGCAGTGGATCGAAGCGATAGACGTCCTCGAGCGAGATGACGGTGCCGCGTCCCGGCGGCTCCGCGGGCGTGCTCCCCTGACGGTTGTCGAGATAGAGCGTCGGCGCCGGCGTCAGCACCGTGTCGTGCCCGCGGGCGGCGGCGGTGATCGCGCCCTCGACGCCGCGCCACGACATGACGGCGGCATCCGGCGGCACGCCGCCCTCGAGGATCTCGTCCCAGCCGATCTGGCGGCGGCCGTGAGCGGCGAGGTACTTGCCGATGCGGGCAGTGAAGTAGCCCTGCAACGCCTCCTCGCTCGGCACGCCGAGCTCGCGCATGCGCGCCTGGATGCGAGGTGAGGCACGCCACTGGTCCTTCACCGCCTCATCACCCCCGGTGTGGATGTACTCGCCGGGAAAGAGAGCCATGAGCTCCTCGAGCACGTTGTCGATGAAGGTGAAGGTCGGCTCGTCGACGTTGAAGAGATTGGGATAGACCCCCCAGTCGGAGGGCACCGTGGTGGGCGGTTTCTCGAGGACGCCGAGCTGCGGATAGGCCACGATCGCCGCGGTCGCGTGCCCCGGCATGTCGAACTCCGGAACGATCGTGATGTTGCGCGCCGCGGCGTGCGCCACGATGCGCCGCACGTCCGCCTGCGTGTAATAGCCGCCGTAGAGGCGCGGCCGCCCGGTGGCGGAATCGATGTCCTCGCGCGCCGCCGCGCCCGCCGGCACGCGCCACCCGCCGACCTGGGTCAGGCGCGGGTAGCGCCGGATCTCGACCCGCCAGCCCTGATCGTCGGTCAGGTGCCAGTCGAGCACGTTGAGCTTGTGCAGCGCCATCCAGTCGAGGTAGCGCAGCACGAACCCGGGGGATTGGAAATGGCGCACGGAGTCGAGCATCAGACCGCGCCAGCGAAATCGCGGCGTGTCCTCGATACGCACCGCGGGGAGCGCCACGGCGCCCTCGTTGAGCGGCTGCGCGCTCGCGAGCTGCCAGAGCGTCACGGCCCCATAGAAAAGACCGCGCACGGTGCGCGCCGAGACCACCACCCGCTCAGGCGACACCTCGAGCCGGTAACTCTCGGGACTTGGGCCCGGCGCCGCCGGATCGAGCGTGAAGCGAATCCCACCGCCCGGGGCGCCAGCGTCGTCCCGCGCACGCGCCTTGAGCTCGAGTCCGTGGCTCGTGCGCAGCAGCCCGGCGAAATACGCCGCGACGCGCCGCACCCCGGAATCCTGCGCGCTGCCGATCGCAACGCCCTCCCGAAGGCTGAAGGCGCCGGCCTGCGGCATCACCTCGGCGGGCATCGGAATGACATCGGCAGGCGGCGTGTGCGGATCGGCGACGGCGGCCGTCGCGGCCACGGCGCCGAGCAGCACTGTGGCGACCCGTGCCGGAGCGGTCAGCCGCGGCCGCATCACTTGGCGGTCTTCAGGCGCTGCGCGATCTGCTCGCGCAGCCGCGCGGCGTCGGCCGGCGTCAGAGCCCCGAGGAGCCCATGGCGGTGCGGCGGGATGTGGGCGGTGACCCCGGCCTGGTCACCGAAGACGTAATGCTCGAACAGCGAGCGCCAGGCCGCACGCGCTTCCTGCGGCAGCGAGCGCAGGTTCAGCATCGAGACCAGCAGCCCGTCGAATCCCGAGAGCGCGCCGACCGCGGCGCCGCCCTGCACGTGCCACCAGTAGTTCACCAGCAGATTGAACGGATCGAGCGACTCGACGTGATGCCACCAGAGCGGCGGGATGTAGATGGCATCCCCGGGGGCAAGCACCGCGCTCTGGGCCGCCGCGAGCGCGGCACGAAACTTCGGGAAGCGCTCGAAGTCCGGCTGGTGGAGCCTGACGAGCGACATCGGCGCCCCGGTGGGCGCGAAATCGAGCGGTCCGATGTAGAGATTCGCGATCTGCTCCGGGGGAAAGAGCGTGAAGCGCCGCCGCCCGCTCACCACACAGCCGATGTTGTGCCACTCATCGAGATGCGTGGGAGTCGTGATCGCGTTGCCGAGCCAGATGCGTGGCTGCACGGCGGCATCGAGCAGGGGAAGCGGGTTGTCGGCGGTGAAGCCTGGCAGGCACTGGGGGATCAGCGCGCTCTGCACCGCCACCGCCGGCGGACGCGCGAAGCCTGCGTAGCGCAGCACCTGCTCGGCCACCGAGCTGATCGAGAGCCGGTTGCGCACGAAGTTGAAGCCGGTCATTCCCTCGTTATAGAAGATGCGTCCTTCGACCTCGGGTGGCGTCATGATCGCGTCCACCGGCGAGCCGTTGTCGAGACGGCGCAGGTAGTCGACGATCGCGGGCGGGGAGCTGCGCCCGAGCGCAACGCTGCGCCAGTTCCCGACCAGGCCGCGCAGCACCGCGGGCTGCCACGAGGTGAGCACCTCGTGGCGGATGGCCTCATCGCTCAGGCCGCGGAACTCGCGCATCGGCGCCGGACTCGGGTGGCTGCCGGATGTCGCGTGCATCGGATGCACCTCGGCCGCGCGGTGGGGCATCAGAAGAAGTAGACCTGGAGCGAGGGCCCGGTGCGGCGCGGCGCGATGTGGCCGAGCGCCGCGCGGTGATCCGGGTAATTGGCGGAGCTGCGCTCGATCAGGTCGTCTATCTCGCCCATCCGGTAGATGCCTTCGCGCTCATTCGGCCGGCGCAATTGCCCGCGATCGGGAAAGATGCCCATGCCGGCCATGATGGCGTACCAGGAGAACACCGGGTAGCCCTTGCCGAGCAGCTGCTGGCCGACCGGGGCGGCAATCCCCTTGCCGGACATCCACTGCGCGTACAGCTGCTTGAGCTCGTCCGACAGGTTCATGTTGGCGGCATTCGCGCGCCAGTACTCGGTGTCCTCGCGGCTGTTGGTCTTGTAGTGCGTGACGATGTAATCGCGGGTGCCCTCGAAGTGCGCGTTGACCCGCTCGTTGAAGCGCTGGTGGGCCGCCTCGCTCAAGTCGCCCTTCTCCAGGAACTCGACGAAGGTGGCCGCCGTCTGCTGGATGAAGAGCAGCGCGGTCGCCTCGAGCGGCTCGATGAACCCCTGCGCGAGCCCGACGGCGAGGCAGTTCCTGTTCCAGTGGCGGGTGACCCGCCCGATCCTCATCTTGAGGTGCCGCGCCTCGACGTCCGACTCGAGCAGCCCGAGGTGGCGGCGCAGCTCGGTCTCCGCCTCGTCCTTGGTGCAGAAGCTGCTCGAGTAGACATAGCCGTTGCCGTAGCGGCTGGTGAGCGGAATCCTCCACGCCCAGCCGTGCCGCAGCGCGGTCGACACCGTCTCCGAGGGGATCGCCCCGTCGATCGGCGTCGGCAGCGCCACCGCGGCGTCGTTGAAGAGATTGCCGGAGAAGCTCACGTACGGGGTGTGCAGCGCCTTCTCGATCAGCAGTGCCGAGAAGCCGCTGCAGTCGACGAACAGATCCGCGGCGATGGTCTCGCCCTCGCGGGTGCTCACGGAGGCGATCGAGCCGTCGGCGGCCAGGTTCGCCTGGGTCACGTGGCAGCTGTGGTAGCGCACTCCGCGCTCGAGCGCTTTGCGGTGCAGAAATTGCCCGAGCAGCGCCGCATCGAAGTGATACCCATGCCAGATGTCGAAGGGAAAGCTCTCGGGGGCCTTCGGGGCGCGGCAGCGCTCGGCGAGGTGCGCTGCGATGAAGAAGCGGTCGGGGTGGGCATGCACGTCGGCGCCGTTGACGCGCGCATCCACGTTGTGGATGAACTGCTTCAGCGTCAGGTTGTCGAGCATCGAGGCGAACGGGTGGAAGTAGCGCTCGAAGCCCGGCCTGGTCGACCAGCCGTCGAAGGTGATGCCGCACTTGTAGGTCGCATGGCAGGCGGGCATCCACTCCGACTCTTCGATCCCGAGGCTGTCGAAGAAGCCGCGCAGCCACGGGGTCGAGCCCTCGCCGACGCCGATGATGCCGACCGCCGGCGACTCGAGCAGGGTGATCTCGACGCCGCGCTCGATGAAGGAACGCGCCAGGATGAGCGCCGTCATCCAGCCGGCAGTGCCGCCGCCGACGATGACGATGCGCCGCACGGGAGCCGGGCCCGCCGTTGGGTTGCGACCGGTGCTCTGGTCGTAGGAATGGTTGAACAGCGTGGCGGTGGTCATGACGTCCGTCTGCGCAGGCCGCGGGTGACAGCTCCCCGGGGCACGTTACTCGCCCCGTGCCGCACCCGCCAACCCCGCCCCGGGGACGGGCGGCATCGCGCCGCCCGTCCCGTGCTTCTCAGGCAGTCCTCAGAACTTGAAGCGCAGGTTCAGGTAGTACTGCGAGCCGTTCTTGTAGAACGCGCGCGGCTGATCCTCATTCAGCGCGTAGTACTTGAGCGTCGGATTGTTGAGGTTCAGCCCGTCCAGCGTGATGGTGAACTGGTCATTGACCGCATAGCCGAGCGAGGCGGCCAGCGTGCCGATGTCGTCCTGGAAGAACGCCGTGCTGCGATCGAGTCCGCTGTAGAACGCCGAGCGGAAGTTCCAGGCCACCCGCGCCGTGAACTTCGCCGTCTCGTAATACGCCATCACGTTGTAGGTGTTCTTCGAAGTACCGACCAGGTTGTCCCCGGTCCCGCTGGCGCCGGTGACGTTCGAGGTCTGCACCCCGTCCGCGTAGGTGTAGTTGGCCTGGATGCCGAAGTTCTCGGTGATCGGCTGCTGATAGTTGAC
>DASPSF010000020.1:0-9356 GCA_035624075.1 Steroidobacteraceae bacterium | reverse complement strand
ATCGCCCGAGCTAGTGAATGCTGGAGGTGAGCCGCAGCAGATCCTCGACCGACACGCTGCCGCCGCAGCAGAGCAGCACCAGGGTGCGGTTGGCAAACTCCTCGCGGCGCTCGAGGGCAGCGGCGAGCGCGATCGCGCCGCTCGGCTCGAGCACGATCTTGAATTCCTCGAACGCGATGCGCATCGCCCGGCGGACGGCGGCGTCGTCGACCGCGATGCCGCGCGAGATCAGATGCTCAGCCGCCTCGAACGGCACGACGCCCGGACTCACGGCCTGCATCGCGTCACAGATGGTCTGCGGGGTGCCGACGTTACGCTCGCGCCGGTGGGAGATCAGCGAGCGGCGCATGTCATCGCACGCCTCCGGCTCCACCGCGATCACCTCCGCGCCCTGACCGAAGTGCTGCTCGGCGAGTGCCGTGCCGGCGATCAGGCCGCCGCCGCCGACCGGGCAGAGCACGGCGTCGATGCGCAACTGGTCCCGGCCGGCATCGACCAGCACCTCGCGCATCAGTGTCGATTGCCCGGCGACCACCAGCGGATCGTCGAACGGGTGCAGCAGCGCGTACTCGTGCTCCTCGGCGAGTGCGCGGGCCCGCTCGCTCGCGACTTCCTCGCGGTTTCGATCGCCATGCTCGGTGAGCACGACCGTCGCGCCCGCACGCCGCGTGAGCTCGACCTTGCGCTGCGGCGCATCGCCCGGCATGACGATCGTCACCGGGACGCCGGCACGACGGCCGGCGAGAGCGAGAGCCTGCGCGAAATTGCCCGACGAGAAGGCGACCACGCCGCGGCTGCGCTGCTCGTCCGACAGGCGGCTGACGCGAAAGTACGCGCCGCGCATCTTGAAGGAGCCGCCGATCTGCAGCGATTCGGCCTTCAGGTACACGCGCGCACCGACCAGGGAATCGATGTAGTCGGAGTGCAGCAGCGGCGTCCAGCGCACCGCGCCGCGCACGGTTTCCCAGGCCTGATCCAGCAGAGCCTTGTCGATCACGGCGGTCATGTACGAATTCCTCGCCTGCCACCCTCGCACGGCGCGGCCGGCGGTTCAAGCGCCTACTTATGGGTGTCGGCTTCGGCGATCTCGGCCCGCAGCATCAGGGCGCAGAGGCCGAGCACCGGCAGCACGCTGAAACACCATTTGCCGAGGCGCGTGTAGATGAGCGCGGCGAGGCCACAACCGGCGGCAAACACCGTGACGCTCAGGGCAAGCCGCCCGAGTCGCGCCCGGGTGATCGCCGCGACCTCGGGCCGCACCCCGTGCAGTATCTCCGCGAGGTCGAGCATGATCTGCGTGGTGGTGCCCGTCATGACGGTTGAGGGCGGCGTGTGAGCGAGGTGCAGCCGGTGCGCGGCATTCTGCATGGCCATCGCCGCGACCAGCGTCATGCCGACGAGCAGCGCCCATCCCCGGTCGGGATCCTCGAACGGGCCCTGCCAGGCGGCGAGTCCCGCGACCAGGAGGAACAGCAACAGCTGTAGTTTGAGAAGACTGCGCAGGGCGGGCCGGCCGGCCGCCTTCAGGCGAAAGACCAACAGCCGGCATACGAGCACCGCGAGGCAGAACATCGGCAAGGCGAGCGTCTTCGCCAGAGCGCCGCTGCTACCGAACACGAGCGCCGCGCCGAGCGTCACGAAGTTTCCGGTGACGTGTGAGGTAAAGAGGCCCTTGAGCGCCAGGAAGCCGCCGGTATCGGCATATCCGGCAGTGAGGCTCTGAACCGCGGGCAGCGACCATCGCATGGTTGTTCTCCTGACGGGAGCCAAGGCGCGCGAAGCCTACGGCAATTGTGACAGACTGCTTCCCGTCACACCGCGGCCCGGTCAGGACGTGAGAGCGGCTCCATGAACAACAACGCGCCCGCCGAGACCCTAGCGCCCCGCGATCGCTGGTACGTATTGGCGGTCATGACGGCGGTGTATGCCATGAACATCGCCGACCGCTTCTCGATCTCGACGCTGCTCGAGCCGATCCGGAAGGAACTGCAGCTCTCCGACAGCGGCGTCGCCTTCCTCACGGGCTTCGCGCTCGCCATGTTCTACGTGACGGTTGGAATCCCGATTGCGGCGCTGGCCGACCGCGCCAACCGCCGCAACATCCTCGCCGTGTCGCTGGCGGTCTGGTCCGGCATGACGGCGCTCTGCGGACTCGCGCGCAGCTATGGCGAGCTGCTGCTGGCGCGCTTCGCGGTCGGAATCGGCGAGGCGGGCGGCACGCCGCCCTCGACCTCGATCCTGGCCGACAAATTTCCGCCCGCGGCGCGCCCGATGGCGCTCACGATCTTCGCGCTCGGCGCCTGCCTCGGCTCGTGGCTCGGCTCATCCGTCGCGGGAGCCGCGGCCGAGCGCGGCGGCTGGCGCCTCGCCTTCCTGGTGCTGGGGATTCCCGGCCTGATACTGGCGCTGCTCGTCGCCTTCACGGTGCGCGAGCCGCGCCGCGGGCAGCTCGACGCCCACGCGCCGGTCAGCGGGGCGGATGCCACGCGGGTCACTGCGTTCGAGATCTTCCGGCAGCTCGTCGAAACGGCGCGTTACATGCTCCGGCAGCGCTCGGCCGTGCACCTCATCGTGGGGGGTTCGGTCGCCACTTTCTGGAGCTGGGGGCTCATGTGGTGGACGCCGACCTTTCTGCAGCGCTCGCACGCGCTCTCGGTGGGCGAGGCGGGCGGGCTCCTGGGGCCCATGCACCTCGTCGCCGGCACCGCCGGGACGCTGTTCGCGGGCGCCGTGATGGGGCTGCCGGCGGCGCGCGACCCGCGTTTCGTGACGCGCTTCCTCACCTGGCTCACCCTGCTGAGCACCGTGCCCTCGTTTCTCGCCTACGAGGTTACCTCGCTGCGCGCCGCGACGGTGCTGTTGTGGATCTTCGTGCCCGCGGTGTACTTCTACATCGGCCCGATCCTGGGTCTCCTGCAGAACGTGATGCCGGCGAACATGCGCGCCGGGGCGGTGGCGATCCTGCTGTTCACCGCCAACGTCGCCAATCTCATCCTCGCGCCGCAGCTGATCGGCACCTTGAGCGACTGGTTCGCAGGCTCCTTCGGGGCGGGGCGCGAATCGCTGCGCTGGGCGTTGCTGCTGCTGGCAGGGACGGGCTTCTGGGCAGCCTGGCACCTGTGGATGGCGGGGAGGACCATCCGCGAAGACGAGGCACGCGCGACGTAGGGGCGCCCTGGTCCCTAGCGCGCCCGCTGCATCGGGTAGAGGCCGCGCACCTGCCCGAAGAGTCGGGTGAGGCCAAAGAGCGCATCGATCATCGGCGTCGGCACGGCGACCCGCTGCCCGATCTCGCGCACCGCGCCGACCAGCGCATCGAGCTCGATGGAGCGGCCCGCCTCGACGTCCTGGAGCATCGAAGTCTTGAAGACGCCGAGCTTGCGCGTCACGGCCTGGCGGTCGTCGGCGGACTCGCGCACATCGCAGCCGATGCGCGCCCCGACGGCAGCGGCCTCCTGCATGGCCGCGGCACAGAAGGCGCGCACCAACTCGTCGTCGAGCAGCCGGTCGGTCGTCGCGCCGGTGAGCGCCGAGGCCGGGTTCATGGTCATGTTGCCCCAGAGCTTGTACCAGATGTCGTAACGGATGCGCGGCGAGCAGGTGACGTCGAAGCCGGCACGGGAGAGGAGCTCACCGAGCCGTGCGACGCGCGCGGACTCACCTCCCGCCGGCTCGCCCACGATGAGTCCGCGGCCCATGCGGTGCGTGGTGACACCGGGCTCGGTCGCGGCGGCGCTCGCGTGCACCACGCAGCCGATGACGCTTTTTGAGGGAATCGCCGCGGCGATGCCCCCGCCCGGATCGACGCTCTCGAGCGGCTGCGCCCCGAGCGCTGCGACTCCGGCTCCGAACCACCAGGGCACGCCGTTCATGGCCGGCATCACGAGGGTGTCGGTGGCGAGGAGCGGGGCGAGAGAGGGCGCGAGCGCCGGCAGCGCCTGCGCTTTCACCGTGAGGATCACCAGGTCCTGCGGGCCGAGATCGCGCGGATCGTCGGAAGGCGAGGCGGCCGGTGCCTCGAGCAGCGCACCGTCCTGGTGGAGCCGCCAGCCGTGATCGCGCAGCGAGACGAGCGTCGTGCCGCGCGCGAGCGCGGCGACGGAGTTGGCCGGGTCGAGCGCCAGACGCGTGCCGAGGAAGCCACCGATGGCTCCCGCGCCGACGACGCAGATTTTCACGGGCGGCTCTTTCGAGCCCTAGCCCATGTGCAGGCCGCCGTTGAGCGAGAAGTCGGCGCCGGTCGCGAAGGCGGACTCATCCCCGGCGAGCCAGGCGACGATCGAGGCGATCTCCTCCGGAGTCCCGAGCCGCTTGACCGGTATGCCGGCCACGATCTTCTCGAGCCGCTCGGGCTTGATGGCCTTCACCATGTCGGTGCCGATGTAGCCGGGGGAGACGGTGTTGACCGTGACGCCGCGGCCGGCGACCTCCTGCGCGAGCGCCATGCTGAAGCCGTGAATGCCGGCCTTGGCGGTCGAGTAGTTGGTCTGCCCGAACTGGCCGCGCTGGCCGTTCACGGAGGAGATGTTGACGATCCGGCCCCAGCCGCGCTCGATCATGCCGTCGATCACCTGCTTGGTGACGTTGAAGAGCGAGTTGAGGTTGGTGTCGATCACGGCGCGCCAGGCGTCGAGGGTCATCTTCTGGAAGACGCCGTCGCGGGTGATGCCGGCGTTATTCACCAGGATGTCGATCGGCCCCACCTCGGCACGCGCCACCTCGAAAGCGCGCCTGGTGGACTCCCAGTCGGCGACGTTGCCCTCGGAGGCGTGGATGTTCCAGCCCTCGCCGCGCATCTCGGCGAGCCAGCGATCCTTGCGCTGCGATCCAGGTCCGCACCCGGCGATGACCGTGTGCCCCTCCTTCGCCAGGCGCCGGCAGATCGAGGTGCCGATGCCGCCCATGCCGCCCGTCACATAAGCAATACGCGTGGTTTTGGTGCTCATGGCCTGTCCACCGTGTTCTTGGGCAATTAGTACGCCGATTTTCGGCGTGCGTCCATCGTCGCCCGAAGGCTTGGATCAGCCGCGGACGTACTGGCCGGGCGCGTCTTCGAGTGCGCCGCCGGTGCCGTTCGTCGCCGGCAGGGCGCGCGCCGGCACCTGCTTGGCCGCTGAGTGCTCGGCCAGCCATTTTTCCCAGGTCGGCCACCAGGAGCCTTCGTGGAGCGCCGCGCGCTTGTGCCACTCATCGGGCGTCAGCGTCGTGGTCGCATCCGACCAGGTGAGCATCCGGTGGCGGCGCCTGGGATGCACCGGTCCGCTCACGATGCCGGCATTGTGGCCGCCGCTCGTCAGCAGGAACGTGTAGTCGGTGCTGCGGGTGAGTCCGCGGAGCTTGTACACCGAGTGCCAGGGCGCCACGTGGTCGGTCTCGGTGCCGACTACGAACATCGGCAGGTGGACTTTCTTCAGGTCCACCGGCTGGCCGGCGAGGGTGAAGGTCCCGTTGGCCAGCTCATTCTTCAGATACAGCCGCTCGAGGTACTCACCGTGCATGCGGCAGGGCATGCGTGTGCCGTCGGCGTTCCACGCCATGAGATCGTTGATCTCAGGCCGCTCGCCGCGCACGTACTGCGCGACCGCCGGTCCCCACATGAGATCACGCGAGCGCAGCAGCGCGAAGGCCGCGCCCATGCGCTCGCTCTCGAGCACGCCGGTCTTGTCCATCATCGCCTCGAGCATCGAGATCTGGCTCGGGGTGATGAATACCGAGAGCTCGCCGGGCTCACTGAAGTCCGCCTGCGCGGCGAACAAGGTGACCGAGGCGAGCGAATGATCGTGCGCGACCGCGAGCCGTGCCGCCGCGATTGCGAGCAGCGTCCCGCCGATGCAGTAGCCGACGGCGTGCACTTTGTGATCCGGGACGATGCGGCGCACCTCGGCGAGCGCATCGAGAAAGCCGAGCTGCACGTAGTCCTCGAGGCCGAGCTCCCGGTCCGTGGCGTCGGGGTTCTTCCAGGAGATCATGAAGACGGTGTGACCCTTCTCCACCAGGAAGCGCACCAGCGAATTGCGCGGCGAGAGATCGAGGATGTAGTACTTCATGATCCACGCCGGCGTGATCAGCACCGGCTCCGCGTAGACGTTCGGTGTCTGCGGCGAGTACTGCAATATCTCGATGAGGCGGTTGCGGAAGACGACCTTGCCGGGCGTCACCGCCACGTCCTTGCCGACCTGGAACTGCTCGCTCGCGGGAGCACTGCCGCGGCCGCTCGCCATGCGCTCGACGTCCTCGATCCAGTGCTTCAGTCCCCGGATGAGGTTCTGACCGGACTCCGCGGCGGTTTTCTTGAGGAGCTCGGGGTTGGTATGCAGGAAATTCGCCGGCGACGCCGCATCGAGCAGCAGCCGTCCGGCGAAGCTGGCGCGCGCCAGGCCGTGATCGGAGCTCCCCGGGTGCGAGAGTGCCTGATGCCACCAGCTCGCCCAGTTGTTGTAGGCGCGGGCGTAGACATTGAATGGCCAGACGTTCCAGGCCGGGTCGCCGAAGCCCTTGTCATCATGCCCCGGCGCGAGCGGCTCGCCCGAGGCGGCGCGGGCAGCGAACTGCCAGCTGTCGAGCATCTTCTCGTAAGCGCTAGTTGCGAGCTCGGCTTGCCGCGGCGGGTGAGTCGCGACCTTGAGATACCACTCCCACCAGGCGCGGGCGTAGTCATCGGGCGCCAGGCCCCCGGTGAGGGCGGCGAGCTGCGCGCGCAGATGACGCGCGACTTCGCTCTTGAGGTCAGCGCCGGAGGCGCCGGACGGCGCGTCGGCTTTCTTCTTCGTATGTACGGTCAAAGGCGGACTCCAGACATCGCACCCGGGAGGGTCACCCCTCCCGGATGCGGGATACCGCCAAGATATCAGGCAGCCTTACGGGCGTGCACTGCCTTCGCAGCGAACTCATTGCCCATCTGGCTGAACTTCGCCTGGATCTCGGACGTGACCGTCGAGAACTCCTGAGCGCGCTCGCGCAGCTTCTCGATCAGCTGGCTGTGGAGCTCGGTCTGCTTGCTCATCAGCTCGCTGGCCGTGGTGGCCACGAAGCCGGCATGCACGCGGGCCAGGCCCGACTCGAGAACATCGCCGGCGACGGCATAGTTCAGGCGAGCCAGACGCTCGAGGGTCTTGAAGCCTTCCTGCTGGGCCTTGATCATCGGGGCGAACGCCTCACGGGTCGCATTGATCAGGGTGTTGGGATCAAAGGTCTTGGTGTCCATCATGTTCGTGCTCCTCTTGTTCGGTTGGTTACCGTGAGGAGCATTCTACATGAGTTTGTATGCACTGCAAGAGAAATTTGGCAAGGCGATCGAGAATTCATTAAGTGACTGATCTATAGCATTAATTATTCGTTAGTACTTGCTCTTATATCGCCATTAATTTTGCAGTGCAATTAACAACGAGCTAGATGCGCAGCCCCGCGTCAACCTCCACGCAGCGGCCCGTGAAGAGATCGTTCTCGAAAATGAAGCCGACGGCGTGCGCGATCTCATCGGGCTCGCCGAGGCGCCCGAGCGGGATCGGGGCGGTCATGCGCTTCAGCGCATCGGGTTTCATGCCCTCGACCATCGGCGTGCGCACGAAGCCCGGAGCGACAGCCCCCACGCGGATGCCGAAGCGCGCGAGCTCCTTGGCCCACACGACCGTCATCGCCATGACCCCCGCCTTGGCGGCGCTGTAATTCGTCTGTCCCGCATTGCCCGCGCGGCAGACGCTCGAGATGTTGACGATCACTCCGGGGTTGGTGAGCGAGATCATGCGCTCGGCCGCCTCGCGCGCGCACAGAAAGACGCCGGTGAGGTTCACGTCGATGACCGATTGCCACTGCGAGAGGGTCATCTTGCTCACGACCTGGCCGTCCTTGACCTTGACCAGCATGGCATCGCGCACGATGCCGGCGTTGTTGATGAGGCCGTCGAGGCTGCCGAAGTCGTTGATGACCTGATCGAGCGCGCCGACCACCGAATCCTCGTTGGCGGCGTTGGCGATGTACCTGCGCGCTTCGGCGCCGAGCTGCACGCAGCTCGCGCGCGTCTCCTCGACGTCCGCTTCGTTGGTGTCGAGCAGCGCCAGCTTGGCGCCCTTCCGGGCGAAGTGCTGGGAGAGCGAGCGGCCGATACCGCGGCCGGCGCCGGTCACGAGAATGGTTTTGCCACGAACGTCCACGATGCGATCACTCCTTAGGTTTGCCTGACGGCTTCTCAGCCGCGCCGCTTACCCGGCGGGGGGGTGGCGGGCTTGTCGGCGTCCGCTGCCGACGGGGTAGGGGTAGAGGTAGGGGAGAATGCGGAGAGCATCGATGCCTGCATCTTTGCCCACATTTCCATGTTCTGGCGCGTCATCTCGGCGAGCGGCGCCATCGGAGTCTCGAGCACCTTGGCCATTTCGGTCTGCATCACGTTCTGCTGGCGCAGCAGTCCCCCGATGCTGCGCTCGAGATAGCTCGTGAGCATCTGCTGGATCGGGTTGCCGTAGAAACGGATGATGGCTTCGAGGAGCTGGGTGCTGAGTACCGGGGTTCCGAACTGCTCCTGACTTGCGATGATCTGCAGCAGGATGCTGCGCGTCAGGTCCTCGCCGCTCTTGTCGTCCACGACCTTGATGCGCTGACCACCGGCGATCAACTTGCGCAGGTCGTCCAGCGTCACGTGACGGCTGTCGTGCGCGTCGTAGAGACGCCGGTTGGCGTATTTGCGTATCAGACGCTCTTCGGCCATGGTGAGCCACTCGGTCAGCCAGGAGCCCGCAGGGGCGGGCGCTGGCGACGGATAGTAGCTCGGGTGTATGCGGCGCACAATGACGTACCTCACGGTTGCCCGGAAGGGCTCGTACCCCTTCCTGAGGCCGGTTTTTACCAGCAAAATCATCAATTCCATGACTCGGATGCCCCGTCTCCCTGACTCGATTGCTGCGGTGCATACATGACGGAAATGCCCTTTACCCCAGGCTCGCGCGAGTCCGATGCGGCCTTCACTGCCGCCGCCGCGCGCTTCTTCGAATTGCTCAAGACCTTCTCGGCGCAGCCCGCGACCCAACACGGGCAGCTCCCCGACTGGGGCTCGTTCGGATCAGTCCTCGCCGGGCAGTTCGAGCAGTGGCTGCGCAGCGCACCGGCCGCCGGCGCCTCGTTCGCCGCCGCCGCCGGATTTCCAGGAGCGACTGTCGGTTGGCCGCCCGGCGCCGTGCCGCTCGGACCCGCGGCCGCGCAGGCGGCGGACGCGCAGAGCGCCTGGGAGCTCCTCATGAAGCTCGGATCTCTGCAGGGCGAGCTCGCCCGGCACTGGAGCGCGATCGCCCAGGATTCGGCGCAGCGCTTCATTGCGCGCATGCAGGCAACGGGCGGCGCGGATCTCTCCTCCGAGCGCGCGCTGG
>DASPSF010000152.1:0-12452 GCA_035624075.1 Steroidobacteraceae bacterium | reverse complement strand
AGGGGAACCTGCTCACGCTCGCTCTGGCGCAGCTCGGCACGGTGTGCCTGGCGGCCGCCGCCAGCACCATCGTCGCGGTGGGACTCGGGATCCTGGTGACGCGGCCGAGCGGCGCGCAGTTCCTGCCGCTGTCGCGGACGCTGGTCAACATCGGCCAGACCTTTCCGCCAGTCGCCGTACTGGCGGTCGCCGTTCCGATGGTCGGCTTCGGAGAGAAGCCGACTCTGATCGCCCTGTTCGCCTACGGGCTGCTGCCGATCTTCGAGAACACCCTCGTCGGCTTCAGGACCTGCCCACCCGCAGTGCTCGAGGCCGCGAGCGGCATGGGCATGAGTGCGCGGCAGCGGCTGCTCTCGGTCGAGCTGCCACTCGCCACGCCGCTCATTCTCGAGGGCATACGGCTGTCGCTGGTCATCAACGTCGGCACGGCGACCATCGGCTCGACCGTCGCGGCCAAGGGCCTCGGCGAAGTGATCATCGCGGGGCTCCTCTCGAGCAACACCGCCTTCATCCTGCAGGGGGGGCTCGTCACCGGTCTCATGGCCATACTCCTCTACGACGGCATGGCGGCTCTCGAGCGCCGGCTCCTGCGGCCCGTCACGCTGGACTGAGACGCAGCCGGAGGCGCCGAGCCCAGTGCATCCGTACTCTCCGCGGCTGCACGGGACGACCTCAAAGGGGTTAAATTACCCGCAGGAGGTTTCCCTACGCGCCATGACGGCGGATGGAGCTGCTCAAATCTCTGTGAACGACCTGACCCCATCCTCGGCGGCCGGTACCGCCGGAGCGCTCGATGCCCCGCGACGAGTCGCGGCGGTCGAGGTCCCCACCGTGCTGATTGCCCTCCTGGCCTATGGAGGGTGGTGCGCCGTCACGCTCATGTATGGCCGCTGGCCGCTTTGGGTGGTGGCGCCCGTGGGCGCGATCCTGGTGACGCTGCACGGCTCACTGCAGCACGAGGTCGTGCACGGGCACCCGACGCGCTGGAGCTGGGTCAATCGGCTGGTCGCGATCGTGCCGCTGTCGATCTGGCTGCCTTACGACTCGTACCGCATGAGCCACACCGCGCACCACATCGACGAGCGCCTCACCGACCCGCTCGATGATCCGGAATCCTGGTACTGGACGGCCGAGAGCTGGAGCCGGCTCTCGCCGTTGACCCGCGCCATCGTGCATATCTCGCAGACGCTCGCCGGCCGGGTCACGATCGGGGCGTACTGGACGATCGGCCGGTATCTGCACGCCGAGTGGCGGGCGCTGCTCGCCAATAAGCAAGGAGTCCGGGCGCTGTGGCTGCAGCATCTGCTGTGGTGCATTCCCGTGATCGTGTGGGTGAAGGTCGTGTGCGGCATGCCGCTGTGGCTCTACATGGTTGCGATCGCGATCCCGGGCACCAGCATCACGCTGATCCGCTCCTTCGCCGAGCACCGGGCCCGGCCGGCTTTTCGCAACCGCGTCGCGATCGTCGAGGAATCCTGGATTCTCGGTCCGGTTTTTCTCTTCAACAACCTGCACGCGCTGCACCACGAGGCACCGTGGGTGCCGTGGTATCAATACCCGGCCCGCTATCGGCGTATCCGCGAGCGGCTGATCGCCGAGAACGGCGGCCTCGTGTACCGCACGTACTTCGACGTGGCGGGGCGCTTCCTGCTGCGCCCGCACGACTCACCGCTCCATCCGACCGACCGCGTTCCGGTCACCCGCAGTTGAGGCCCGGGGCGCCCGGGGCAGCGGCGCGTCCCTGCCTTCGTCAGGCCGGGAGCGGATAGCCAGCTGACCGCGCTTCGCGGTCCCACTCGAGAAGCGGCGCGAAGGTGCCGGGCGACGCTTGCGCGAATCCCTCGAGCAGCAGCGGCTCGGCGAGCGCAGCGAACCACGCCCGCCCCGACGCAGCGTTGAATGCCTCGCGCAGCCGCCGCACCAGGTCGGCAGGAGCGCCCGCCGCCGCAACGAAGGCCGGCATGGGCGCGGTCTCCGTCGAGGTCAACGTACGGATTCCGCGGGTGAGCTCGGGAGCGTGCCGGGCGATCAGCAGATGCCAGTAGGCATCCAGCGGCCCGACATCCAGGCGCCCCTCGCGCACGCCGTCGAGAACCCGGCGGGCAGTGACGAGATTCCCGGTCATCTCGCCATAGAGCGCCGGCCGAGCGGGCGTGCGGTAGGCGAGCAGGTGATGGCGAAAGGCGTTGAATCCCGAGTGCGAGTGCGCGACCGTCCAGGCGGCGCGGCCGCCGAAGGTATCCTCGAGCCTCGAGTAGGGGGCGTCCGCGCGCACGATGAGGTCCGTGCGGTAGACCGCGCGGCCCCGGGCCCACGGCGCGCGCGGGATGGGAGCGGCGAGGGGAATGACCGGCGCGAGCCCGAGCGCGATCGGAAAGCCGCACATGAAGACGGCGCCCAGATCCTCCCGCTTCCACAGGTTCTCCAGGGGTTGCGGGGCCGGGTAGGGCAGGTAGCGGAGCTCGACGCCCGCATCCTGCGCGATCGATTCGAGCAATTCACGCCAGCGCGCCTCGACCTCCGGGGTCACGGCGTACATGCGCGCGTTCGCGATCCAGCTCAAGACCCGGCCAGCTCCCGCGTGCGCCGCCCGACATACGCGGCGACCGCTTCGCGGAGCGCCGGGTCGAGCGGTGGCGGCACATAGTCGGCGAGCAGCTTCTTCCAGATGCCGGTCGCGCGCTCGGTCGCGTCGTGGCCGCCGGCGTCGCGCCAGTTCTCGAAATTCGACCAGTCGGAGAGCAGCGGGCGGTAGAACGCCGACTCGTAGCGGGCGAGCGTGTGGGGAGCGCCGAAGAAATGGCCGCCGGCAGCGACTTCCTTGATCGCATCCACCCCGAGATCGTCGTCGCTGAAGCTCACCGGCTTCAATATCTCGGCCCAGTTCCGCAGCAGCTCGGCGTCGACCACGATCTTCTCGAGCGAGGCGGACAGCCCGCCTTCGAGCCAGCCGGCCGCGTGATTGATCAGGTGGCTGTGGCTCAGGACCGCCGCCTGCAGCGAGAAGGCGGTCTCGTAGGTCGACTGCGCATCGACCGTGGGCGAGGCATTCACGGCGCTGGTGCGCACCGGGAGCTTCAGCCGCCGGCCGATCTGCGCGGCGGCGAGCACGGCATGCACGTACTCGGGGGTACCGAAGGCCGGCGAGCCGGTGCGCATGTCGACGTTCGAGGTGAAGCCGCCGAGAACGCAGGGGGCTCCCGGGCGCACCAGCTGACACAAGCTGACCACGCCGAGCGCCTCGGCGGTCTGCTGCACCAGGGCGCCGGCGAGCGTCACCGGTGCCATGGCGCCCATCAGCGTGAACGGAGTGATGACCACGCACTGGCCGTGGCGCGCCATGATCATGATGTTGTCGAGAATCTCCTCGTCCACGCGGCGAGGCGAGTTGACGTTGGTCACCGTCATCAGCGTCGGGCGCGCGGCGAGCTCCTCCACCGAACAGCCGTGCTCGATGGCGGACATGGCGATCGCATCCTCGGCCTGCACGCCGCCGATCCCGCGTGCCGCCCACACGGTATCGGCGCACTCGATGTGCGCCTGATAGGTGGCGAGATGCCGCGTGGCGACCGGAACATCCACCGGCTCGACCACGATGCCTCCCTGCCAGTGCAGCACGCCGAGCGTGTGGGTGAGCTTGAGGATGTTGCGGAAGGCTTCCAGATCGCCGTAGCGCCTCCCGCCTTCGCGGTCGCGGATGTTGGGCGCTCCGGTGACCGGGCCGAAATTGACCACGTCGCCCCCGACGTGCAGGTGCCGCTGCGCGTTGCGGGCATGGAGCACGAAGCGCTCGGGCGCGGTCCTGAGTTGAGCCTCGACGAGCTCGCGTCCGAGGCGAACCATCTGCGTCGACTCATCGACCAGCGCGCCGGCCCTGGCGTAGACCGCGCGCGCGTCGGCGCTTCGGATCTCGAGGCCTGCCTCTTCGAGAACCTGGTACGCCGCACCGAGAATCCGCTCGACCTGCTCCCCCGTGAGGATCTCGAGCGGCGCCCAGCGATTGGTGAGGCGCGGAATCGGCGCGAGCGAGGGCCCCGTCGATCGCGAGGCCCGGGAGCGCTCGCGTCGACGGGGTGCTGCAGGCGTCTCCGTCATCTAAGCGAAATCAATGACTAACAGCAGATATTTCTCTCAAAATCTACCTGAGCTCACTTAGGCGCGGGCGGAGGCGGCGCCGTGGGTTGCCCGGCCGGCCCCTCCGGCGGCCCTGCCGGTGGCTTCGCGGGCGGCGCGCCCGGCTCACCGTGCTCACGCCTCTCCCACATCCGGCCGTCGTCCCGCCGTTCCATGAAGGCACCGTGCGGTCCGCCGCGGCCGCCCCACATGCCGGCGTGCATTCGGTGCATGTGGCCCGCGGCAAACATCCCGCCGAGGGCTACCAAAGCGGCAAGCACGAACGCCCAGATGCCGAGGTAGCGCCCAAAGGTCCTGAGTGAGCCCTCCGAGCGATGCGAGAGGAAGAGAGCAACATAGCCGCCGACGGTAAGCGCCGTCGCCGGAATCAACGCCACGAGGAACAGCATTCGGGATCCCCCTCATCATTGACCAGGAGCCGATCTTACCCCGCCGCCGCGGGCTGCGCGCCGGCCTCGCGCCTTCAGGCAGCCGGCGGCTCGTGCTCGCGGTGATAGCGGTGGATAGCCCACAGGTAGCTCTCCATCAGCGAGTCCTTGCCGAGCTCGACCAGCACCTCGTTGCGCCGCCGGGGGCTCGACATGCGCGCGAGCTGCTCCCTGGCGCGGGCGAAGTGGCTCAGCTGATTGCGGTACTGCCACAGCAGCTCGCGCGTCGCCATTTTGTCCCGGTGCAACTCCCACACGCCGAGCAGCACCGCCATGAAGCCCATGGAGAAAGTCAGGATGTTCTTCAGCGGGATTCCGAGCCCCATGTCGATGCGGTGCAGCTGATCGCCGAAGGCGAACAGCAGTGAGATCACGATCAGGATCGCGACGAACAGGAACTGTCGCATGCGGCTCACCCGGCGGCTGGCTCCCTCGAGCTGCGCCACTTTGCGGGTGAAGTAACGGAACTGGCCCTCGATCCAGGCCTGCTGGACGCTCTGCGCGGCGAGGTCGCGATCGGGATCGACGCGGTCGTCGGCGGCCTCGATGCCCTTCAGGACGAAGCCGATCCAGCTGAAGCCGCGGAATTTCTCGATGCCGGAGAGCGCCAGCACCTCGGCCGCGTCCATGCGCCGGTCAGCTCCCGCCAGGCGAAGGTAGAAGCGCGCGCGCAGCGTCTCGGCGAGTGCCCGGTAGGTGAGATGCTTGCCGAACCAGCGCCTGCCCTGCAGCACGTAGTAGAGGCCGAGGCTCGTCAGCAGCGTCGCCAGGTAGGCGATCAGCAGAGCGCGCGATTCGGTGAGCTTCTCGTAGATGAGGTAGGCGACGCCCATGGTGAAGGCCATGAAAGCGAACAGGTCGAACAGCCGGTCCGAGCGTTTCTGATAGTAGACCGCCAGCACGTCGGCCTTGCCGTACTGCGCATCGATGTCCTCGAGCATGACGCCCGCGGGCAACGCTGCGCGCGGCGGGAGCGAGTCCATGAGAGATTCGGGACTGGCGAGGCGGCCGGCGCCGCTCAGGCGCTGGTACTCGAGGTTGTAGCTGTTGAGCTCGGCGAGCTGCCGTGCGAGTCGCTCGGGCATGGCGCGCACAACCTGCAGCACGTTGTCGCCGGCGCCGGCGAGATAGCAGGGCGAGCGTGCGGGTTCGCCGTTCGCGGCGCCGCTGCGCTGCGCGGGAGTCCAGTACACCAGCCGCGAGGTGTTCTCCGGCTCCTCCGCGGCCTCGATGAAGCGAATGCCCTCAGCCTGGCCGCCGTCCTCGGTCCGCACGCCGAGATAGCGCAGCACGGTGTCGGCGGTGCCGCCGGGGAGCTGCGAGCTGCGTCCGTCCCACAGGGCGAGCAGCAGGCTGCTGCGGCGGATGAGAGTATCGGTGAGATTGGCGTACATCCGCTCGCGCTGCTCGCGCGTGTGCGGCCCCGAGCCGGCGCCGGCCGCATCCGCCGACAGCTCGACGCAACGCACCTGCGGCCGCCGCAGCAGCTCCTTGAGATGCGCGAGCGTCGCCTCATCGAAGTCCGCCGCGTAATGCTCGAGCGGCATCGGCAGCACCGCCTCGACCGGCACGCTTAAGCTCAGCGCGGTCTCGGCGACCAGCAGGTCGGCGCCCTCGGCCATGCCGACGACGAGCCGCAGCTCGGTATCCGGCAGCTGCGCCTTCAGCTGCTGCACGAAGTCGGTGACCGCCTCGCGCAGCCGCGCGTTGTCGCCGGGATCGAGATCGCGGTGTCCCGAGACCCCGACCATGAACGGTGAGTTTCGATTTAACCTTGCGCTCGGCGCATCCATGTGCGGATTGTGGGGCCCGCGGCCGGGCGGCCACAACGGTCTCGTGGCCTACGGCAGTTGCGCCCGACTGCCGCGATCCACTACTTTGAAACACATGCGCGCGTCGCTCACTACCGCATCAAACGTGTCTGCGCAGGACATCGCGGCGTTTCAGGCCGACGGCGCCGTGGTGCTGCGCGGGCTGCTCACGCCCGCGGAAGTCGAGCTGCTGCGCGCCGGTATCGATGAGAACCTGGCGGATCCGAGCCCGCGGGCGAAGGTGGCGAGCGCGCGGGACGATCCCGGTTTCTTTCTCGAGGATTTCTGCTGCTGGCAGGCGAACGACCGCTACCGCCGGGTGATCTTCGGCTCGGCGCTCGGTGAGGCGGGCGGACTCCTCATGCGCAGCGCCAGCGCGCGGCTCTATCACGACCACATGCTCACCAAGGAGCCCGGCACCCGCCAGCGCACCCCCTGGCACCAGGATCAGCCCTACTACAACATCGAAGGCCGCCAGAACTGCAGCTTCTGGATTCCGGTGGACCCGGTGGCGCGCGAGTCGACGCTCGAGTTCGTGGCCGGCTCGCATTTGGGGCCCTGGCTCATGCCGCGCTCGTTCCTCGCGAGCGAAGCGAAGTGGTTTCCTGAAGGCTCGCTCGCCGATCTGCCGGACATCGAGGCCGATCGCAGCCGCTACCGGATTCTCGGCTGGGCACTCGAGCCGGGCGATGCGGTGTGCTTCCACATGCTCACGCTGCACGCCACCGCCGGCGTCGCCCCGGGCCAGCGCCGGCGGGTGTTCTCGGTGCGGCTGCTGGGAGACGACATCCGGCACGCGCCGCGGCGCTGGAAGACCTCGCCCGATTTCCCCGGTCTCGAAGCCGAGCTCGCTTCAGGCGCACCCCTGGAGCACGCGCTGTTTCCGCTGCTGTGGAAGAGCGGCACCCCGCGGGCCGCCTGAGCTCAGGGCGCGAGGACCGGGCGTCGCAGGCTGCCGTTCGGTAGAATCGCCGCCGCACCCGTGCCTGGGTGGCGAAATTGGTAGACGCAAGGGACTTAGAAAGTTGAGCACCCGGCGCGGAAACGGCCGGTGTGAATGGGGTCAAATTCGGTGGAACAGCAGCACGTCAGGGTGGCTGCAATACCGAGCTAAGCCCTGGCGCGCCTCGCTTCGTCGAAAGCCAAGGACCAGGGAAAGTGTAGAGACTTGACGGCCCCTGCCTAATCCGCGCGCATCGGTCGTGTGCGGGACGGCAAAGGTAAAGTCCAGACCACAAATGCATGCGGGACGTTTCAAACATGCAGCAGCGAAAGCTGTAGTGGTAAGAAAATCCCTTGGGGGCAACCCCGTGCCGGTTCGAGTCCGGCCCCAGGCACTTTCACAGAACACCGGCCTTCTGGCGCCGTCGAGAGACAGTCGCGAAAGTAGCGATAACATGCTGAATTTGCGAGACTCTCGCGCCATGCCGAGGCGACATAGGCGGTGCGTGAGCACTGCCGCGCATCGTTGATAGTGCGTATCGCGATACTGAGTCAATTGCCCGAAAATTTTTATTTCATGCCACGCGAAGGCCTCGAGGTCGAGAACCTGCATCTGTGGCGTGGCGAGCGCCACGTGCTGCGGGGCATTGGCTTTGCCCTGCCGCGTGGCGGCTGTCTGCACGTCGCGGGCCCGAATGGCTCGGGAAAGACGAGCCTGCTGCGCACGGTCTGCGGGCTTCTCTATCCGGAATCCGGGCGGCTGCTCTGGGACGGGCGCGACGTGCACCAGGATCTGCCGGCGTTTCACTCCACGCTCATCTACATCGGCCACGAGGCACCGCTCAAGGCGGACCTGAGCGCGCGCGAAAATCTGCGTTACTGGGTGGGCATGCGGCGGCGGATCGGGCGCGGCACGCTCGAGGCGACGCTGCAGCGGGTAGGCGCGGCCGCCTGGAGCGAGCGTCCGGCGCGCACCCTGTCGGCGGGCCAGAGGCGCCGCATCGCGCTCGCGGCCCTGTCGCTGCTGTGGGTGCCCCTGTGGCTGCTCGATGAGCCGACGACCAATCTCGATACCGAGGGCCAGCAGCTCGTCGGCACCCTCATCGAAGAGCACATCGCGCGCGGCGGGCTGGTGCTGGCGGCGACCCACCACGAGCTGCCGCTGCGGCGCCAGGTGCAGCGCCTGGAGCTGATGCATGGATGACCCGCGCACTCCGGCGCTGCCGGCGGCTGCGGCTCCGGCACTGAGCGGCGCGACCACGCCGCACGACGCCGCATCGGTGCTGGACGCCGCACTGCTCGTGCTCGAGCGGGACCTGACGCTCGCGCTGCGCCGCCGCGGGCAGCTGGTGCAGCCGCTCGCATTCTTCGCCATCGTCACCACGCTCTTTCCGCTGGCGATCTCGCCGGAGCTCGCGCGGCTGCGCGAGGTGGCGGCCGGCGTTCTGTGGGTGGCGGCGCTGCTCGCCTCGCTGCTGGCCCTCGAGTTCCTGTTCCGCGACGATGCCTACGACGGCACGCTCGAGCAGTACGCACTCTCGGGGCAGCCGCTCACCGGCCTCATGTTCGCCAAGACCGCGGCGCATTGGCTGCTCACCGGCCTGCCGCTCGCGCTGATGGCGCCGCTCGCCGCACTGTCGCTCGGAGCACCGCCGGGGTCCGTTCCCGGGATCGTGGCCTCGGTCGCGGTGGGCACGGTCGCGCTCAGCCTGATCGGCTCCATCGGCGCCGCGCTCACGCTCGGCATCCGCCGCAGCGGCGTGCTGCTCGCGCTCCTCACGCTGCCGCTCGCGCTGCCGGTGCTGATCTTCGGGGCGCGCGCCAGCGAGCTGGCGATCCACGGCGAGTCCTACCTGGCCCCGCTCGAGCTGCTGGCCGCGCTCGCGGTGCTCGGGATCACCCTCGCGCCCCTGGCATCCGCCGCCGCCGTGCGCATCAGTCTCGAGTGAACGGAGCAACATGAACTGGGCGTGGTTTCATCGGCTGGCTTCCCCGCCGCACATCTACCGGCTCGCGCAGCAGCTCACACCCTGGTTTGCCTGGCCGGCCGCCGCACTGATTCTGACCGCGCTCTATGGCGGGCTGGTGCTGGCGCCCCCCGACTATCAGCAGGGCGACGGCTTTCGCATCATTTATATGCATGCGCCGGCTGCCTGGATGTCGCTCATGGTATATACGACCATGGCGGTCGCCGCCGCGGTCGCGCTCATCTGGCGCATGAAAGTGGCGCATGCCGTGGCCGCGAGTTGCGCACCCATCGGCGCCTCGTTCACCTTTGCGGCACTGGTGACCGGTTCGCTGTGGGGCGAGCCGATGTGGGGCACGTGGTGGGAATGGGATCCACGGCTGACGTCGGAACTGATCCTGTTGTTCCTCTATCTCGGCTACATGGGCTTGCGCGGGGCCATCGACGATCCGCAGCGGGCGGACCGCACCAGCGCCGTGCTCGCGGTGGTAGGCATCGTGAACGTTCCGATCATTCATTACTCGGTGACCTGGTGGAATTCGCTGCACCAGGCGCCCTCAGTGATGCGTCTCGGCAAGCCGCAGCTCTCGATGCCGATGCTCTGGCCGCTGCTCCTGATGCTGCTGGGGTTCACGTTGTTTTTCGTGGCGGTGCTCCTGGTGCGGCTGCGCGGCGAGATCCTCGTGCGCGAACGCTCGGCGAGCTGGATCCGCGAGGTGGTGGGAACATGAAGGAGTTTCTCGACATGGGCGGCTACGCCGCCTTTCTGTGGCCGTCCTATGCGGTGACCCTCGGCGTGGCGATCCTCAACGTCGTCTGGGCGCGCCGCTCGCTCGCGCGCGCCACGGCCTCGGCCCGCCGCCGGCTCGCCGCGGGCGGAGCCGACTCGTGACGCCGCGTCAGCGCCGCCTGACGCTCGTCATCGGCATCCTCGCCGGTGTCAGCATCGCCGGGGCGCTCGCGCTCTCGGCCTTCAAGAGGAACGTCACCTTCTTCTTCGATCCCACCCAGGTGGCCGCCGGCCAGGTGCCGAGCGGCGCGCGCTTCCGCCTCGGCGGCATGGTGACCGAGGGGAGCCTGCACCGCGACCCGGGCAGCCTCGAGGTGCGCTTCGTCGTCACCGACTTCAGCCACCAGGTGCCGGTCAGCTACAGCGGCGTCCTCCCGGACCTGTTCCGCGAGGGCGCGGGGGTCGTCGCGCACGGGCGGCTGCGCGCCGACGGAACGTTCGTCGCCGATGAGGTGCTCGCCAAGCACGACGAGAAATACATGCCTCCGGAAGTGGCGCGCTCCCTGAAGAGGCGCCACGGCGAGTCGCGCCAGGAAGGCACCCCGGCGGCCGCCGGCCCCGAGGGCGCGCCCGCCACACAGCCCGGCCACGCACCGACGACAGGGAGCTGACGCCATGTTGCCCGAGCTCGGACACTTTGCCCTGATCCTCGCGCTGCTGCTCGCGGGCCTGCAGGCCTTCTTTGGTATCGCCGGTCCCCTGTTCGGCCGTGAGCGCTGGAGCGCAGCGGTCATCCCCGCCGTCGCCGGGCAGTTCGTCATGGTCGCGACCGCGGTCGGCTGCCTGGTGGCTTCGTTCGTCGGCAACGACTTCTCGGTGAAGTACGTCGCGGAGAACTCCAACACTGCGCTGCCGGTTTTTTACCGGGTGGCGGCGCTGTGGGGCGCGCACGAAGGATCGCTGCTGCTGTGGATCATGCTGCTGGCGCTCTGGACTGTCGCGGTGGCGGTGCTCGCGAGCCGTCTGCCGCGCCCGTTCCTGGCACGGGTGCTCGGGGTGCTCGGGGTGATCAGCTTCGGCTTCCTGCTGTTCACGCTCGCGACCTCCAATCCCTTCCTGCGGCTCGACCCCGCGGCGGGCGACGGCGCCGATCTCAACCCGATCCTGCAGGACCCGGGCCTCGCCGGACATCCACCCGTGCTCTACACCGGTTACGTCGGCTTCGCGGTCGCCTTCGCCTTCGCCTGCGGCGCCATGCTCGAGGGCCGCATGGATCAGAACTGGGCGCGCTGGACGCGGCCGTGGGTGACCGCCGCGTGGTCGTTCCTCACCTGCGGGATCGCCATGGGGAGCTTCTGGGCGTACTACGAGCTCGGCTGGGGCGGTTTCTGGTTCTGGGACCCGGTGGAGTGCGCCTCGTTCATGCCCTGGCTGGTGGGGACGGCGCTCATCCATTCGCTCGCGGTCACCGACAAGCGCGGGCTCTTCAAGAGCTGGACACTGCTGCTCTCGGTGCTGGCGTTTTCGCTCAGCCTGCTCGGCACCTTCCTGGTGCGCTCCGGTGTGCTGGTGTCGGTGCATTCCTTCGCCGCTGATCCCAGCCGCGGGGTGTTCATCCTCTCGTTCCTCATCGTGATGATCGGCGGCGCGCTCAGCCTCTATGCCCGGCGCGCGCCGCTCTTGAAATCCCCGGCGGGATTCGAGCTCGGGGCGCGCGAGTCGTTCCTGCTGTTCAACAACGTGCTGCTGGTGATGGCCGCCGGCACGGTGTTCGCGGGCACGCTGGCGCCGCTCATCTCGGGAGCGCTCGGGCTCGGTGCCGTCTCGGTCGGTCCGCCGTTCTTCAATCCGACCTTCATGCTGTCGATGCTGCCGCTGCTCGCGCTGCTATCGGTCGGCATCCACGCGAGCTGGAAGCGGGGGCGACTCGGAACGCAGCGGCGGACCCTGCTTTACACCTTGGTGGCGGCCGCGGTGCTCGGCTGCGGTCTGGTGTACGGAATCTATTCCCCTGGAAGTGGAAGCCTGCTGACGCCCATCGGGGCGACGCTCGGGATGTGGATCATCCTGTCCTCGCTGGTCGACCCGGTCGACCGCCTGCGCCGCCGGCTGTCGCTGCCGCGCGCGGTGATCGGCATGACGGTGGCTCACATCGGTCTTGCGATTGCGGTGATTGCGCTCACCACGGTCCAGTCCTTCACCAACGAGCGGGACGTCGCCATGGCGCCGGGGGCGAGCGCGAGCGTCGGCGGCTACCAGTTCCGCTTCGACGGTGTCGCTCCAATCGAAGGCCCGAACTATGGCGGAGTGGGCGGCATCCTGGTGGTGACCCGCAACGGCGCAGCGGTCGCGGTCCTCAAGCCGCAGAAGCGCCAGTACTCGGTGCAGCACCAGGTGACCACCGAGACCGCGATCCACTACAGCCGCGGCAACAACATCCT
>DASPSF010000106.1:0-10281 GCA_035624075.1 Steroidobacteraceae bacterium | reverse complement strand
CAGAGAAGATCGGTGACGAGGTCGGTCACCGTCGGGCGCGAATACACCACCGCGACATCGACATCCCCGAGCGGCGGCCCGACTCCGTAGGGGCTGACGAGGTCGATGTCGACTTCCGCGCTCGCGCGGCGGAATTCGCGCAGGATCGGTACCGCGAGCTGCACCGCGAAGCTCGGCGGCATCTGCACGCGCAGCGTGCGCTGCGCCGGGGCACCCTCGTTGCGGATGTCATCGAGCGCGTACTCGAGCCGGTCGAAGGATTTGACCACGGCCGGCAGCAGATGCTGACCCGCCTTGGTGAGGGTGAGCGCGTGCGGGCGCCGCTCGAACAGCTGCACCCCCGTGAGCCGCTCGAGCGCGATCACGTGGCGCGACAGAGCGCTCTGAGAGATCAGAAGCGCATTGGCTGCCGCGGTGAAGCTGCCGTGCTTGGCGACCCCTTCAAAGGCTCGCAAGGCATTGAGCGGCAGCCAGCGGCGGTCGATTGCTTTCTTGTCCATGGACCCACCCTTTTTCGCATCCTCGCCTCGCGCCGGCGGCCCGGCAATGCCTTTTTTAGGGGGAGGCATGCGAGGGTGCCTCAGGAGCCATGTTCAATAACTGTAGAACTTAGCTCGCTGGAGACCCTCTGGAGAGGCTCAACGAGTGCAAGTTCAACGCCCGTAGAACTTAGCCTGCTGGAACCCCTCTGGAGGAGCTTAACGAGGGCAAGTTCAACGGCTATTGAACATGACCGAATTCGATACCTCACCCCTGTCTCCAGTCCGCGAGCGTCGCCTGGATCCAGTCCCTCAGGTGCTCCCCATAGGCGCGCTCGACGACCAGCAGCGCCTCCTCGGCGCGCACGCACACGACCAGCACCGGCACGTCCGCAAAGCGCCCGCGGCGGGCCTCGCCCACCCGCAGTCCGAGCGCCGCGCTGCCCAGCCGGCTCAACAGCTCAGCGACACGGCTCCCGCGCAGCCGGAGCGCCTTGAGCCCCCCGGTCAGCTCCACGACGTGACCGCCTGTGGCCCGCGCGAGCCGCTCGCTCAGCTCGGCGATCAGCGCGGCCTCTTCGCTCAACGCCAGCGTCTCCGTCGGCCGCAGCCACGCCAGCACCAAGCCCCCCTGCATGACCGTGGCCTTCAGCGGCCCCGGCGACGGCACGGCGGCGGCGAACGGACCGCTGGCATCGAAATAGCGCAACGTCGCGGCATGGAGCGGTACCTCGGTAAGGGACTCAACCATGCGGTCGCGCTCCCTGTGGATCGACGAAGGGAAGCGCCACCACCCGCGCCGCAATCCCGGCGCCCAGGTGGTACACGCGCAGCTGCTCGCCCAGGCGCTCCCGGCCGCGCGCCAGCAGGCCGAGGGCCACCGGGTATCCGAGCTCAGGGCTCATGAAGCTCGACGTGACCCGGCCCTCGATCGGAGCCGGCGCCGGCGCCCGCGCAATCTGGGCACCCACCGGCAGCACCGTGCGGCCATCGACGGGCGTCAGCCCGACGAGCTGCTGCCGGTCCGGAGCGACCGCCGCCGGCCGCGTCAGCGAGCGGCGGCCGACGAAATTCTCCGCCTTGCGCTCGACGCCGCGCGCGAGGCCTACGTCGCCGGGGAGCGTCGTGCCGTCGGTGTCGGTTCCGACGTGAACGAAGCCCTTCTCGACGCGCAACACCTGCAGCGCCTCGATGCCGTAGAGCACGCCGCCGACGGTATCGGCGTGCGCCCAGAGACGCTCGAAGAGCCCCGCCGCCTCATCGGCCGGAAGATTCACCTCGTAGCCGAGCTCGCCGCTGAAGCTCGCCCGCAGTACCCGCAGCGGGATGCTCCCGAGCGCGCTCTCGCGCAGTGTCATGTGCTTCATCGCCGCCGGCGCGAGCACGGCATCGAAGCCGGCCCGCGCCAGCCATTCCCAGGCGCGCGGGCCTGCGACCGTCACGTTGGCCCAGCGCGAGGTCACGGGTGTCACGAGTACCTTGAGGCCGGTGAACTCGCACTGCAGCCACTCTTCGAAAGCCGCCGCGGTGCGCTCGACTCCGGCGCTGGTCGTGTTGACCCAGAAGTGCTCGGGTCCCAGGCGCGCGACGATGCCGTCGTCGACCAGCGTGCCGTTCTCGTTGAGCAGCACGCCGTAGCGGGCCTGGCCGATCGCCAGCGTCGACATCGTGCCGACGTACATGAGATCGAGAAAGCGCGCCGCATCGGGGCCAAAGACCTCGAGCTTGCCGAGCGGCGAGCCGTCGAGGAGTCCCGCGCTCGTGCGCACTGCACGCGCCTCGCGCTGCGCCGCCGCCTCGAGCGATTCGCCGCTGCGCGGATAGGCTGCCGGGCGGCACCAGTCGCCGAAGTTCTCGAGCAACGCCCCGCGCGCCAGGTGCCAGGCCTCCGCGGGCAGGTGTTTGAGCGGCCGGTAGAGCGCGCCGACGCGGCGGCCGACGATCGCCCCCAGCGTCACGGGAGCGAACGGCGGCCGAAAGCGCGTCGTGCCCACCTCGGCAGCCGCGCGCCCGGTGAGCTCCCCGAGGAGCGCGAGCGCATTGACGTTGCTGGTCTTGCCCTGATCGGTCCCCATGCCGGTCGTGGTGTAGCGCTTCAGGTGCTCGACCGAGCGATAGTTCTCCCGGGCCGCGAGCGCCACGTCGTCCACCGACACGTCGTTCTGCAGGTCGACGAAAGACTTGCCGCGAGAGCGAGAGCGCGAGCGCGAGCTCGCGCGCACGTTAGCCGCCACCCTGCCGACGCCCCCCACCGGCGCAGGCGGAGCGGGCTGGCCCCGCGCGAGCGTCTCACCGACCTCGGCGGCGTGGCTCACCGCCGCGGCACGCGCAAAGGCTCCCGCGCAGGCACCCACGCTCGCCACGCCCGGCGCACTGCCGTCGGGCACGAACATCGCCTCCTCGGCGAGCCAGCGAAGCTTCCCGCCCGCCTGGGAATGCAGGTGCACCGCCGGGGCATAGCCCCCCGAGTTGAGAATGAGATCGCACTCGAGCGGGAACGCGCGCCGGCCGAAGCCCGCTGCGATCCTCAAGCCGCGCACGCCGCGCGCCCCCGCTACCGATGCGATCCGCGCCGCTGTCACGACCTGAAAGTCACGCGCCGCCTCGCTGACGGGCGACGGTTGGCGCGCATCGATCAGCGCTGCGATCTCGATTCCGGCCGAGCGCAGGCCCGCGGCGATCGCATAGGCGTTGTCGCTCGCGGCGGCGATCACCGCCCGCTGCCCGCAGGCGACGCCGAAGGCTCGCGCGTATTTCTCCGCGGCTCCTGCCAGCATGATGCCCGGACGATCGTTGTCCGGGAACACCAGGGGCCGCTCGAACGCGCCCGCCGCGGCGATCACCGCGCGCGCGCGGATCTTCCACAGGCGCTCGCGCGGCCGCTCACCCGTTACGGTCTCGCACGCGCACACCAGGTTGTGGTCGTAGATCCCGAAAGCGATCGTGCGCGTGAGAATGCGCACGCCCGCCGCCGCAGCCGCGGATGCGAGCTCGCGCACCTCGGCGTTGTCGCGCCAGGCGAGCCCGCCGCCGAGCCGCGCGCTGCCCGAGAGCAGCAGGGTCGCGGCGCCGGCGCGCACGGCGGCCAGCGCGGCCGTGAGTCCCGTGATGCCGCCGCCGACGACCAGCACGTCGGCGCGCTCGGCGGCTTCCTCGTAGGTGTCGGCATCCGGCTCGAGCGGCGCGCGGCCCATGCCCGCCATGCGGCGGATCGCCGGCTCGAACCAGTGCCAGTCCGGCCACTTGAAGGTCTTGTAGTAGAAGCCGGCGGGCAGGAGCGCCGCGCAGGCGCCGGCCAGCGCGCCCACGTCGAATCCAACGCTCGGCCAGCAGTTGACGCTGCGGGCGGTGAGGCCCGCGTCGATCGGCAGCATCGTCGCGCGCACGTTCGGCGTATAGCGCCCGTCCGCACCCACGTCGACGAGGCTGCTCGGCTCCTCGAGCCCGCAGGACCAGATGCCACGCGGGCGGTGGAGCTTGAAGCTGCGGCCGACCAGCGCGACGCCGTTGGCGAGCAGTGCCGAGGCCAGCGTATCCCCGCGGTAGCCGGTCAGGCGCCGGCCGTTGAAAGTGAAGGTCACCGGCTGCGCGCGCTCGACCCACAGACCCGCCGGCGCCGCCAGGCGAAAACCGCTCACCGCGGGGCCTCGCCCATCGCGTATACCGCCACGATCTCGTGCGTGACCGTGTGGCGCGCGACGTTGAACCACTGCCCGCAGCCGAACGCGTGGCGCCAGCGCTCGCGATGCAGCCCCTTGGGATTGTCGCGGAAGAAGAGATATTCGCCCCATTCGCCGTCGCTCGCCGTGAGCGGCGGGCGCGCGATGTGCGTAGTGCCGCCGCAGACGAACTCCGACTCGTCGCGCGGCCCGCAGTAAGGACAGCCGAGGAGCATCATGGGCTTCAGTCTCAGTGCGCGATGCCGGCGGCAGCCGCCTCGTCGATGAAGCGGCCGCTCACGAAGCGCTCGAGCTGGAAGGGCTCGGCCAGCTCGTGATTTCTGCCGGTCGCGAGCACGTGCGCCAGCGCCCAGCCGCCGGCCGGGATGGCCTTGAAGCCGCCGGTCCCCCAGCCGCAGTTGATGAAGAGCCCGGGGACCGGCGTCGGCCCGATGATGGGGCTCGAGTCGTGCACCACGTCGACGATGCCGGCCCACTGGCGCATCAGGCGCAGGCGGCTGAAGGAAGGGAACATCGCCAGCGTTCCGGCGAGCACGCTCTGCATCACGGCGAAGCTGCCGCGCTGCGCGTACGAGGCGTACAGATCGAGGCTGCCGCCGATCACCATCTCGCCCTTGTCCGACTGGCTGACGTAGACGCCGGTGCCGGGCGAGATCACGACGGTATCGAGCCGGGGCTTCAGGGGCTCGGTCACCATCGCCTGGAGCGCGTAGCTCGTCACCGGCAGCCGCAGGCCCGCAAGTGCGGCAAGCAGCGAGCTGTGCCCCGCCGCCGCGATCGCGACGCGCTCGGCACGGATGCGGCCGCGGCTGGTCTCGACGCCCGCGACACGGCCCGCGGCGCCGCGCACGAAGCCGGTGACCTCGCACTCCTGGATGATGTCGACACCGAGCGCGGAGGCCGCACGCGCGTAACCCCAGGCGACCGCGTCGTGGCGTGCCGTGCCGGCACGCGGCTGCAGAAATCCGCCCAGCACCGGGACGCGCGCCCGGGGCGACAGGTCGAGCGCCGGCGCGAGCGCGCCGACCTGCTCGCGGCCGAGCAGCTCGGCGTCGATGCCGTGCATGTGCAGAGTATTGACCCAGCGCGACATCGACTCGAGGTCGTGGCGGCTGTGCGCGAGCGTCACCTGGCCCCGCTGGCTCAACATGATGTTGAAGTTGAGCTCGCGCGACAGTCCCTCGTAGAGCCTGAGCGAGAAGTCGTAGAGCCGCGCGCTCTCGGCAAACAGGTAGTTCGAGCGCACCACGGTGGTGTTGCGCCCGGTGTTGCCGCCGCCGAGCCAGCCGCGCTCGATCACCGCGACGCGCGCGATGCCGTGGTTCTTCGCCAGGTAGTACGCCGCGGCGAGCCCGTGGCCTCCCCCGCCGACGATCACCACATCGTAGGCGGCCTTCGGCTGGGGCGAGCTCCACGCCGGCTGCCAGTGGCGGTGCGAGGTCAGCGCGCCGCGCAGCAGCGCCAGGGCCGAGTACTTCACCGCTTGCGCGTTCTCAAGCCTTGTCGCGATAGTCGGTCTGGATCTTGCGGATCATCTTGTCGGTGCCGAAGAAAGAGTGCTTCGACATGTCGACGCTGTAGCGGCTCGCCGGCGGATGGCGCCCGAGCGCCTCGGCGAGTGCGCGGATGTGATGCGGCCCGGCGCCACAGCAGACGCCGAGATAGCGGACGCCGAGCGCGTACGCCTCGCGCCCGAAGGCGAAGATCTCCGAGCGCGTCGCCATGAAGGGATCGAGTCCCACGGGGAAGGCGCGCTGGTTGTTGCAGCACGGGTCGGTGAGCGACATGAACGAGGGCTGCTGCGGGGTCGTGCGGTAAGGCACCGGCAGCGCCGCGACGTGACACTTCACCGCCTGCCGGATGTCGCGGATCATCGGCATCATGGTCGCAGGTCCACGGTGGCAGTTGAGCCCGACCACGTCCGCGCCCGCCGCCTCCATGCGCCGGCAGGCTTCCGCCGGCGTGAGGCCGTCGCGCAGGATCGGCTCCTGGTGCATCGCGAAGGTGACGACCGCCGGCACCCTGGACTGCCGCTTGATGGCCTTGAGCGCCAGCTCCGCCTCCCCCACCCACGCCAGAGTCTCGGCGACGAAATAATCGACGCCCGCCTCGACCGCCCAGCCGACCTGCTCCTCGAAGATCCTCTCGACCTCCTTGATCGCCTTTGGGTCGTTCGGATCGTAGATGTTGGTATTGCAGATATCGCCGGCGAACAGCGTGCCGGTCTTGCGCGCCACCTTCTTCGCGATCCTCAAGGCCGCGCGGTTCATCGGCGCCAGGTCCTTCTCGCGCCCTATCAGGCGCAGCTTCTCCCGGTGCACGTAGTAGGTGAGCGCCTGCGTCACATCCGACCCGGCGTGCACGAAGTCCAGGTGCAGCTGCTCGACCACCTCCGGATGCTCGAACAGCACCTCGGGGACGAAAGCGCCCGCCTGCAGATAGCCGCGCCGCTCGAGCTCGAACACATAGCCCTCGGCGCAGATCACCGCGCCTTCCTCGAGGCGCGCCAGGAGACCGCGCTCGGCGCCGTTGCCCTGGCCGGCGCGCTTCAGTGGGCCCGCGGACCTCACGCGCACTGACCTGGCTTTGGAGGACTTCGCCCTGGCGGACTTTGCCTTCGATTTGGCCCTGGCTGCCATGAATGTCTCCGGAATGTGGTAGAGGGGGGCGCGGTCTTCAGGCGCGCTTGGTCCCGGCGGCGCTATTTTAGCGAACCGCTCCTCAGCCTGCGTAGCCGATCAGCACCGCCCCGGCGGTGACCGCCAGGCACACCAGCGCGCGGCGCACGCTCAGCGTCTCGCCGAGAAATGTCCGGCCGATCAGGGCGGAGAACACGATGCTGGTCTCGCGCAGCGCCGAGACGGCACCCACGTTGCCCAAGGCGAGTGCCGCAATGATCGCGCCATAGCTGCCAAAGGAGAGCAGTCCCCCGGCGAGCGCTTTCCAGGTGTCGCGCGGCTCGCGCCGTAATCTGATCGGTCCGCGCAGCAGCACGAAGCCCGCTGGCATGAGCGCCCCATAGATCACCCAGATCCAGGCGGCATACGACTGGGGGTTGCCCGCGCGCCGCACGCCGAGCGCATCGGCGATCACGTAGCCGGCCACGAACAGCGCCGTCACGATGGCGTGCGTGATCGCCTTGCGCTCGGTGCGCGCGCTCCCAAACGCCTGGCTGACGATCGCAACGGAGATGAGCACGATGCCGAGCAGCGCCAGGCCTCCGAGGCGCTGGCCCGCAAGCAGGAAGCCACCGACCGTCACGAGCAGCGGCACGCTGCCCCTGACGATCGGGTAGACCAGCCCCAGCTCGCCGAGGGCATAGGCATAGGCGAGCAGGAAGCTGTAGATGACCTGCAGGAGCGCGGAGACGCTCAAGTATCCCCAGCTCTCCCTGAGCGGCGGCGGCAGCACCAGCACCAGCGGGATTGCGGCGACCGTCGAAGAAAAGCTCATCACCGTGACGAACCACAGGCGGTCGGCGCTCGAGCGCAGCGCGGCGTTCCAGGTCGCGTGCAACACCGCCGCGCACAGCGGCAGGACGATCACGAGCGGGCTCGGGCTCATATGGCATCATGCCCGTCGTGACCCGCACCACTGCGATATGCGCCCTGGCGCTCGGCTGCTGGGGTGCCGCGACGCACGCGGCGGAGCCGCCGGTGCCCGCGGTCAGCGCCGCGGTCGCCGCGCCCGATCGCTATGGTGCCGAGACCGCCGCGCGCATTCTCGGCGCCGGCGGCAATGCGGTCGACGCCGCGATCGCCACCGCCTTCACGCTCGCGGTGACGGGACCTGAGGCCGGCAACCTCGGCGGCGGCGGATTCGCCACGCTCTGGATCGATGGCAAGGCCTACTTCCTCGACTACCGCGAGCGCGCCCCCGGTTCGGCCAGCGCCGGCATGTATCTGGACGCCGCCGGCAACGTGGTCCCGGACGCGAGCACGGTGGGTGCCGGCGCCGCCGCCGTGCCCGGCACCGTGGCGGGGCTTTGGGAGCTGCACCGCCGTTTCGGCAGACTCCCGTGGCGCACCGATCTCGAGCCCGCGATCCGTTACGCCCACGAGGGCTTTCGCGTGAGCCCGCTGCTCGCCGCGCTGCGTGACACGCGCGTGCGCGAGCTCCGCGGGCGCACCAACTTCCTCGACTACTTCGGCGCGCTCGCCCCGGAGGCCACCTTTCGCCAGCCGCAGCTCGAGCGCACGCTCAGGGCGATCGCCACGGACGGTCCGCCGGCGTTCTACTCCGGGCATACCGCGGAGCTCATCGTGGCGGAGATGGCGCGCAGCCACGGCCACATCTCGGCGAAGGACCTCGCCACCTACAAGCCCGTGTGGCGCGAGCCGCTCGAGGGCGACTGGGCCGGTTACCATGTGATCACCGCGCCGTTGCCGAGCTCGGGCGGCATTGCGCTGCTGTCGCTACTCACGATGAAGGCCGATCTGGCCCGGGCGTTTGCCGGCGTACCGCTCAACTCCGCCCAATACGTGCATCTGCTCGCGGAGATCGAAAAGCGCGTATTCGCCGACCGGGCCTCCTATCTCGGCGATCCCGATTTCACCGCCGCTCCCGTGGTGCAGCTGCTCGATCCCGCCTACCTCGCCGGACGCGCGCGCGAAGTGAGCACGGGTGCGCCGACTCCGGCCGCCGCCGTGCGGCCCGGCTTGGGTGCGCCGAGCGGCGCCCACCACGACACCACGCACTTCTCGATCGTCGACTCTGCCGGCAATGCCGTGTCCAACACCTATACGCTGAACGATGATTTCGGCTCCGGCCAGGTCGTGACCGGTGCAGGCTTCCTTCTCAACAACGAGATGGATGACTTCTCGGCCAAGCCCGGGGCCGCCAATATCTATGGAGTCGTGGGCGGGGATGCCAACGCAATCGCGCCCGGCAAGCGGCCGCTCTCGACCATGACGCCGACGATCCTCACCGAGCACGGGCACGCCGCGCTCATCATCGGCACGCCCGGCGGCTCGCGCATCGCCACCTGGATCTTCCAGGTGATCAGCGACTGGCATGACTTCCACATGCCGCTGGCGGCCGCGGTCGCCGCGCCGCGCATCCACCACCAGCTGCTGCCGCCCAACACCCTGTTCGAAGAGCCCTACGCGACCCTCGACGCGCCGACGCGGGCCGCCCTGGTCCAGCGGGGCTATGTGTTCGTGAACCAGGGTTGGAACGGCGACGTCGAGGCGATCGCCATCGGTTCCTCCGGCACGGTCGCCGTCGCCGACCCGCGCGGCCGCGGCGTAGCGCGCGTGCTCGGCGCCGCTGCACGCTAGAGCTGCTGCCCTCCTCACGCGCGCAAGCGGAGATTCTGCGGATCGTAGAGCGGCTCCCGCGCGACCAGCGCGCGGCAGCGCTCCCCGAGGATCCCGACCTCGAGCTCGGTGCCCGGCACGGCGAGCTCGCTGCGCAGGTAAGCGAGCGCGATGCTCTGTTTCAGCCGATAGCCGTAGCCGCCCGAGGTGACGAGGCCGACGCCCTCGGCGCCCCGATACACAATGCAGACGGGCGCCGCGTCGGCAGTGCGCGCCTCGACGAGCAGCGGCACGAAGCGCTCCGCCACGCCGGCGGCGGCGGCCTTGCGCAACGCATCGCGGCCGATGAAGTCCGCCGCCTTGTCGAGCCGCACGAAGCGCTCGAGGGACGCGGTGAGCGGCGTGTACTCGCTGGTGAGATCCGCCTTCCAGCTGCGGTAGCACTTCTCGAGCCGCAGACTCTCGAGCGCGTAGAGGCCGAAGGGCCTGAGCGAGAGCTCGCGGCCCGCCTCCACGAGCCGCGCATGCACGGCCGCGAGATCCGCCATCGCGGCGTGCAGCTCATAGCCGAGCTCGCCGACATAGCTCACCCGCAGCGCGAGCACTTCCGCCGCGGCGATCCGCAGCGCTCGTGCGCCGAGCCATGGGAAGGCCGCATTCGAGACGTCCGTGTCGGTGACCCTCGCGAGCAGCTCGCGCGCCCGCGGGCCCGCAATCACCAGAGTGCCGTAACGCCCGGTGAGGTTCGCGATGGCGACCTCACCTTGGCGGGATGAGTAATGCGCGCGCAGCCAGTCCTCATCGTGCCGTTCCGCGGAGGCCGCCGACAGGAGCCAGAAACGGCCTGCGCGCAGCCGCGTGACC
>DASPSF010000100.1:0-19783 GCA_035624075.1 Steroidobacteraceae bacterium | reverse complement strand
TAGAGACGCCCGGCGTCCGAGCCGACATAGTTGTACGCGGCCTCGAAGCCCTCGACGACGGCTTGCGCTGCCGGAACGGCCGCCGCCAGATCGATGAGATAGACGTTCTCGAGCCCCTGGTCGCCGACCTCGCCTTCGCCTGAGGTGACGACGAGCCAGCGGCCATCGTCCGAGAGGTGCGGCTCGTACTGCCAGTCCGAATGGCGCGCGTCGTAGAGCAGGCGGCGATCGGAGGCCGCGGGCGTGCCGAGCGCGTGGTACCAGACGGCATCGTCGAGATCGCGCGTGCTGAGCTCGTCCCCGGTGCGCGGCGCCGGAAAGGCGCTGTAGTAAAGGCCCGAGCCGTCGGGCGCAAACGCAGGCGCGTAGTACTTGGTGAAGCGCAGCACGTCGGGCAGGTCCTGTCCCGTGGCAAGGTCCCGGATGCGCCACTCGGTCCAGTCCGAGCCCCCCGCAGACACCCCATAGGCGAGCAGCCGCCCGTCGCGGCTGGCGACGTAGCCCGTCACGATCCCCTCGGGCGAGAGCGTGTTGGGGTCCACGCCGATCGAGCCGCGCGCGCCCGTATCGGGCGTCACGTAGAGCACCGCCTGGTCCTGGTGGCCGGAATTGCGCGTGTAGAAGTAGCGGCCGCCCTCCGTGAAGGGAACGCCGAACGCCTCGAAGTCATAGAGCGCGGCGATTCGCCTTGCCAGCCTCGCGCGCAGCGGAGTTGCGGACAGGTAGCCCTGGGTCAGCTTCGCTTCGGCTCCGACCCAGCTGCGGGTCGCCGGCGAGTCGAGATCCTCGAGCCAGCGGTAGGGGTCGGCGACCGCGGTGCCGTGATAGTCGTCGACCACGCTGCCGCGGGGCGCCGGCGGGTACACGAGCGTGGCGCCCGCGAGCGCCGCGCAGCCGATCGAGGCGAGCAGACAGCCGCTCAGAGGTACGGCCCGAGGTGAATGTTGGCGCATGTGCTTGCGGGCATTGTGCCGTAAGATCGCCCCATGCCGCAGCACATCGGCATCGTGGCCTGCTCGGCGGAGGGCGCGGCGCTCTGCTACCGGACGGTCTGTCTCGAGGGCGCGCAGTTCCTCGGCGAGTTCGATCATCCCGAGGTGTCGCTGCACAATCATTCGCTCGCGCGCTACATGCGCTCGATCGACGCCGGCGACTGGCCGGGCGTCGCGGAGCTGATCCTGTCCTCGGCCAACAAGCTCGCCCGGGCGGGCGCCGACTTCCTCATCTGCCCGGACAACACACTGCACCAGGCGTTTCCCTGGGTGCTGCGGCGCTCGCCGCTCCCGTGGCTGCACATCGCCGAGGTGGTAGCGGCACAGGCGGTGGAGCGCGGCTTCCGTACGCTCGGCATCACCGGCACGCGTTACCTGGTCGACAGCGAGGTGTATCCGGAGAAGCTCGCGGCGCGCGGCCTCAGGTACCAGCGGCCCGCGAGCGCCGAGCGTGCCGAGATCAATCGCATCATCTTCGAGGAGCTGGTGTGCGGGGTGTTCAAGCCCGCGGCGGTCGCCTATTTCCAGGGAGTGATCGCGCGCATGAAGGATGCGGGCTGCGATGCCGTGGTGCTCGGCTGCACCGAGATCCCGCTGATCATCGACAACGGCAACTCACCGCTGCCGACCCTCGACTCGACGCGCCTGCTGGCGCGCGCGGCGCTGCGCCGCGCGACGCAGCGCACGGCGTCCTGACGGCGGTGAGCCCCGCCGCCCGGCCACGCCCGCCCGCGGCGGCCCCGGGGCGGCCGCCCCGGGTCCCGCGCTCGGGCTATTTCTCTTTCTTGCTCTCGAACTTGAAGGACACGTTCACCCGGGCGCGATAGGCGCGCACCTTGCCGTTCGCCACCTGCATGTCGAGCTCCTTGACCTCGACGATGCGCAGGTCGCGCAGGCTCTTGGCGGCCTGATTCACCGCGGCTGCCGCCGCCTTCTCCCAGGATTCGCTGCTGGTGCCGACCAGCTCGACGATCTTGTAGACGCTCTCGGCCATGGCTTGCTCACCTTTCGTCCCGTCGCGGGGACACTCTTGTTTTCACGGCAGTGTGCTCTTTCCGCACGCTGCACGCCATGTGGGAGCAGGCCGCCACACCGGCCGGCGCACCAGCGTGCTCTTGCCGAACAGCGACTCGATCAGGTCGACGGCCAGCACCGCGGTCTTGTTCTGCTCGTCGAACGCCGGATTGAGCTCCGCCACGTCGAGCGAGGCGAGCCGGCGTGTGTCGGCGATCATTTCCATGCACAGCTGCGCCTCGCGGTAGGTCGGGCCGCCCGGCACGCGCGTGCCGACGCCAGGCGCGATGCCGGGGTCGAGGAAGTCGACGTCGAAGCTCACGTGCAGGTGGGTATCGTGGTCGAGTCCGGCCAGCGCCTGCTCCATGGTCGCGCGCATGCCCATCTCGTCCACGTGGCGCATGTCGAACACGTCGAGGCCCTGCTCGTGCAGGAAGCGCTTCTCGCCGTCGTCGACGCTGCGGATGCCGATCTGGCGTACCCAGGACGGCTGGATCGCGGGGGTGCGGCCGCCGATCGCGGTCAGCTCGCGCGGCCCGAAACCGCACAGCACCGCGAGCGGCATGCCGTGTACGTTGCCGCTCGGCGAGAGCTCGCTGGTATTGAAGTCGGCGTGCGCATCGAGCCACAGCACGCGCAGCTTCCTGCCCTGCTCGCGGCAGTGGCGCGCGACGGCGCTGATCGAGCCGACGCCGAGGGAGTGGTCGCCGCCGAGCAGGATCGGCAGCCGCCCGGCGCGCAGCTGCCCGTAGACCGCCTCGTGCACCAGCTCGTTCCAGCGCAGCACCTGCGGCAGGTGCCGGTAGCCGTGCTGCGGCGGTTGCCAGGGGTTGCCGGGGCCGCTCAGGTTGCCGAGATCGACGACGGCGAGCTCGCGCTGCCCGAGCGCCGCGGCGAGGCCGGCGACGCGCAGCGCCTCGGGCCCCATCGAGGCCCCGCGATCCGCCGCGCCCACATCGGTGGGTGCGCCGATCAGGCTCGCCGTGCGTGCGCCGCCGCTCACGCCGGCACCTCGAGTGCGGCCGCGGACTTCACGCCCCTCCCGGCCAGCAGGGCGAACAGGTCCTTGGGATCCTCGAGATCCGGGACGAGGTCGATCTGCCGCCCATTACCGCGCTCCTCCTGGTGGATGCGCATCAGATAGCGCAGCGAGGAGAAATCCTCGAGCGCAAAGCCGACCGAGTCGAAAATGGTGACCTCACGCTCGCTCGCGCGCCCGGGCTTCCGCCCGGCGAGCACTTCGGTGAGCTCGGTGACCGGGAAGTCGGCCGGCAACTGCTGGATCTCGCCCTCGATGCGCGACTGCGGCTCGAACTCGACCACCACCCGCGCGTCGCTCCGGCGCAGGATGTCGGCATGCAGCTCGGTCTTTCCCGGGCAGTCGCCGCCGACGGCGTTCAGATGCATTCCCGGGGCGATCATCGCAGGGGTGAGGATCGTGGCGTTGCGCTTGTCGGCCGTCACCGTGGTGACGATGTCGGCACCGGCCACCGCGGCGGCCGTCGAGCCACAGCGCAGCACCTCGAGGCCGGGCAGACGCAGCCTTGCGAGGTTGCGCACCAGCTTCTCGGTGGCGAGCGGATCGGTGTCGAACAGGCGCAGCTCGCGGATGCCGAGCAGGTGGTGGAACGCGATCGCCTGAAACTCGCTCTGCGCGCCGTTGCCGATCAGCGCCATCACCCGGCTGCCGGGCCGGGCCATGCGGCGCGCGGCGAGCGCGGAGGTGGCCGCGGTGCGCAGCGCCGTGGTGAGCGTCAGCTCCGACAGCAGCAGCGGATAGCCTGTCTGAACGTCGGCGAGCACGCCGAAGGCCGTCACGGTCAGCAGGCCCACTGCCGTGTTCTTCGGATGGCCGTTCACGTACTTGAAGGCATAGAGCCGCCCGTCGGACGCGGGCATGAGCTCGATGACGCCGACCGCCGAGTGGCTCGCATGGCGGGCCGACTTCTCGAACTCGCTCCAGCGCAGGAAGTCGCTCTCGATCTCGCGCGCGAGCTCTTCGATGAAACGCGCCGTGCCCCGGCGGGACACCAGCTCCTGGATGCGCTCGATACCGATGTAATCGACCATGACTGCTTCTCCCAAGTGCGCGCTGGTAGTCGAGCCATCGGCGCATGCGATGTCCCTCACCGCGATAGTTAGGCACTTGCCTAACCATTCGCCCAAGGGACCATGCGCCGCCCGGCCTCCTCTCGCTCTCCGAGCATGGTCGGGCCACCGCGAACCAAAATAAAGACAGAATCCTGTACATAAGTTGCACCTTAATGACCAAAACGCCACCAATTATTGGCGATATGTGCTATTAGTAGGTCGATGGACGATGTCGACCGACAGCTGATCGGGCTGCTGCGCAATGACGCCCGCGCCTCGGTCGCCTCGCTCGCCAAGTCGCTCGGAGTCGCCCGGGGCACGGTGCAGAACCGCATGGCGCGTCTCACCGCCCAGGGCACGATCGTCGGCTACACGGTGCGGCTGAAGCCCGACGTCGAGGAGCAGCGCATGCGCGCCTTCATGACCGTGGCGGTCGAGGGCACCCAGGTCGACGCCGTGATCCGCGCGCTGCGCGGCGAGCCGGCCGTAGCGGCGCTCTACAGCACCAACGGCCGCTGGGACATCGTCGCGGAGCTGCGTGCCGACAGCCTCGAGGGTTTCGATCGCGTGCTCGCGCGCATCCGCCTGATCGAGGGCATCTCGCAGACCGAGACCAGCCTCTTGCTCTCGACGTTCAAGTTCTAAGGAGCGCCAGCCAGTCGCGCTGCCGGTCGCCGAAGGCGACGAAGAACGGATTCAGCAGCCCCGCGCGCGTGTTGTAGCGGAGCGGCTGGCCGTCGAGCTCGACCACCATGCCGCCGGCGGCGACCGCCACCGCGTGGCCCGCCGCCGTGTCCCACTCGCTGGTCGGACCGAGGCGCGGGTAAACGTCGGCTGCGCCCTCGGCGATCAGGCAGAACTTGAGCGAGCTGCCGACGGCCTTGAGCTCATGCCGGCCGAGCCGCGCGAGGAACCCCTCGAGCGAGTCGCCGCGATGCGAGCGGCTGCCGACGACGCGCACCGGATCCGCGGCACGCGCGGCCACCTGCAGCGCTTGCGCCGGCGCCCCACCCGCCTCGCGCCAGGCCCCCTCCCCTGGTATGCCGCAGTAGGTGGTATCGCTCACCGGCACGTGCACGACCCCGAGCACCGGCGCGTGCGCCTCGATGAGCGCGATGTTGACCGTGAACTCGCCGTTGCGCGAAAGGAACTCGCGCGTTCCATCGAGCGGATCGACCAGCCAGTGGCGCGCCCAGTGCGCGCGCTCGGTCCAGGGCGGCCGGGCCGCCTCCTCCGACAGCACCGGGACGCCAGGAGTCAGTGCCGCGAGCGCGCTCACGATCAGCCGCTGCGAGCGCAGGTCGGCGGCCGTGAGCGGCGAGTCGTCTTCCTTGAGTGTCGTCGCAGTCTCGCCCTGCGCATACACCTCGAGGATCTCGCGCCCCGCCGAGCGCGCGATCGCGGCCACGCGCGCGGCGAGCGACCCGGGCGCCCCGCTCATGCCGGCCCCGTCACTCCTGATGCCTGCAAGTGCGCCACCACGAGATCGGCCGCCTCCTCGGCGCTGAGCCTGGTCGTGTCGATGCGGATCTCCGGGTGCTCCGGCGTCTCGTAGGGAGAGTCGATGCCGGTGAAGTTCTTGAGCGCACCCAGGCGCGCCTTGCGGTACAGCCCCTTGGTATCGCGGCCTTCGGCCACCGCGAGCGGCGTGTCGACGAATACCTCGAAGAACTCCCCCGGCCCGAACAGGGCGCGCGCCATGCGCCGCTCGGCGCGGAACGGCGAGATGAACGACACCAGCACGATGAGCCCCGCATCGACCATGAGGCGCGAGACCTCCGCTACACGGCGGATGTTCTCGACGCGATCCTGCGCGGCGAACCCCAGGTCCTTGTTGAGGCCGTGACGCACGTTGTCGCCGTCGAGCAGATAGGTGTGGCGCCCAAGCGCGGCCAGCTGCTTCTCGACGCGGTTTGCGATGGTCGACTTGCCGGCGCCCGAGAGTCCCGTCAGCCACAGTACGCAGGCCCGCTGGCCTTTCTGCCGGGCGCGCAGCTGCTTGTCGACGTCGAGCGCCTGCCAGTGGACGTTCTGCGAGCGGCGCAGCGCGAAGTGGATCAGACCCGCTCCCACGGTGCCGTTGGTGATGCGGTCGATGAGGATGAAGCCGCCGAGCGCGCGATTCTCCGCGTACGGCTCGAAGGTGATCGGCTGGTCGAGCTCGAGCTCGCACACGCCGATGTCGTTGAGCTCGAGACGCTCGGCGGCGGTGTGCTCGAGCGTATTGACGTTGATCCTGTGCTTGAGCGGCGTCACCGTCGCGGATACCGTGCGCGCGCCCGACTTCATGAGGTAGGCGCGCCCCTGCAGCATCGGCTCCTCGTTGAGCCAGACGATCGTGGCCTCGAACTGGTGGGCGACCTGCGGGGCGGCATCGGCGGCCGCAATGACATCGCCGCGGCCGACGTCGACCTCGGAGTCGAGGGTGAGGGTGACCGACTGGCCGGCAGCTGCCGCCCCGAGGTCCCCGTCCGCGGTCACGATGCGTGCGATGCGCGCCTCGCGGCCCGCGGGCAGGACGCGCACCCGGTCACCCGGCCGGATGCGGCCGCTCGCGATCTGGCCCGAGTAGCCGCGGAAGTCCGCGTTCGGCCGGTTCACCCATTGCACCGGCAGGCGGAACGGCTGATCCGCGAGCCGCTCGTCCACCGCAACGCTCTCGAGATGTTCGATCAGCGTCGGGCCGGTAAACCACGGCATGCGCTCGCCGTGCCGCGTGACGTTGTCGCCGTACACGGCCGACAGCGGAATCGGAGTGATCTGCGTGAGCCCCATGTGCGCGCCGAACGCGCGGTATTCCGCCACGATTGCCTCGAACACCGGGCGCTCGTAGTCCACCAGGTCCATCTTGTTGACCGCCAGCACCACCTGGGAGATGCCGAGCAGGCGCGCGAGGTAGCTGTGGCGGCGGGTCTGCGTGAGCACGCCCTTGCGGGCGTCGACCAGGATCACCGCGAGGTCGGCGTTCGAGGCCCCGGTCACCATGTTGCGTGTGTATTGCTCATGGCCGGGCGTGTCGGCGACGATGAACTTGCGCTTGTCGGTGGCGAAGTAGCGGTAGGCGACGTCGATGGTGATGCCCTGCTCGCGCTCGGCCGTGAGGCCGTCGACCAGCAGGGCGAGGTCGCGCTCGCTGCCGCGGGTGCCGAAGCGACGCGTATCCTCGTCGAGCGCCGCGAGCTGATCATCGAAGATCACCTTGGACTCGTACAGCAGCCGCCCGATGAGGGTCGACTTGCCGTCATCGACCGAGCCGCAGGTGATGAACCGCAGCAGGCTCATGCGGTCGTGCGCCTCGAGATAGGCGCCGATGTCGCGCACCGCCGCTGACCCGGGACGCCGCGCCATCAGAAATAGCCCTCCAGCTTCTTGGTCTCCATGGAGCCCACCGCATCGCGATCGATCACCCGTCCCTGGCGCTCCGAGGTCCGGCTCGCGAGCATCTCGGCGATGACGGCCTCGATCGTGTCCGCGTTGCTCTCGATGGCACCGGTCAGGGGATAGCAGCCGAGCGTGCGGAAGCGCACTTTCCTCAGCTGCGGCTGCTCGCCGGGCTCGAGCGGCAGCCGTGCGTCATCCACCATGATGAGAGCCCCGTCCCGCTCGACCACCGGGCGCGGGGCGGCGAGGTACAGCGGCACCACGGCGATCTTCTCCCGCCAGATGTACTGCCAGACGTCGAGCTCGGTCCAGTTCGAGAGCGGAAACACCCGGATGCTCTCACCGGGGCGATGGCGGGCGTTGTAGAGCGACCAGAGCTCGGGGCGCTGCTGGCGCGGGTCCCAGCGGTGCTGCGCCGAGCGGAACGAGAAGATGCGCTCCTTGGCACGGCTCTTCTCCTCATCGCGCCGCGCGCCGCCGAAGGCGGCATCGAAGCCGTGAGCATCCAGCGCCTGACGCAGCGCCTGCGTCTTCATCACGTCGGTATGCACCTGTGAGCCGTGGGTGATCGGGTTGATCCCGCGCTTCAGCCCCTCCTGATTCACGTACACGATCAGATCCAGCCCCAGGCGCTGCGCGACCGCGTCGCGGAACTCGTACATGGCACGGAACTTCCAGGTCGTATCGACGTGCAGCAACGGAAACGGCGGCCGGGCCGGGTAGAACGCCTTGAGCGCCAGGTGCAGCATCACGGCGCTGTCCTTGCCGATGGAGTAGAGCATCACGGGCTTGTCGCACTCGGCGATCACTTCCCTGAAGATGTGGATGCTCTCGGCTTCGAGCCGGTCGAGGTGGGTGAGAGACTCGGCTTGACTCATCGTGCTGGACTCATCTCGGAACGGTAGCACCGGGCGCAGGCCAGAGACTGTAGGGCATTGTAATAGCCTTCGCGCACAGCCGGCTCGGGCACGCCGCAGCGCGCCGCGCCTGCGGCGAAGCGTTGCGCGGCACGCTGGAGATGGCCGGCCCGCCATGATTAACTGGCTGCCGTGAGCGGTACTCGCCTGGCGCTGATTTCGGGCTGTCTGTGGGGAATGCTCCTGACACTTCCCCCGGCGGTCGCCCAGATGCCCGGGCCCGCATCCCAGACCCCGGGGCCGTCCGCGCCAACATCGCCGGCCCCGGCGCCGGCCTCCGGCTCAGCCGAGCCGCCAGTTTCCGAGGTCGTCGTGGAGGCGCCGGAGCCGCGCTTCGTGGCGAAGACCACCCGCGACCGGATCGGCCGCATCTGGGCGCCGGTGCTGATCGACGGCAGGGGGCCCTTCCGCCTCGTGCTCGACACCGGCGCCAATCATTCGGCCATCATTCCCTCCACCGCCGTAGCGCTCGGCTCGCCGGAGGCATCGACCGCCACCGTGGTCACCGGATTCACCGGATCCGCCGTGGTGCCGACGATCACCGTCGATCGCATGGAAGTCGGCGACATACTCCTCGGACCCACCCGGCTTCCGATCGTGCCCGACGTGTTCGGTGGCGCGCAGGGTGTACTCGGCAACGAGGGTCTGGCGGGCAAGCGCATCTTCGCGGATTTCGAGCACGATCGCCTCGAGATCGCCTCTTCCCGCGGGGAACCCGCGCACGTCGGTTTCAGCGTCGTGCTGTTCAAGGTGGTCGAGGGCGGCCTGCCGATCGCCGACGTCCGGGTCGGCGGCATCCGCTGCAAGGCCATCATCGACACCGGCGCTCAGGGAACCATCGGCAATCTGCCGCTGAAAGAGGCCCTGATGCGTCATCCGCCGCGCGACGCCAAGAAGGCACAGGTCGTGGGCGTGACGCTCGACGTGCAAAGCGGCGAGAACGTGGCGGCCCCTCAGATCGAGATGGGGGGACTGACGATCACCGGCGTGCACATCGTGTTCGGTGACATGTACCTGTTCCAGCACTATCACCTGACCGACAAACCCGTACTGCTGCTCGGCATGGATCTGCTCGGATCCTTCGACACGCTAATCATCGACTACCGCATGAAGGAATTGCAGATCCGCCTCACCCGCGCGTCGCTGCCGCCCTGAAGTCCCGCCGGGCTATGACGTGCCCCGGCCGCGCGGTCCCATGCGCAGGAAGCGCCGCCGCTCGTTCCACTGATGCCGCGCGTGCAGCCGCTCGGCCGGATCGCCCGTCTCCGGCGGCAGTGCCTGCAGCGCGCGCAGTGCGCCGGCGTGTGCCATGGCGATCGCCGGATCGGTCTGCAGCATGCCGCGGTAGTGCTCGAGGAACTGCTGCTCGGCCGGCCCGCCACCGCCCGTCAGCAGCTCGCGTACGTGCGCGCCGATCGCGGCGGCTTCGCTCTCCGGCAGATCGCGCGCCACCGCCAGCGCGTGATCGACGTCGGCAATCAGTCCGTAGAGCGGTTGCAGCCAGGCCCAGGCCGGGTCGGTCGTGATGTGCCTGAGGCGCTCGAGCGGCGAGGCAAAGGGCGCAAAGCGCCGCTCGGCCTCGAGCAGCGCGCCGAGCACGGTCTGCAGCGCCGTGCTCACGTCCCGCAGTCCCTCGAGCCAGGGGCGGCTGTCCGTCATGTCCTCTCCTCGAGCCAGCGGTAGTCCCACTCGGCCAGCTCGCCGATGTGTGGCACGCTCAAGTCCGCTTGCCGGTAGGCCGCCAGCTCGCGTGGGTCGTGCGCGTAGTGCCCCTGGCGCGCAAAGATCGTCGTGAGCCTTGTCCCCCAGGCGCTCTTCATGGCCGCCAGTATGCGCAACTTGTCGTCGATCATCACGTAGTGGCCGGCGGGGTAGCGCCGCTCCACCGCGTCGAGCATCAGCTCCTTGTGCAGGTAGATCAGCGCCCGGCCCGAAACCGCGGCCCATAGTCCCGAGCGCTGCACCTTGCGCGGCTGGAACACCACGTCTCCGTCCGACAGCAGAACGGTCGGGCCGAGCTCGCCGCAGCGCGCGAGCGCCGCCAGCGCGCCGGGATACAGCCGCTCGGCGAAGGGATAGTCGATGAGAAACGCCGACAGGCGCAGCAGCTGCGGGTCGTCGAGGTTCTCGAGGCGATAACGCTGCAGAGCGCCGAGATAATCCGCATAGCCGAGCTCGACCCGCAGCTCCTCGAACAGCGCCCAGTAGCGATCGCGGCTCACGCGGCCGAACTCGCGTTCGAGGTACGCGCTCAGGTCGGCCTGCACGGTGTCGTTGTCCAGCAACGTGTTGTCCACGTCGAACAGGAAGACAGTTTGCGAATTTGCCACGTGCTTCACGTTCTGCCCCGCTGCACCGGGAGCAGTGTACGCTGTCGGGGAACGCCTTCATGCTTGGGGCGGTCAACCCTGCGCTCGGGAACGCGTTATCCGCGTTCGGGGCGTATCTTGTTCGGGAGGAACGCACATGAGATCTGAGCTGTTCGTGAGCCACGCCGCCCGGTGCCGCCCGCGGCTGCTCGCCGGCGCCGCCGTGCTGCTGCTCGCCCTGACGAGCTGCGGCGGCTACGGCGACAACTACTGCGACTGGGGATGCGTCACCGGCCCTATCGGCCCGCAACCCACGGTCAACGTTCCCAACTCCATCGCCATCGCCGATGTCAACGGTGACGGGGTGCCGGATCTCGTGGTCGCGACGACCGCGGATTCGGGAGCCCTCACCAACCCCGGCTTCGCCAACGTGATCCTCAACAGCGCGGCCTCCCCGGGCACCTTCGATTCCGGTGTCCAGTACGCCACCACCGGGACCAACCCTTCCGGCATCGTGGCCACGGACCTCACCGGCTCGGGCCATCTCGACCTCATCGTGTCCAACTCGGGCTCGGGTAGCATTTCGGTGTTCATGCACGGCGCGATCGCCGGCACCTTCATGCCCGCGGTCAACATCGTGACCGGCGGCCAGCCGAACCAGGTCGTCGCCGGCGACCTCACCGGCAGCGGCGCCAGCCTGGATCTCGCCCTGGCGGACAACAGCCCCTCGGGCAACGCGATCATCCTGGTGCACGACGCCGCCAATCCGGGCCAGTTCCTGGCCCCCATCATGCTGGCCACCAACAACTTCACGCCGTCGGTAGCGATCGGCAGCCTCGGCAACGGCACGATCGCCGTGGTCGCGGCGACCTACGACATCAACGGCAACAACGGCGCCGTCTACGTCTTCGTGGAGACCTCGGCCTCTCCGGTCACGTTCGCAGCCCCCGTGACCTTCCCCGCCGGCGCTCAGCCACAGGCGGTGCGAATCGCGGACGTGAACGGCGACGGCCTGCCCGATCTCGTGGTCGCAAACTACGGACCGGGATCCGATGGCACCGGCACGGCCGGCGTCTCGGTGCTGCTGCAGAACGCCGCCACTCCCGGGACCTTCGCGGCCCCGGTGAGCTATCAGACGCCCTTCGGCGCGGTCGACGTGGCGGTCGGCGACGTGAACGGTGACGGCCGGCCCGACCTCGTGGTCGCGAGTCTCGGCCCTCCCCTCACCGGCGCCGTATCGGTGCTGCTGCAGAATCCGGCGCCGGCGGCGGCCGGCACCTTCGGCACCGCGACCGTCTACCCGGGACTGGGGCAGCCGCTGAGCGTCGCAATCGGCGATCTGAGCGGCAATGGGCTTGCCGACATCGCGGTCGCCGATGGCACGAGCGCGACCGTCCTGTTCCAGAACGCGAACAGCCCCGGGACCTTCGCCAATCCCGTGCAGGTCGGCAACTAGTTGAATTGGCAGAAATCGCTTCCTGCGATTTCTGCCAATAAATTAAGGCTACCTCGCGCTGTAGCCGCGCGCATCCAGGCAGGAAACCATCGCGCGGCGGTAGTCGTCCGGATTGCCGGACTGCTGCCCCGCGCGCGTCGGGTCGAACCCCGTCTGGCCCACCGCCCAGCTGTGGCACTCGTAACGGTCATTCGCCGTCTGCTGGTCGCTCTGTCCGTTCCGAGGGTAGACGTAGACGTCGCCCGCCCCACTTGCGGGGGCCACCGCCGCCCCACCCTGATCGCCACCGGCAGCCGGCGGGGGCTCGGTCACCACGTAGCCGTTGTCCGCCGGACTATAGGTGTAATACAGATCGTTCACGTAGTAGTACGGCAGCCCACCCCACCAGAACGTGGCATAGCCGAAGGGAAGGAACGGAAGGAACCAGGCGAATCCCGGGTAGAAATAGCAGTGCGGCCAGAACACGCCGTTCCAGTAGCCACCGCCCCAATAGCGGCCGGGATAGTAACCGCGGCCCGGGAAGTAGACGCGGCCGCCGGCGAAGCGCCCGGTGGCGGCCAGGCTGGTGCCGCCGCGCACTCCCGCGCTATAGCCGCGCGCGCCTGCGTAGTGCGCGCCGGCCGCGTAACCGCCGGCGAAGGCGCCGTGGCCCGCGTAGTGCGCACCGCCGTAGTACCCCGCGTAGTGGCCACCGCTGAAGTGGCCGCCCGAGTAGTGTCCGCCGCCACCGCTGAAATGGCCGCCACTGAAGTGGGCACCACCCCCACCGCCATGGCCACCGCCGAATCCGCTGTGCTGTGCATAGCTCAACGCCGGCGCACCTGCCACCGCGATACCCAGCAGCAGGGCACCCAGCGTCCTGACAAGAAATCGTGCGCTCAGTGTTTTCACAGGTATCACCTCAGTTCTCATTAGACTCCCGCCTCACGGGGCTGTTCAAGCTTGTGCTCATTAAAACGCAAGCACCCGAGTTGCCGTTGACCCTTTGTCAGAATGGGGTCCCGCAAGGCGTTCCCAAGGTGAAAACGGCGGTCTGGAGCGCGCCGTAATAGGTATTAATCCGGGTTTAATCTGCCGTTCAGTTTTCTAGAAGGCCACGTTGATCGCAGCCGCGGTGGTGACGCTCGAGCCGGTATTGCGCCCGGCCACGAAGATGCGCGCCCCGAGGATGACGCCCACACGGGCGCTGAAGTTGTACTCGACGGCCGGCGCCACGGCCAGATACTCGCTCGAGCCCGACTGCGTATCGACCGAGGCGGCGCCGGCCTCCGCCGGCTCGCTGCCCGTGAGGCGCGTGCTGGCGTTGTGCACCCACACCAGATCGCTCGCCAGCACCCAGTTGCGCGTTACGCTGTACTCCGCCGCCGCGTCCGCCGTGAAGGAATCACCGGGCAAGGCGCGGCCCCGGAATCCGACCGGCGTTCCATAGACGCTCTGGTCGGTGACGCTCGCCGAGCCCGAGATCGCGTAGGTCAGATCGAGGCGGACGCGCAGAATCCGCCCGTTCGGCAGCCAGAGATAATCCTGCGAATACCACGACAGGGAAGTGCTGTAGACGCCTGCGCCCAAGCCGTCGGCCGGATTAGCGAGGGAGTCGTAGCGCCCGGTCGGGAAGGTCTCTCCCAGCACCAGCGCGGTGGCGGGCATGAGGCTCCCCTCGTGAAAGCTCGTCAGTCCCAGCTGCACCTGCGCGCCGAGATCGCCGACGCCGGGCGATGAGCTGTTGGCGGCCCCCGCGGGCTCATCGAAAAAGAAGCGCGGCAGCAGGCCCACGGACACCCGGTCGGTGAGGCCGTAGATGAGATAGGTCAGAGACCCGAGCTCGTGTCCGCCCGAGGCCGGCTCATGGTGGCCGCCCGTGTCGAATTGACCGTTGCTGTTGACGTCGAAGACATAGGTCTCGACCAGCGCGTGCCCCGCCGGGAAGGTCGAGGCATTCGGGGCGAGCAGCGGCCCGGTCCACCAGGCGTCCTCGCGCGACTGCCGCGTCACGTCCGTCGGGGCCTCGTCGGCCATGGTCGCCGCGCTCACGATGAGGGCGAGGCTCGCGAAGATCCCTGATGTTGTGAACTGCGTCACACCGTATCCACCGTTAACTTTCCGTAACAAAGGTCAGCGCCATCGAAGCTGCGACGTTGTTAACGCCCAGGTAGCCGACTTCCGGCTCAAATAGCGACCGCTCAACTATCTTGCTCAGGAGGAAAGTCCCATGAAGTCGATTCGCAGTGTTTTGATGGCTGCCATCGTCGCCGTGACACTCGGCGCGCTCGTCACGCCGGCCCTGGCCGATGAGACGAAGTGGCAGAAGGACCACCCGCGCCGCACGCAGGTCAACAACCGCCTGAAGAACCAGAACAAGCGCATCAACGCCGAAGAGAAGTCCGGCCAGATCAGCAAGGCGCAGGCCAAGCAGCTTCACGGCGAGGATCATGCGATCCGCCAGGAAGAGCGGACCATGGCGAGCACCGACGGCGGCCACATCACCAAGACCGAGCAGAAGGCGCTCAACCAGCAGGAAAACCAGGTCAGCCAGCAGATCGGCAAGTGAGGTCGAGTTCGGGATCTCATCGGACGGAGCGTACGGAGCGCGCTCCGGTCCGGCGACCCGAAGCTTGCTGAGCGCGGATCCGCCCCTCATGTCTTCAGCGAGAAGGGCGTGAAGTTGGTGTCGAGATCGTAGTAGTCCTCCTGCTCCGCGCGCTTGAGGAAGGCGACGATCCTGTAGGTCGCGGGCGTCGCGATCACCTCCCACAGCGACTTGAGCACGTACTGATCGAGCGCGACTGACCACAGATCGCTCAGCGTCCACAGGCCTGCAAAGGCCATCGTGTAGAACAGCGCCGTATCCACCAGCTCCCCGCACAGCGTCGAGCCGATCAGGCGCGTCCACAACCAGCGGCCCCGCGTCCAGATCTTCATCTTCGCCAGCACGTAGCTGTTGACGAACGACCCGCACCAGAAGGCGAGGATCGAGGCGCAGATGATGCGCGGCGTGTTGCCGAACATCGCCTCGACTGCCGGCTGCCGGCTGCGCCAGAAGTCCGCCGGCGGCAGGTGCACGATCACCGCCGACATGCAGGCCGCGAACGCCAGCGCCGCAAATCCGCTCCACACGGCGCGCCGGTCGCGGGCGTAGCCGTACACCTCGGTGAGGATGTCCCCGAAGAGATACGAGATCGGGAAGAACAGCACGCCCGCCATGTAGGTGCGCGGCCCAAGCCACGGCAGCGTGACCACCGACACCTTGGCGGCGCCGATCAGATTCGCGCACAGCAGCACGCAGACGTAGGCGCCGAGGATGAGATCGTAATAACGATAGCTCTTCACGCGGGCGCCGCGGCAGGCAGCACGGTGCCGGTGAGCTCGCCGAAGCCGATGCGCCTGAAGGGCGGCCGCTCGCACCAGGCGCGGAACGTCACGCGGTCGCCATCCTCGAGGAAGGTGCGCTGCTCGCCGCCTGCGAGCGTCAGGGCGCGCTTGCCGCCGCCGCTCAGCTCGAGAAGCGAGCCTGCCTCCTCGGGCTTCGGTCCCGACTGCGTGCCGCTGCCGAACAGATCACCGGGTTCGAGGTTGCAGCCGTTGACCGAGTGGTGGGCCACCATCTGCGACACCGTCCACCACGAGTCGCGGAAGTTCGAGTGCGACAGGCGCTGCGGCGCGGTTCCGGCCGCGCGCATGCGCGCGGTGTCGAGCCACACTTCGAGCTCGAGATCGAAGCCGCCCGCGCGCCGCACCCCGGCGTCATCCAGGTATGGAAGCGGCGGCGGCTCGCCCGGCGGCCGGCTCCAGGGTGAGCGGAAGGGCGCGAGCGCCTCGAGCGTCACCACCCACGGCGAGACCGTGGTCGCGAAGTTCTTGGCGAGAAACGGCCCGAGCGGCTGGTACTCCCACGACTGGATGTCGCGCGCCGACCAGTCATTCAGCAGGCAGAGCCCGAACACGTGGCTCTCGGCCTCGGCGAGCGGGATGCGCGCGCCGAGCTCGTTGCCGCGGCCGATGAAGACTCCCACCTCGAGCTCGTAGTCGAGCCGCCGCGTCGGCTCGAGCGCCGGCACCGCCGCGCCCGCCGGCAGCACCTGGCCCGAGGGACGGACGACGTCGAAGCCCGAGACCCGCAGCGAGGAGGCACGGCCGTGATAAGCGATCGGCACCCATCGGTAGTTCGGCAGCAGCGGATTGTCCGGGCGGAACAGCCGCCCGACCGCCGTCGCATGGTGGATCGAGGCGTAGAAGTCGGTGTAGTCGCCGACCTGGGCGGCCAGGGCGTACTCCGCCCCACCCTGCGGCACCAGCAGCCCCACAAGCTGCGGCTCGAGCAGGCTGCCGGCACGCAGCGCCTCCGAGAGCGCCAGCCGCAGCGCCGCCGCCGCGGCAGGTCCCGCGCCCATGAGCTCGTTCAGCTTCGGCTGCGCCGCCATGGCGAGCGCCTCCGCCGCGAGTCCGCCGAAGGGTCTCACAGCGGCCAGCGCGCCGAGATCGAGGATCCCGGTGCCGATCGCGACCCCTCCCCGGAAGGACTCGCGGCTGCCGGCGCGGCGAAACACCGCGAACGGCAGGTTCTGGATGGGAAAGTCGCTCCCGGCGGCGTTGGCGGAGGCCACCCAGCTCGAGAGCTCCGGATCGTGGGTCGCGTCGACGGCGGGCATGCGCGCTAGCGGTCCGGGGAGAAATTCTTCGGCAGATCTCGCCAGACCTGCTGGTAGTCGCCCTGCAGCTGCGGCAGCTCGAGTGCCAGGCGCGTCGGGGCGAGCAGCGTGCGCGTCTCGAACATGAAGGCCATGGTGTTGGCGATATGCTGCGGAACCCGGGTGTCGGCACGCGTCGCCTTGGCGAAGGTCGCCGCGTCCGGCCCGTGCCCGCTCATCGAGTTGTGGAGCGAGGCGCCGCCGGGCGTGAAGCCTTCCGCCTTGGCGTCGTAAGTGCCGGTAATGAGACCCATGAACTCACTCGCCACATTGCGGTGGAACCACGGCGGACGGAAGGTGTCCTGCATGACCAGCCAGCGCGGCGGAAAGATCACGAAGTCGATGCTGTCGACGCCCGGCGTGTCGCTCGGCGATTGCAGCACCAGGAAGATCGACGGATCAGGATGGTCGTAGCTCACCGAGCCGATGGTGTTGAAGCGGCGCAGGTCGTACTTGTAGGGCGCGAGGTTACCGTGCCAGGCGACCACATCGAGCGGTGAGTGGCCGATGCGCGCGCTCCAGAGCCGGCCGGCGAGCTTCTCGATGAGCTCGAAGTCGCCCTCGCGGTCCTCGTACCAGGCGGCCGGCGTCTCGAAGTCGCGCGGGTTGGCGAGACCGTTCGAGCCGATGGGGCCTAAGTCCGGCAGCCGCAGCGGCGCGCCGAAGTTCTCGCAGATGTAGCCGCGTGCCTCGCTCCCGCGCAGCTCGACCGAGAAGCGCAGTCCCCTCGGGATGACGGCGATCTCCTGCGGCTCAACCTCGAGACGGCCGAGCTCGGTCGCGATGCCGAGCGCCCCGAGCTGCGGCACGATGAGCAGCTCCCCGTCGGCATCGCAGAAGAAGCGCCCCTGCATCGAGCGGTTGGCCGCGTACCAGTGAATGCCGCAGCCGCTTTGCTGCTCGGGCGAGCCGTTGCCGGCGATGGTCACGAGCCCGGCGACGAAATCGGTCGCCGCGCGCGGCACCGGCAGCGGATCCCAGCGCAGCTGATTGGGCGAAGGAGCCTCCTGGTCGAAGCGGCCGGCGAGCCTGCCTGAGTCGAGCGGCGCGAAGCGCTCGTGCACGGCCGCGGGACGGATGCGGTACAGCCAGCTGCGCCGGTTGGCGTGGCGCGGCGCGGTGAAGGCGGTCCCGGAATATTGCTCGGCATACAGGCCGTAAGCGCAGCGCTGCGGGGAGTTGCGGCCCACGGGGAGCGCTCCGGGCAGCGCCTCGGTCGCGAAGTGATTGCCGAACCCGGTCTGGTAGCGCAGCGGCGCCGTGTCGGGCGGCGGCGCCGCGCTCTGCGCCGATTTGCTCTGTCTCGCCATCGCACCCCTCGCTCGTCGCAGCGCAGCGCGCCGCTGCGCGTATTTTGCACCGGTGCATCGGCGAGTTGTAAGGCGCAGCTGCTAACATAAGCTGTGAAACGAGTTCTGGTAATGACCGCCGGCGTGCTCGCCTGCGTGGCACTGGCCTCCGCCGACTCGCCCCCGGGCAGCGCCTTCACGCCGCTCGCGCACTCGGCCCAGGTGACCGTGGAGGGCGTGGTGGCAGCCGATACGCTGGTGCTGCGGGTGCGGCGCAGCGCCGATCAGCAGCCGGTCGCCGGCGCGGAGCTCACCATGACGGCCGCCGGCCGCAGCATCCCGCTGACGGCGCGCCCGGAGGGCACCTGGGGCACGCCGCTCAGGGACCTGCCGCGGCCGCCGGGAAAGCTCACCATTGAAGTCGCCCACGACGGCGTGCGCGAGGTGCTCGATGGGCAGCTACCGGGCAGCGCCGGCGCTGCGCCCGCCGCCGCTCCCGCCGGCCTCGTGAGCACGCTCATCCACAAGCAGTCGGCGTGGTGGATCCTCAACGTCCTCATCGTGCTCATCGGCGTCATCGCCGTCTCGCGCCGCATGTCGTGAACCGCGCTACTGCGCCGTGAGCTCCGAAACGTAGCGGTAGAAGAAGCGGTTCCACTTGTAGAACTCGGCCACCGCGACCCGCTCGTCACGCCCGTGGGCGCGCACGTCGTCCCGGTCAACCGCCACCCCGCCGAAGGTATAGGTCGGCAGCCCCGCGGCGAGCGTGTACTTCGCGTCCGAGGCGCCGGGATCGAGGATCGGGATCACCTTGGCCTGCGGCCACGCCGTCTGCGAGAGCTTGGTCAGTTCCTGCATGACGTCGGGGCGCAGTGGCGCCGGCGTCACGGCCTGCTCGTCGGTCGCGTGGTCGGAGATCGAGCCGTCGTCGGCGATGTAGCGCACGGCGACCTGCGGGTCGTTCACCACCTTGGTGAGGAGCTGGCGGATCGCCTCCTTGGAATGTCCGGGGAAGATGCGGCAGTTCACCACCGCCTCGGCGCGCTGCGGCAGGGCATTGTTGGCATGGCCGCCCGCGAGGCGGGTGGCGACGCAGGTCGTGCGGGTCATCGAATAGCTGTCCGGGTCGCGCGACAGCCGGGCGATCGCCTGCGCATCCGGCGGATCCTTGAGGATTGCGCGCATGTCCTGCGCCTCCTGACCCTGCGCGACCCCGTTCGCCATCTGGTCGAAGTAGCTGCGGTTGACGGCGTTGAGCTCGAACGGGAACTGGAAGCGCGCGAGCCGCGTGAGAGCGCGCGCGAGCTCGTAGATGGCGTTGTCGGGACGGGGCACCGAGCTGTGGCCGCCCCGGTTGGTCACCGACAGCTGGTAATCCGCGTAGAGCTTCTCGCTGGCGATGAGGCGGGCAACCCGCGGCACACCCCGCAGCGACATCACCGACCAGTCGTCCTGGTTGAGCACGTACTCGGCGTTGATGAGGTCACGATGGTTCTTGAGCAGCCAGTTGACGCCGTTGCAGCAGCCGCCCTCCTCGTCGGCGGTGAATGCGGCGATGATGTCGCGGCTCGGGCGATAGCCCTGCTTCTTCATGCGGATGAGCGCGGCCGCCATCACCGCATCGCCATCCTTCATGTCGATGGTGCCGC
>DASPSF010000095.1:0-2963 GCA_035624075.1 Steroidobacteraceae bacterium | reverse complement strand
TGCAACTGGAAGGTGTTCTGGGAAAACTACAACGAGTGCCTCCACTGCCCGGGCGTTCACCCGCGCCTCGCGCAGCTGGTGCCGATCTTCGGGCGCGCGCTTCTCGAACGGCGCGACGATCCGGCCTGGCAGGACCACGCGGGCGATGAGGATCCGAGGTACGAGGGGGGCTTAAGGGCCGGCGCCGAATCCTGGTCGATGGACGGCAAGCCCGCCGGAGTGCCGTTCCCCGGGGTGAGCGCCGCGGACCGCAAGGCCGGCCACCTCTACATGACCTCCGTCCCGTCGATCTTCATCGTGGCCCACGTCGACTATGTGCGCGTGGTGCGGCTCCTGCCTCTGGGCCCGGAGGAGACTCTGATGAGCATCGAGTTCCTGTTCCTTCCCGAGGCGCTCGCCGACCCGAAGCGCGACATCATGAAGGCGGTCGAGTTCACCGACATCGTGATGAGCGAGGACGCCGCGATCTGCGAGCTCAACCAGCGCGGGCTCCACGCCCTGCCGCACGCCGCCGGGGTGCTCATGCCCGAGGAGTACGCGATCCGCCAGTTCCAGGACTGGGTCAGGGCGGAGCTCGCGCGGCCTTAGAAGCGTTGCGCGGTGCGAGCGGCATTCATCGCCTGCCCGGTGCTCCTCACCGGATGCCTGATCGGCTGCGGGGATCACGCGCCGCCCCGGAGCGCCGCCGCCGAAGAGGCGGTGCTGCACATCTACAACTGGGACGACTACATCGCTCCCGACACGGTCGCGCAATTCGAGCATGCGACCGGCATCCGCGTGGTCTACGACGTGTTCGATTCGAACGAGACGCTCGAATCGAAGCTGATGGTCGGCGACTCGGGCTACGACCTGGTGAGCACCACCATGGCCTGGTACGCGCGTCAGATCCGCGCCGGCCTTTACGAGCCCCTCGACCGCAGTGAGCTCCCCAACTGGAAGAATCTCGACCCGGCGGTGCTCGCCATCCAGGCGCAGGCCGATCCCGGCAACCGTTACGCGGCGCCCTACCTGCACGCCATGAACGGCTTCGCCTACAACGCCGACCAGGTGCGCGAGCGCCTGAAGGATGCGCCGCTCGACAGCCTCGACATGCTGTTCAAGCCGGAGGTCCTGAAGCATCTGGCCGACTGCGGCGTGAGCTTCCTCGATTCGCCCGATGACGTGCTCGAGCTCGCCCTGAAATACCTCCAGCTCGATCCCAACTCGCACCGCCCCGAGGATCTGAAGGCCGCCGAGCGCCTGGTGCTCGCGGTGCGGCCCTACGTCCGCCTGTTCGACTCGAACGACTACGTGTATCAGCTCGCCTCGGGCGAGCTGTGCCTCGCCATGGGCTGGTCGAGCGACTACTCGCTCGCCATGATGCGCTCGCGCGCTGCCGGCCTCGACCTGCACCTCGCGTTCACGGTGCCGAAGGAGGGCTCGAACATCACCTACAACGCCTTCCTGATCCCGGCCGGCGCGCCGCACCCGCACGCGGCGCACCGCTTCATCAACTTCCTCCTCGATCCGCACGTGATCGCCGACATCACCAACTACACCCACTACGGCAACGACAATCTGGCCGCGCGGCCTTTCGTCAACGCGGAGATCCTCCAGGACCCGGCGATCTATCCGCCGCCCGCGCTGCGTGCGCGCCTGTTCCTGCCGGCCGAGTTCGACGTGAGCTACCAGCGCCTGAAGACCCGCACCTGGACGCGGATCAAGAACGGGCTCTAGCATAGCCGCGTGCGCGCCCGCGAACCCAAGCTGAGCGATCCCGCCGCCACACTCGCGCGTCGCCGCGAAGTCGCACGCGTGCTCGCCGAGCTTCTGCCGAGCGACTGCCTGCTGAGCCGCAACGAGGAGCTCAAGCCCTATGAGTGCGACGGACTCGCCGCCTATCGCGAGCAGCCGCTGCTGGTCGCGCTGCCGCGCACCGAGGAGGAGATCTGCGCCGTGGTGCGCGCCTGCCGCAGTTTGAGCGTGCCGCTGGTGGCGCGCGGCGCCGGCACCGGGCTCTCGGGGGGCGCGATGCCGCACTCCGCGGGTGTGCTGCTCTCGCTCACGCGCTTCGATCGCATTGTCGCGATCGACCCTCAAGCCCGCACCGCGCGTGTCCAGCCCGGCGTGCGCAATCTCGCGGTCTCCGAGGCGGCCGCTCCCTACGGGCTCTATTACGCGCCCGACCCCTCCTCCCAGCTCGCCTGCACCATCGGCGGCAACGTGGCGGAGAACTCGGGCGGCGTGCATTGCCTGAAATACGGCCTGACGGTGCACAACGTGCTCGGCGTTCGCGGCTGCACGATCGAGGGCGAGATCGTCGAGCTCGGCGGCGGCGCCCTCGACGCGCCGGGCCTCGATCTCCTCGCGATCACCTTGGGCTCCGAGGGGCTCCTCCTCATCGTGACGGAAGTGCTCTTGAAGCTCGTCCCGCGACCCGAGCGGGCGCAGGTCGTCATGGCCTCGTTCGACGACGTGGGTCGGGCCGGCGACGGCGTGGCCGCGATCATCGCGGCCGGCATCATCCCCGCCGGCCTCGAGATGATGGACCGCCAGGCCACCGCGGCCGTCGAGCCCTTCGTCAAGGCGGGCTATGACCTCTCTGCCGCGGCGATCCTGCTGGCCGAGTCCGACGGCACCCCCGATGAGGTCGCCGAGGAAGTGGCCGCGCTCGAGTCGTTGCTGCGCGAGGCCGGCGCGACCGCGCTCTCGGTGTCGCACTCGGAGGCCGAGCGGCTGCGCTTCTGGTCGGGCAGGAAGAACGCCTTTCCCGCCGCCGGGCGGCTCTCGCCCGACTACTACTGCATGGACGGGACCATTCCCCGCAAGGCGCTCGGGGCGGTGCTGCGGGCCATCGAGGCGATGGAGCGGAAGTATGGCCTCAAGTGCCTCAACGTCTTCCACGCCGGCGACGGCAACCTCCATCCGCTCATCCTCTTCGACGCCAACAAGGAAGGCGAGTGGCGGCGCGCCGAGCAGTTCGG
>DASPSF010000086.1:0-30636 GCA_035624075.1 Steroidobacteraceae bacterium | reverse complement strand
ACTTCGCCTACGTCGAGGAGCTCGACATCACCGAGCTCGAGTCGTTGCGGAGGCACCTGAACGGCCGCCAGCCGCAGGGCGCGACGGCGCTCACTTACCTGCCGTTCCTGGCGCTCGCCCTGGTGCGCGTCTTGCGCCAGTTCCCGCAATGCAACGCGCAGTACGACGCCGAGCGCGGCGTCATCGTGCGGCATGCGGCCGTGCACCTCGGCATCGCCACGCAAACCCCGGACGGCCTCAAGGTACCGGTGGTACGCGACGCCCAGGCGCGCACGCTCTGGGACCTCGCCACGGAGATGCGGCGCGTGAGCGAGGCCGCCCGCAGCAACAAGGCGACGCGCGAGGAGCTCAGCGGCTCGACCATCACCATCACCAGCCTCGGCAAGCTCGGCGGCATCGCCAGCACGCCGATCATCAACGCCCCGGAGGTGGCGATCATCGGAGTGAACCGCGCCCTCGAGCGCCCGGTGGTGTTCGGGGGAGCGATCGCGATCCGCCGCACCATGAACCTGTCCTCGTCCTTCGACCATCGCTTCGTCGACGGCTACGACGCCGCGGCCATGATCCAGGCGCTGAAAGAGTGCCTCGAGCATCCGGCGACGATCTTCATCGGCGGTTGATCTAAAGCGTGAGGCGCACGCCGGCAAACGCCTCGAAGGGCGCTGCCGGGCTCAGGAACCTGTTATCGACGCCGGGGCCGTTGCTGACCGCACCCGGCGGGATGCCGGGTGCGCCGATGCCGGTGGGATCGCTCAGGATCCCCCAGGTCGCGTACCTGCGGTCGAAGAGATTGCTGATCGAGGCAAACAGTTCGACGCGCGGCGACGGCTTCAAGCGGGAGTACAGGCTGACGACCGCGTAGCCCGGTATCGGGGCGAGCAGGTTGGCTTCGTCGCCGACGTAATAGGCATTGCTGACGACATTCACCGTCGTGCCGACCGTCCACCTCGGCGCGACCTCATAGTCGATCCCCAGTTTCAGCCGGTGCTCGGGAATCCCCGGCAGGTGATCCCCGGGCTCGACCTGGATGTCGCCGAGCGCGTCGGCGTGCGGATTCGAGGGCGAGGGCACCACCAGTGACGACTCGAAGGCCGCCTGCACCAGGCTGTAATTGAGCAATGCGGACCAGCGGTCGGCGCGAAACTTGAGGCCCGCCTCCAATCCCTGGCGGCGGGTATCGCCGATGTTCTGGAAGAATCCCTGGCTGACCGAGGTGGCGATGCCGTAGATGTCATCGTGCAGCACCGTGCGGAATACGCTGAGGTTCCAGGCAAGCTCCCTGGACCCTTCCGAGGCCTTTCCGCGGACACCCAGCTCCGAAGTATGTGCGATCACCTGGCGAAGATTGGGCGGGTCGCCCGCGAGGTTCGTGGGCAGCAGGCACGGCGTCAACGGATTGGAGCACTCGATCTCGCTCGCAGTCGGCGTGCGTGTATTGGTCGAGAGGCCACCGTAGAGGGTCACTGTCGGGAGAATCCTGTAGGTAGCGCCGACCGCTGGGTTGAAGTGCGCAAAGCGATCGCTGCCGTCGAGGTTCGTGCCCAGCTGGTCGGCCAGCTCGATGTGGGTCACGTTGTAGCGCGCGCTCGCCGTAACGCTCAGGGCGGGAGTGAGATCGAGCGTATCGGTGAGATAGAGGCCGAGATTGCGGTTGACGGAGTCGACGCTCACGGGAGACGGGTCGCCATTGGCGATCGCGCCAGGGGAGTTCTCGGGAGTATCGACGATCAGGTCGGACGGCAGTACCAGGAGCTGCGGGTTGATGACGCCGATCTGGGCACCCGTGTAGAAGCTCGTCGACGCGTAGTCGAGCGCAGCGCCGACGATGAACTGGTTGCCGAGACCGAGCAGCGGCTCGTTGTCCGAGATCTGCGCGGTGACGCCCCGGCCCCACGCGTGGATCGTCTCGAAGTCGTTCTCGCCGATCGGGATCGTGCCGCCGGCGGAAATGTCCGGCAGGGTCTGCCCGGCCGCGTTCGTCAGGGGTGTGACGCCATCGGGCTGACAGAGAATGCCGGGCGGGATGGTGCACGCGCCGTAGTTGGTCGTGTTGCCGTTGGAGACGCCCTGCGCGTAGTCGCGGTAGTAGGCGACGCCCTGCAGCGACCAGGCGCTGCTCAGCTTGAAGGTCCCGTTCAGGTTGAGGAAATCGAGGCTGTTGATATTGTTCTGGGGCCCCGTGAACACCAGCGAGCGGTTGACGGCGAGCTCCTGTACCGGTGCCGGCCCCTGCCCTTCGAGAGTGTTGTCGGCGCGCGTGTAGCTCAGATCGAGCATTGCGCGGTCCGAATGCATGCTCAGGACCGCGAACAGCGTCCGGATCCGGTCGCTGGAAAAATCGCGCCAGCCATCCCAATCGAGCGCCCTGCCTGCCAGATAGAATCCGAACGCACCCGAGCTCCCGCCGAGCTGCCCGACCACGGAGCGGTTTCCGTACGAGCCTCCCGAGGCCTCGAACTCGGCACCCTGCCAGGTGAAGCCGTTCTTCATGGTCACGGAGATGGCGCCGCCGAGCGCATTGCGGCCATAGAGCGGGCTATAGCTGACGAGCTCCACCCGCTCGATCGCGGCGTCGGGAAACAGATCCCAGTTCACGGTGTCGCCGAAGGCCTCGTTGATGCGCACGCCGTCCTGATACACCGCCAGGCCCTCCGGAGTGCCGAGCACCGGGGACGCTTCGAAGCCGCGATAGAGGATGTCGGGCTGAAAGGGATCGTCGAGATCGTCGTTGACGTTGATGCTGCCCAGCGTGGAGGCGAGGGCCCCCGTGAGACTCGCCGATCCCTGCCGCGTCAGGTCAGCAGTGGACAGGACCTGGACGTTGCCCGGGATCTTGTCGATGTCGAGCGTCGACCCCGGGAGCGGGGTGCTGCCGATCACCAGGACTTCCGGCAGCGGCTGCGGTGCGGGCTCAGGCGCGGACTCGGCGCCGTGGGCTGCCACACCCCACATACTGATCGAGGCAGCCAGGGTGAATTGCGACTTCCATTGCAGCATGGCGACCGTGGCAGTAGCTTGGCGGCCCGCGGCCGGCGCTCGCAAGGGAGTTTTTCCCGAATTTTGGCGGCCCCCCGGCTGTCTGGCCGACGGCTGCGGAATTCGGTATAGCTCGCCCCATGAACAGAAGACATGCGGCCCGATGGGACTTCGCGATCGTGGTGCTGGTCACGACCGGGGCGGCCATCTTGTCGACACGACTCAATCTCAGCGAGGCGCTACTGCGCTGGACCCGGCCCCACGAGAATCTGCAGCTCGATGAGCTGCCTGGCGTCCTGCTGGTGCTGGCGGTATGCGTGTTCTGGTTCGCGCTCCGACGCTACCTTGAAGCGCGGCGTGAGATCGTCAGCCGCGCGCGCGTGGAGGCGAGCCTCGTGGCGGCACTTTCCGAAAATCGCCGCCTCGCCCGGCAATACGTGCACACGCAGGAGTCCGAGCGCCGAGCGCTCGCCCGCGACCTGCACGACGAGCTCGGTCAGTATCTGAATGTCGTCAAGGTCGATGTCGTATCGATGCGGGATCGGCTGGCATCGCTGGATCCCGCTGCCGAGCGCCAGGCTGCCGAGACGCTTGAGAACATCAATCACATTCAGAGCGTCGTCATCGGCCTGATTCGGCAGCTGCGACCGGTTGGCCTGGACGAGCTGGGCCTCACGGCCGCGGTCGAACATTGCGTGGATGAGTGGCGCCGGCGGCTGCCGCGCATGTCAATCCGTCTCAGGATGAGCGAGCGTCTCGATGAAGGACTCGACGAGATGCGCCGCCTGGCGATCTACCGGCTCGTCCAGGAAGCACTGACGAACGTCGCACGCCACTCCAGTGCGACACAGGTCGAGGTCGGAATTACGCGCGAGGACGCTGAGGCGCACCTCGCTGAGCGTATCGTGGTTTCCGTCGAGGACAATGGGATGGGTGCCGATGCGAGCCGCGCCGGCGAGGGGCTCGGGCTCATTGGAATGCGGGAGCGGGTGGAAGCGGTCGGAGGGTCGCTGCTCGTGAGCAAAACGGCGAATGCCGGATTTGCGCTGCGCGGACAGGTGCCCACGGGGGCGGCGACGTGAGCGCGGCCCGCCGCAGCGAACCAATCAGCGTACTCCTGGTCGATGACCATGCGGTGGTGCGGGCGGGCTATCGCCGGTTTCTGGAGAGCGATCCGCGCGTCGTGGTGACCGGGGAAGCCGCGAACTCGGCCGAAGCGCTCAGGTGTGACCGCGAACTCAAGCCGGATGTCATCGTGCTCGACGTCGCGCTGCCCGGCGTGAGCGGCATCGAGACTCTGCGACGCCTGCTCGCCAGGCGCTCGGAGGCGCGCGTGCTGATATTCAGCATGTACGCCGACGCAATCTACGCGGCGCGAGCGCTGAAGTCAGGTGCGCTCGGCTACGTGAGCAAGGCGAGTCCCCCCGATCTTCTGGTCGAGGGCGTGCGCGCGATGGCCGAAGGGCGGCAGTACCTCAGTCCCGACGTGAGTCAATCGCTGGCTGCGATCACGGGTACCAACGAGATCGCACGTTCGCTGTCCGAGCGCGAGCACGAGGTGCTGCGACTCCTGCTGCAGGGCTACGATCTCGGCGAGGTCGGCGAGAATCTCGGCATCAGCGCAAAGACGGCCGCCAACCTGCAAAGCTCCATCAGGCAGAAGCTGGGGGCGGAATCGGCATTCCAGCTCCTGGTGATCGCACGTCAACTGGGATTGGAGTATCTCGAGCAGCAGACGCTCTGACGGGGGACGTCACGCCACGAGCGCGGCGGGCGACGTCCGCCGTCCTCGTACAAGGGGCCGCTTACAGGTGGTGCTCGGTCCCGCCCGCGTATTTCTTCTCACCCGCCGTGACGGCGAGCTTCAGACGGTTCTGCCAGGGCGGCAACGGGCAGGTCGCGAAGTCATTCAGCGCGCACGGCGGGTTGTAGGCCTTGTTGAAATCGACCGGCACGGTGGCGCCCGCGGGAATCGGGATATAGAGGAAGCGGCCGGCGCCGTAGGTCTCATGTCCGCTGGTCGCATCCGCGAACATGATGAAGAGCTCCTGGTCGCCGGGCTCCTCGAGCACGGTGTCGAGGCGCCATCCATGGCCGCCCTTGTTGAATACCACCGCGCCCGGAGACTCCATCTCGAGCTCCATGCCGAGGATGTTGATGATCTTGATGTGATGGGCCGGCTGGTACCGCTCGAAGCGCGCGTTGACCACCCAGTCGGTGCTCACGGGGAAGTACTCGAGGCCGCGGAAGCCGCTGCGGTGCGGGTTGTCGAGATCGCGCACGCGCACGCCGAGGTTGCCGGCGCGCTCGATCACGTAGAAGCGCAGCGCACCCGAGCTGAGCACCGTCGGATGGCCGCTCGCGTCCGGGGCGAGGTCGAGATCGCTGACCGGCTGGCCGTCGTGAGTCACGCCGCTGCCGGGGCGGGCGCGGAAGCGCACCTGGTGGCCCGTCAGCACGAACGAGCCCGCGGTGTCGGCGAGCGCGGCAGTGTCGAGCACCAGGGAGTTTCCCGGCGCGCGCCCGAAGGTGTTCTCGCCCTCCTTCAGCCAGAAGAGCCCGCTGAGCGTCAACCAGCCGTTGTCGCTCGTCAGGCTCTCGACCCGCGCGGCGCGCCAGCGGGTGATCGCCGCCTGCTCGCTCTCGAGCGCGGCGCTGTCGCGACCGGCTGCCGTGCCGGCCGCGGGCGCCAGGCTCAGCGCCAGGGCGAGCGCCAGCGCCAGGCTGCGCGCCGCCGCTGCGCCGTTGCTGAATCCTGCCGTCATCGCTCTATTGTGCCATCACGGCTCGCGGCCGAGGATCTCCTCGCGCACGTCGGCGATCTCGCGGGCGCGCGAGGGCGGGGCGTGCTCGCAGCGCTCGCGGCGCGGGCAGCGGGCGCTGCGCGGGCAGATGATGCGCGCCGGTGAGCTGAGCGCGTCGCCGATCCAGGCGATGTTGAGCACGTTGGCGACCGCCTCGAGTGCCTGGGACGCCTCCTTCGGGATGCGCGCCTCGCCGTGCCGATGCAGGCACTCGCGCAGGATCGCCCCGACGGTCGAGGCGGTGTCGACGCCGTTGGCATCGAGCGCGGGCGCGAGGTCGACACCGACCGAGAGCACATGCGGGTTGCCCGCCATGTCGCGCACCCGCACCGAGTGGCAGCAGTACAGCAGCGACTGTTCGCCGTCGCGCAGCACCGAGATCTGCGAGCCCGACTCGCCGTGCTGCCCGTCGATCATGCGGAACACTGCCCAGTTGGGGCAGGGATCGCTCACCTGCGCGAGGTTGCCCCAGGGAAGAGGAATACCATTGCCGCGGTAGACCGCACGCAGGTAGCCCGGCGGATAAGCGTCGAAGAAGTGCCAGTAAGGATAAGGCGAGACCTTGGTCATCCGCCGCATCACGACCGCCGGGGTGAGCTCGAGCTTGGTGCCGGCTTCGACCCGGTAGCGCTCGCGCGCCAGGAAGCGCCGGAACGGGATACGCGGTGCGAGCAGCGCGCCGGCGAAGAAGCTGCATTCGAAATCGCGCCAGGCGTGCAGCACGTCCTGGGGCTCGAGGCCCGCAGCGCCCGAGCCGCCCTCGGGGCTGCCGCCCATCTCTCCGCCGGTGGCGTGCGGCGATTTCAGCCCATCGCCGCCGTGCAGCACCTTGTGGGCGATGTGCGCGGCGAGATCGAACTTGAGCCGCGCCGGGTCCGACTGCAGCGCCCGGTTCGCATAGACCACCCCGGGAGCCTCGAAGAAGGAGCGCACCATGCTGCGCACCTCGCGATCCTTGTCGCGCGCGAGCACCGGCTTTCGGTCGAACCAGCGGATCTCGAGCCCGTGGCGCCTGGCGAGCCGCATCAGCTCCTCGACGCCGAGCGGGAAGCGCCGCTCGCCGACGCTTTCGGCGGCGCGCTCGAGATCCGGGAAGTCGTTGCGCGACATCTCCTGATGCGAGCGGATCAGGAGGTGCGCGAACTGCCGCCCGCTGGTGCCGGTCTGCGCCAGGAGCTCGGGGATGGCCGCCTGCAGGAGGTTGCGCGAGAAGAGGAAGGCGGGCTCGAACGGCATGTGCGCCACGCCGCCCGCGGCGGCCGCCCCGGCGGGCACGGGCTCGGGCTCGGCGCTCTCGTCGAGGAACCAGGCTGGCGCACGCTGAAAGACCGCCGCCAGGAGCTCGAGGAGCGCCTGGGAGGGCATGCGCTTGCCGCTCTCGATCATGCTCAGGTAGGACACGCTGGGGGCGGCTCCGGGGTCGCGCTGAATGCAGCGCACCGAGAGCTCCTCGAGCGTCAGCCCATTGCGCTTACGGAGCGAGCGCAGCTTGGTGCCGAGGAAATGTCCGCGGCGCATCAGTTCCGGCATATGTCAGGCAGGCGACACCTGCGGCCCATCCCGCCTTGTGAAATTAACAGTGTTAAGTTTCCGTAGTCAAATTCCCTTCACACCCGTGTATGCTGCCCCTCATGCACGGCAGCGCAACGGAGCGGGCCTACTCCCGCGAGCCGAATGGCCCCAGGGTCGAGATCCTGGGAGGCAGGATCGAGCGCTCGGAGGAGGTGCTGACGCCGCTCGCGCTGCAGCTGCTCGCGAGCCTGCATCGCCGCTTCAATCCGCGCCGCCTCGAGCTGCTCGCCGAGCGCACCCGCCGGCAGGCGGAGTTCGACGCCGGCGTCCTGCCGCACTTCCTCGAGAGCACCGCGGCGGTGCGCGCCGGCGACTGGCGCATCGCCCCGGTGCCGGCCGATCTCCTCGACCGGCGCGTCGAGATCACCGGCCCCGTCGACCGCAAGATGATCATCAACGCGCTCAACGCGCCGGTGAGCGCCTTCATGGCCGACTTCGAGGACTCGCTCGCGCCGACCTGGGGGAATGTGATCCGCGGCCAGGTGAATCTCGCCGACGCCATCCGCCGCACCATCAGTTTCGAGGACGCATCGACCGGCAAGGTCTATCGGCTGGCCGAGCGCACCGCGACGCTCATCGTGCGCCCGCGCGGCTGGCACCTGCCCGAGAAGCACGTGCGCATCAACGGCGAGGCGGTCTCGGGCGCGCTGTTCGACTTTGCGCTCTATCTCGCCAACAACCACCAGGCGCTCGCCGCGCGCGGCACCGGCCCGTACCTGTACCTGCCGAAGATCGAGAGCCACCTGGAAGCGCGGCTCTGGAACGACGTGTTCCTCGCCGCCCAGGACGCGCTCGGCTTGCAACGCGGCACCATCAAGGCGACGGTGCTGATCGAGACCATCCTCGCGGCCTTCGAGATGGACGAGATCCTCTACGAGCTGCGCGAGCACTCCGCCGGGCTCAACTGCGGCCGCTGGGACTACATCTTCAGCTTCATCAAGAAATTCCGGAACCGTCCCGATTTCCTGCTCCCGGACCGCGCCAGCGTCACCATGGAGCGGCCGTTCCTCAAGGCGTACGTCGACCTGCTGATCCGCACCTGCCATCGCCGCGGCGCGCACGCCATGGGAGGCATGGCGGCGCAGATACCGATCCGCGACGACCCCGCCGCCAACGAAGCGGCGATGGCGCGCGTAAGGGCCGACAAGCTGCGCGAGGCGCGCGCCGGTCACGACGGCACCTGGATCGCGCACCCGGGGCTCGCGGTGATCGCGCGCGAGCCGTTCGATCAGGTGATGCGCGGCCCGAACCAGCTCTCCGTGCTGCGCGAGGACGTACACGTCAGCGCTGCCGACCTGGTGGCGATTCCCGACGGCGCGATCACCGAGGAGGGACTGCGCAACTGCATCCGCGTCGGCGTCCAGTACCTCGAGTCCTGGCTGCGTGGCAACGGCTGCGTGCCGCTCTACCACCTCATGGAGGATGCGGCGACCGCCGAGATCTGCCGCTCGCAGCTGTGGCAGTGCCTGCGCCACGGCGCGCGCACCAGCGACGGCGCTGCCGTGACGGTGGCGCGCTTCGACCGGCTGCTGCACGCCGAGCTCGACCGCATCCACGGCGAGGTGGGCGCGGCGCGCCTCAGCCAGGGCGTGTTCCCGACCGCCGCACGGCTGTTCGAGCAGATGATCAAGTCCGAGACCTTCGATGAGTTCCTGACGCTGCCGGCGTACGAGCTGCTGAGCTGAGCCGGCCTGTAACGGAGATGCCACCCCATGAGCGATAGCACCATCACGAGCCTTCCCCGAACGCTGCCCACCGCGGACGAGCTGCGCCGCAGCTGGCGCGACAGCCCCCGCTGGCGCGGCATCCAGCGCGGCTACGACGCCGCCGACGTCGTGCGGCTGCGCGGCACGGTGGCCGTCGAGCACTCGATTGCGCGGCTCACCGCTGAGAAGCTCTGGCGCTACCTGCAGGAGAAGCCGTTCGTGAACGCCCTCGGGGCGCTCACCGGCAACCAGGCGATGCAGCAGGTGAAGGCGGGTCTCGACGCCGTTTATCTATCGGGCTGGCAGGTCGCGGGCGATGCCAACCTGGCCGGCGAGATGTACCCGGACCAGTCGCTCTACCCGGCGGACTCGGTGCCCGCGGTGGTGCGGCGGATCAACAACACGCTGCGCCGCGCCGACGAGATCCACCATGCCGAGGGTGATGACTCGATCGACTGGCTGAAGCCGATCGTGGCCGATGCCGAGGCCGGCTTCGGCGGCGTGCTGAACGCCTTCGAGCTCATGAAGCAGATGATCGACGCGGGCGCGGCCGGCGTGCACTTCGAAGATCAGCTGTCCTCGGCCAAGAAATGCGGCCACATGGGTGGCAAGGTGCTGGTGCCGACCCAGGAGGCGATCGCCAAGCTGGTGGCCGCGCGCCTCGCGGCCGACGTGTGCAACGTGCCGACCGTGCTCGTGGCGCGCACCGATGCCGAGGGTGCGACGCTCCTCACCTCCGATGTCGACGAGCGCGACCGGCCGTTCATCGATGCCGACAAGGGCCGTACCGCCGAGGGGTTCTTCAGCGTCAAGGCGGGCCTCGCCGCGGCGATCGCGCGCGGCTGCGCCTACGCACCCTACGTCGATCTCGTGTGGTGCGAGACCGCCAAGCCGGACCTCGAGGAGGCGCGCGAGTTCGCCGAAGGGGTGCACGCGCAGCACCCCGGGAAGCTGCTCGCCTACAACTGCTCACCGTCCTTCAACTGGAAGAAGAAGCTCGACGACGCGACCATCGCCAAGTTCCAGCGCGAGCTCGCCGCCATGGGCTACCGCTTCCAGTTCATCACGCTCGCCGGCTTCCACGCGCTCAACTACTCGATGTTCGAGCTGGCGCGCGCCTACAAGGCGCAGCAGATGACTGCGTACGTGGCGCTGCAGGAGTCGGAGTTCGCCGCCGAGAGCGCCGGCTACACCGCCACCAAGCACCAGCGCGAGGTCGGCGCCGGCTACTTCGATGCGGTGACGCAGGTGGTGGCGGGCGGTCAATCCTCGATCACCGCGCTCGCCGGCAGCACCGAGGAGCAGCAGTTCGCGGGTGCGAATCAGCCGCGGCTCGAAAAGGCGGGGTAGGAAGGGGGCCGCCTTACGGCGGCCCCTGTCCTCGAATGACCAAGCGTCGCTTACGGCTACCAGGAGCCGCCCGAGGACGGGAAGTTGAAGAAATCCCACAGGTCTGCGATCGCCGCCCTGCCGGCCACGCCGTCGACATACGGCACGTAGCCGGAGGTGTCCACGAATCCCCGGAAGTCACGCTCGACGGGTAACTGACGCGGGCTCGGGAGGTTGTCGCGGCTGCGAGACGTCACCCGCGGCAGTCGCCAGTTGCGCTCGATGAACTTCAGGATCGAGACGTGATCCGCGTACTGGTGCGAGATGTAGCCGGCGCCCTTCAGATACTGCGTGGGCGCTACCACGATCAGCGGTATGCGGGTGCCGTCGCCGAAGAAGTCGAGCGGTTGCACGTAGCCTGAGTCGTAATAGCCGCCGCCCTCATCGAAGGTGATGAAAATGGCGGTATTGTTGGCATAGGCCGAGCTCTGAATCTCATCGACGATCTTCCTCACGAAGCCTTCGAACAGGTCCAGCTTCGAGGATGCCGGATGGCCGTCCACCAGTCCGCTGGGCTTGACGAACGAAACTGCCGGCAGGTTCGCACCGCTCGCGATGTCCGCGTAAAGGCTGGTGCTGTCCTGGATGTGCTTGTTCACGTCCGGGCTCTCCATGATCGACTGGTCGTATTGGAACGGGTTGCAGATCTGGCAGTACTCGTCCGGTAGCTGGCCTTTGGCGGGGCTGTTGGTCACGTGAGGGTCCGTGTGGAACACGTTCAACTGGTCGCCGTAGTACTTCCAGGAAATGCCCGCATTGTTCAGCGTGTCGCCGATGCTGTTTGTCCTGGAGGGATCCTTACCGTTGCCATTGCGGTTCGGCGGGATGGTGAACGCCGTGGCGCCGTCGCCAACGGCGTAGTCCTGATAGTAAGCGTCCTGCCAGGTGCCGTTGAACGTGCTTGCGTCTTCGTTACTGAGCTGCGGCTCGTAACCGGGGTTGTAGTTGTTCAGCAGGTAGTAGTGGCCCGGCTCGCAGCGCGAGGCGACTCCCAGCCCGTGAATGTGCGACAGAACTGGCTGGACGCCGGGCTGCGTGGGATCGGAGCAGTCGCTGTAAGTCCCGCCGCCGAAGTAGTCGCTCCCGGCTTTGTCGAAGCTGCCGTAGCCATCTTCCGTATACCAGTTGTTGCTCCCCAGGCTGATCGCGGCCGGATCGGGATTGGGGTTCTCGATCTCGCTGAGTGCGCCGTGCGGGTTACTGACCGGATTGGGCGGAGCGATTGCGTTCCCGCCTTCGTCCTGAAAGTAGAGCGCATCGCCGTGACCCAGCATGATGTGGTTGGCACCGGTGCCGCCCTGGAACGACTGATGGAAGTTGTCGCTCATGGCGTAGGTGTCCGCCAGCTGCTTGAAGTACGGGGCGTCACCCTGTTGGACGTTGTAGAAGCCCAGGGCCGTTGAGCCCTCGCCGGTGGTGACCGGCGCCGGGCTTTCGCCGGTGGTGTAGTTGGTGGCGAAGGTGCCCGTCTGTTTGTCGTCCGCCGTGTTGGGGGTGCCGCTGTAGCCCGGCAGGTTGCCGTTGGAGCCTGCGCCAAAGGTGGTTTCCACCCACGCGAACAGCTTGCCATCGCAACCGGAGGGGTTGCGGGAGTCCCATTCGCGTGGCTGGCAGTTGAGCTGCTGCTGCATCTGATAGAAACGGTGCACGGGGCTCGCGGCGTACGCCGTGTACGGAAGAGCGGCACTGGTCAGCTGGAACGGACCCGGAAGCAGATCGTTGTCCGCGACGCTGCCGCTGGCCCACTGGATGCGCGTGTCGGGGGTGCCAGCCGTCAGGCCGGTGCCGCCCGAGGCGAGTGACGCGTACGACGCGGGATCGGGCAGTCCGGTCTCGACTGCTTCGGCGAGTCCGGTGCACTGCGCGAGGCTGGTGCAGAAGCCGGTCAGGTTCGCGTACTGGCCCGCGGGACCACCGGCGAGCGGATTGGGCAGGTTCACGTAGTCCGTCGACGGCGGGCTCAGCACGAACTCCGTTCGTTGCGTGGCTACCTGCCTCTGTACGGCCCGCTGCCAGTTCGGCCCGGGCACTGCGGTGGTGCCTTGCAGGCTGACGATGCCCTCACTCAGCAGGTTGAGGACTTCCTGCGGACGACCGTTGATGGCGGTCGGCTGATAGGTCGCGAAGACATGGTCGAAGCTGCGGTTCTCACCGATGACTATGATGACGTGCTGGATCGGAGAACGCGGGTTGCCGAGGTTGCCTGGGCTCGGCAAGTCGTTCGAAGCCTGGGCCGCGGCGGCCGGCGTGGGGCCTAAGGACATCTGGATCATGGCAAGCGACAGCGCTGTCGCTCGCAGGCTGCGCAGCGTGTGCGCAACGACCGTGCTAACCCTCATGATTTTCTCCCTGTCAGATTGGAATGGGCGCTCCGTAGCAACGGGAGATCATAGGTGCGCGCGTGTTGCAGACTGGTGATGCTTTGTTGAAGTTGCGGAGTCGCGCCGCGCTTCAGTCGACTGGGTTAGTGGCTTGGTGCCGGGGTACGCGGGCGCAGCCGCGCGAAATTCGATCGCTGGCCATCAGCCGGAACGGCGGTCGGGGGCGGCGAGGAACGGCTTAGTGTGTCAACGGCACTCGAAATCCGCTTCGCCGATCGGCCGGCACTGTGGCGGGAATCCGTGCTTGCGCCAATACTCAGGCAGGTGCCACGATTCCATGAGCTGCTTACGGCTTTGGGATTTGAGCCACGCGTCGTCGCGCGCCCACCAGATCGACGGCACTATGTCGGCTGGAGCTATAACTTCGTATGCTTTCAATACCAACAGTGCAGACGGCACGAACGTAAAACTGTTCTTCGCCTGCTTGACGAGCGCCACTGCATCCTGCCGGTCGCGTTCGTTGAACGTGCGATCTGTCAGAGCTCGAAACAGTGGGCGAATCAGCTCGGGATCCTCCTGGAATTGGCGTGCCAGTATGTCGAGCACGCCGACACGATCGCCGCGCTCTGCCACTGCCGTCACAAAGGCCACGTCGGAAAAGAGATAGCCTTTTTCCAAGCCGATTTCGAGGAGACGCAGCGCGTCGTCCGTTCTGCCTAGGTACAAGTAAGTGTTCGCCAAAAAACGTCGGCAGAGCTCATAGTCAGGGTCGATCTCCTGACATCGCTGGTTGTCCGAGATGGCACGATCGAAGTATCCGAGGGCGATATAGTTTTGCGCGCGCCATGCGTAGGCCGTTGCGTCACTTGGGTCGTGTTCAATGGCGCGCGAATAGCTGTCGTTTGACTCGTCCCAGCTGGCTACGCCGGGGATCTTGTCTACCAGGGTTTCACCGCGCACGGCGTAAGCCAGCGAGAGACTTGGATCCAGACGCAATGCCGTGTCGATCGCGTCCACTCCGGCCTGAAAATCATTCGCGTCACTCACATCCCAGGCTTTGCCCGTCACTAACACGGCACCCAGCATCTCCCAGGCGCGGGCAAACTTGGGGTCTTTGGTAACCGCCGCTTTCAGCGGCGCGCTTGCGGCGCGCAGATTCTGCTTTGTGCGGGCAAGGAATAGAGCGCGACCCTTCAGATACAGATCGTAGGCGTCCTCGTCCGCCGTGTCGGCCTTGCGGGCTACCGGTTTGGCGATATCCGCGGCGCCACCCACTGTTGCCGCGAGATGATCGACGATGCTCTTGGCAATCTCATCCTGGATTGCAAAGAGATTCGCCGTGCTCAAGGGCCGATCGAAGGACTCCGACCATTCGTGCTGGTCTGTGCTCGCATCGATCAATTGCGCCGAGATGCGTACAGTATCCCCCGCCTTACGCACACTGCCTTCGAGGATATGGCGCACGCCCAGTTTCTGGGCGATCGCGGCGGCACCCAGATCGGATTTCCGAAACTGGAATGAGGAGGTGCGCGACGCCACTTTGAGCCCGTCGACATGCGCGAGTACGTTGAGTATTTCCTCCGCAATTCCGTCCGCGAAGTAGCCCTGATTTCCTTCCGCGGAGAGGTCCGTGAAGGCCAATACCGCGATGGAATGCGGTGCCGGGGTCGAGACTGGCAGCGGCGAGTCGCTGCGGGTGCCCGTCGTCGGCGTCGCGGCCGTAATGGGCGCAGCGCGCTCGAAGCGCTTCGAGATCCAGAACTTGTCGATGACAAAGTAAGCGAGTGCCAGGGCAAGCACCGCGATGATCGCTCGATCGAGCTTGCGCCCCGTGAGTTTGCGGATGGAATCAGTGTGGGAGACTTCGACCGTGGGCTTCAGACCCTGCGGCGTGATCTCGTACACCCAGGCGAAGATCAGCACCGCGGGGAAGCCGATGGCCATGAGCATCACAACCAGCTGATTCGCCCAAATCGGGAAATCCAGCATGTGGAACACCACATGCACCGGATCCAGGATCAGCCAGCACACCACCAAGTACAGCACCGCGACGCGGAAGACGTTGCGCTGCTTGAGCTGTTCGAAGAGCGGCAGATGCAGCAGCGGGTGATGTGCGTGCGGGCCGACTTCGCTCTCGATGCGTTTGACCTCGCTCGACAGGGACGGGCGGTTTTCTTCGGTTGTCATGTCGGCACAAGGCCCGGACCGGCTGCCAGATTAGGATGCGCCTTATCCCCAAGCGCCGGCAAATGGTTGGCTTGGACGACTGCTGTCGGGGAAACGAAGCGAACGACACGACTGTCCCGTTCCGGACGAACTGCGCCACTCGGCGATGACGACCATCTCAGCGACATTGCTCCCGCCCGATCGGGACCGGCTCTCGTAACAATACCTTCGTATAATTTAATCCGAGTGCGGCTGTCGGGTCTCATGAGAGTTGGCGGCAGCCGAGGAGGAGGTTTTGAGGTGAGAACTACAACAATCCAGATCACTGTGATCGGTGCCGCATCTCTGGTGGTTTTCGCAGGTATCACCCTCGCGGATCAGGACAAGTACACGCTGAAGGTGCCGGACGGACTCTCGTTCGCTGAGGTCAGAGGCTACGAGACGTGGCAGGATGTCGCGGTCAGCGAAACAAAAACCCAGGTCAAGGCGATCCTGGGAAATCAAGTGACGATTGATGCCTACAAGGAAGGCATCCCAGGCAACGGCAAGCCGTTCCCTGACGGCGCCAAGTGGGTGAAGATCCAGTGGAACAAGAAGCAAAATACGGTTTCGCCGTATTTCGTGGAGGTGCCCGCCACCCTGGCGTCGATCGCCTTCATCGTCAAGGACTCCAAGAGATTCCCGAAGACGCACGGCTATGCGTTTGGCCAGTTTGACTACGACACCGCCACAGGCACGTTTGGGCCGGGCCTGCTCGGATCCGTCCCAGTGACCGGCACTGAGTGCGGTTATGCGTGCCACGCGGCGCATGTTGCGTCGACGGATTACATCTTTACCGCATATCCACCCAGGTAAGCGGAGCGTTGTCCGCCGAATGACTTGGACCCTCGCCGGCGCAGCAGTTCGCGGGCGCGAACCAGCCGCGGCTCGAGAAGGCGGGGTAGGGCGCGGAACGTACGGAAAACTGCCTACGCAAAGCGCGGCCCGGTGAGTCTATCCTGTGCCCGGGGAGCAAGGAGGCCGGATGCCATTCGAGATCAGGGAGCTTAGGGACCTGTCGGCAATCGATATCAGGCTGTGGGGCAAGGTGAGTGCAGCTGACATTCGCTCGCTGGCAGCAGCGGTGATCGAATTGGGGAAGACATCCGGACTGCGGCGGGCGCTGGTGGACTGTCGCAACTATCTCGGCGGCGCCGGCTTTCGTGAGGTGCTCTCTCTCGCAAGGGAAGTGACGGATCGACCAGTCAGCGAACGCGGGCGGGAGGCCTTCATTACGCCTGCGGATCGGTACGCGGCTGCGGACCTGACGCTCTACGTTCACACGGCTAACAGCCGCGGGACGAGAGCTCGGATGTTCACCTCCAGGGAAGCGGCGGTTGGCTGGCTCATGGGTTCGGATTCCGAGAGCGGCACTGAAGCGTCGGGGTATGAAGTCGGAGCGACCGCCGCGGTGAAACGCTAACGCGGGAAAAAGCTTGAGTTAGTGCAACGGAGTGATAGGTTCAGTTGCATGCGCAGGATCGTACTCGCCGCCGTTGTGATGACGATCGGGTGGTTTGTAACCGCGCGGCCGCCGGCGGCTCAGCCGGCGCGGCCCGACACCCTTTCCCACACCGGTCTGCCCTCAGTCCTGCACGAGGTGAATGCCAGTACATCGCCTGAGATTCCCGACGTAACCGTGTCGAACCCGGCCCCTCCGGCCGCGCAGGACTTAGCGGGAGACAGCCTCTATCAATTCATCGTGCACCACGCGACGACGCACTATGTGACTACGGCTACGACGCGCAACCTTGCGCGTTGGCGCGGAGGCGCGCAGAGCATTTGCCCGCTGACAGGAGGGCTGCACCCGGGAGACAACGCCTTCGTAACGGCAAGACTTCGCGCGCTGGCCGCGTATGTTGGCGCGCCGGTGCAGTCGAGTCCGCAATGCAAAGTCAACGTGCAGATTCTTTTCACGAGCAATCCCGAGGAGGGAATGGATAACGTCCTGAAATGGGCGACGGCGACGGCTACCTTTGGTGGCAGGTATTCGGGCGGGATGAGGGATCTGCTGGCGTACCAAAGCGGCCACGCGATTCAGGGCTGGTACATCACAACGAGGGGCGGCGCCAGAGTCTTGAATACGGACCTTGCATTGGTAGGGCTCGACGTACTGCCGGTTTGGCCGCGGATCGCCCAGAAATATCTGGGAGGCGGGAGTGGGATCGGCATCGGCGCCGTCATCCTGATCGTGGACACAACCAAGGTCACCGGCTACAGCATCGGGACGATCGCGGACTACCTGGCGATGTTGACCCTGTCAGTGGTGCAATCGCCGGACCGTTGCGATGCACTGCCGAGCATTCTGGACGTGATGTCATCGAGCTGCACCGGGCGCGAGCGGCCCACAGCGATGACAGCCGGCGACCTGGCGTTCCTGAAGGCGCTTTATTACCGCAATACGGGGTTGGGCCCATCGCTTTCACGAGCCGCCATCGAGGACAACATGATGCGGCAGTTCGGGGTTCATTAGCGGCATCCGCAAGCCGCCCGCAGCATGAGGCTCGACGGCGCTACTTCGCCGTCGGCATCGTGAACTCCGGGCCCTTGGGTGTGGCTTCCGGCCAGCGCTCCATGATGGACTTCTGCCGGGTGTAGAAGCGCACCCCTTCCTCGCCGTAGACGTGGGTGTCGCCGTACAGGCTCCCCTTCCAGCCGCCGAAGCCGTGCCAGGCCATGGGCACGGGGATCGGCACGTTGATGCCCACCATGCCGACCTGGATGCGGCGGCCAAACTCGCGTGCCACGTGCCCGTCGCGGGTGTAGCAGGCGACGCCGTTGGCGAGCGGGTGCGAGTTGACGAGCTCGACCGCGGCGGCGAAGTCCGGCACGCGCACGCACACCAGCACGGGACCGAAGATCTCCTCCTGGTAGATGCGCATCTCGCGCGTGACGCGGTCGAAGAGTGTCGGCCCGAGCCAGAAGCCGCGCTCGAGGCCGGCGACCGCGAAGGGGCGGCCGCTAGCGGCATCGACGCGGCCATCGACCACCAGCTCGGCGCCGGCGGCGGCGCCATCGGCGATGTAGCCGCGGATGCGCTCGAGCGCCTGCGCGTTGATCACCGGGCCCATCTCGGCATTCGGCTCCATGCCGTCGCTCACCCGCAGCCGCCGCGCGCGCTCGGCGAGCGCCGGGACCACGCGGTCGGCGACCTCGCCGACCAGCACCGCGACCGAGATCGCCATGCAGCGCTCGCCGGCCGAGCCGTAGGCCGCGCCGATCAGCGCATCGACCGCCTGGTCGAGGTCGGCATCCGGCATCACCACCATGTGGTTCTTGGCGCCGCCGAGCGCCTGCACCCGCTTGCCGGACTGTGCGCCGCGCGTATAGATCGAATGGGCGATCGGCGAGGAGCCGACGAAGCTCACCGCCCTGACGTCCGGATGCACGAGCAGGGCGTCGACCGCCTCCTTGTCGCCCTGCACGACGTTGAATACGCCGGGCGGCAGCCCCGCTTCGGCGAGCAGCTGCGCCATCACGACGGATGCAGAAGGGTCGCGCTCGCTCGGCTTGAGGATGAAGGTGTTGCCGCAGGCGATCGCGAGCGGAAACATCCAGCACGGCACCATGCACGGGAAGTTGAAGGGCGTGATCCCGGCGACGACTCCGAGGCTCTGTCGCAGCGTCCAGTTGTCGATGCCGGTCGACACCTGGTCGGTGAAGTCGCCCTTCAGGAGCTGCGGGATGCCGCACGCGAACTCGACGATCTCGATGCCGCGGGTGACCTCGCCCCGCGCGTCCTCGAACACCTTGCCGTGCTCGGCGGTGATGAGCGCCGCGAGCGCATCGCGCCGCTCATTCAGAAGCTGCAGGAATCGCGCCAGCACACGCGCCCGCCGCACCGGCGGCGTATCCGCCCAGGCGGGCCACGCGCCGCGCGCGCTGGCGACAGCGGCGCGGACTTCCTCGGCCGTGGCGAGGGCGACGCGGCGCGCTACCTGGCCGGTGGCCGGGTTGAACACGTCGAGCTGCGCACCGGTGCCGCGCACGCTGCGGCCGCCGATCCAGTGCGGCACCGCCTCGAGCGCGGCGGGGGTGGGAAGAACCGAAACGGCCATGCTTCGAATCATAGACCACGCACGCTGCGCCTGCGCATACTCGCGGTCAGCCATGGCAACGCAGGCGCTGTTTCCCACACTGGTCTACACCGGGCGCCTCCGCGGCCGCGGTTGGCGGGCACTCAATGCACGGCTGCTGCGCGAGTGCCGGCAGCTGCGCGCCGACGATGCGTCCGGGCGGCGCTGGTCCGCCCGCAACTACCCCGGCGGCTATACCTCGTACGCTTCAGTCAACCGCATGCATCGGCTGTCGCCGACCTTCGCTTCCCTCGAGCGCGCGCTCGATGCGCGGGTGGCGCGCTTCGCGCGCACGCTCGCCTTCGATCTCACCGGACGGGCGCTCGCGATGACCGATTGCTGGGTGAACATCATGGGGCGCGGCGCCGCGCACGGCGCGCACCTGCATCCGCTCTCGACGATCAGCGGCACCTACTACGTCGCGACCCCGCCGCGCTCGGCCGGCCTGAAGTTCGAGGACCCGCGTCTCGAGCGCTACATGGCCGCTCCGCCGCGCCTCCCGGGCGCAGGGCGCGCCCGCTCGCCCTGGGTGCGGGTCGCGGCGCGTGCCGGCGGAGTCGTGCTGTTCGAGAGCTGGCTGCGGCATGAGGTGCCGGCCAACGAGGCCGCCGCCGAGCGTGTCAGCATCAGTTTCAACTACAGCTGGTTCTAGCGCGCGGCAGCGTGGGTCAACCGCGCCGGGCCAGCGCGCGTTTGCATCGGAGTGTGAGCGCGATTCAGGAATGGTTCAGCGTCGGGCGATCAAGGTCTGAAACGAAGGAGAGCTGATCATGCGCAATCTCGTCCGTGGCCTCATTGCTGCATTGCTCCTCGCGGTCCTGCCGGTGGTATCGCAGGCGGGCATCTTCGTCTCGGTCACCATTGCGCCTCCCGTGCTGCCAGTGTACGTGCAACCGCCGATTCCCGGCCCGGGCTACATCTGGGCGCCCGGCTACTGGGCCTGGGACGGCAGCTACTACTGGGTGCCCGGCACCTGGGTGCTGGCGCCGGTGGGGCTGCTGTGGACGCCGGGCTACTGGGGCTGGTCGGGCGGCGTCTATCTCTGGCACGCGGGCTACTGGGGGCCGCACGTCGGCTTCTACGGCGGCGTGAACTACGGCTTCGGCTACGGCGGCGTCGGCTTCGCCGGCGGTGAGTGGCGCGGCGGGCAGCTCTATTACAACCGCTCGGTCACCAACGTCACGACTACCAACATCAGCAACGTCTACAACCGCACGGTGGTGAACAACGGCCCCGTGAGCCACGTGAGCTTCAACGGCGGCGCGGGTGGGATCGTCGCGCAGCCGAATGCGGCGGAGATGGCCGCCGGGCGCGAGCACCACGAGGGACCCATTCAGGCGCAGGCCGAGCATCAGAACATGGCCGCCCACAACAACCAGATGCGCGCCTCGTTCAACGGCGGACACCCGGCGATCGCGGCGACGGCGCACGCGGGCGTCTTCACCGGCGCCGGCGTGGTTGCGGCCCATGGCGCTGCAGCGGCCCACGCGGCCGCGGCAACCCACGGCGGCAACTATCCGCAGACCGCTCACCCGCAGACTCATGGCGGGGCGTATCCGCAGACTCACGGCACTTCTGAGCCGCCGCGCGGCGGCTTCCAGCCGCAGCCCCAGCACGCGCAGCCTCGCGGCAACGCGCCGCGCGGCAATGAGTCGCACGGGAATCAGCGCGAGGAGCGCCCGCAGCGCGACGATCGCCCGCCGCACATGACGCGAGCGCAGCCGTCAGGCCGGGCGCCGGTCGTGGCGCACCAGCCTCAGGCCCTTCCTAAGCGCGTGGCGCGCGCCCCGCAGGCCCGGCCGCAGCCGCAGCGCCAAGCACGCAACGACCCTCGAGCCGAGCACCGGCACAGCTGATCCCGGGCTACACCACCCGGCGCAGCCACTGCGCGATGTCGGCAACCTCCTGCGGACAGACGCTGTGGGGCATCGGGTAGCTATGCCATTCCACCGGGTAACCCGCCGCTTCGAGCGTCTTCCGCGCCTGCTCGCCGAGGAGCGGCGGCACGATCGGATCCTGCAGGCCATGCCCAAGGAAGATCGGGGTCGCCTGATTGGCGCTCGCGCGCTCGGCCCCCAGGCGCCCGGCGAGCAGCAGGTAGCAGGACAGGCCCATGATCCCGGCGAGCTTCTCGCCGTAGCGGAGGCCGGCGAACAGCGCAAGCGCGCCGCCCTGCGAGAATCCGGCGAGCACGATGCTTGAGGCGGCGATGCCGCGCGCGTTCTCGCGGTGGATCAGCTCCTCAACGGTGGCCTGCGAGGCGCGGATGCCGGCCTCGTCCTCGGGGCCGCGCCGCTCGAGGCTCACGATGTCGTACCAGGCGCGCATGGCAAAGCCGCCGTTCAACGTGACCGGCCGGATCGGCGCGTGCGGAAACACGAAGCGCACAGCGCGCTCGCCCGGGCGCACCAGCTCGGGCACGATGGGCTCGAAGTCATGCCCATCCGCACCGAGTCCATGCAGCCAGATCACCGCCGCCGTCGGATTGCTGCCCGTTTCGATCTCGACTGCTTCGCGTGACACCAACGACTCCTGATTCCCGGCGCGGACGAGTGCGGCATGTTAGAGCACGGCGGCGCCGCCGGCGATGGCGCCTGTGGCCCAGGCCAGGCACCCGGCGGCGCTGGCTGCGCAGGTTCCGCCGCGCGCCGCGCCTGATGCAGCTCGCGATCGCGCTCGCCGCGGCGGCGCTGCTGGCGCTCGCCGTCAACGCCGTTTACCAGCTGGTGCGCAAGCCCACCGAGCTCTTTTTTCCGGTGAGCGGCGCGCTCTACAAGACTCCCACGGAGACCTGGCGCGAGTACGCGCCGCTCTTTCGCCGCTACTCGACCGCAAGCATCGCGCCCGAGCTGCTCGCGGCGCTCGCCCAGGTGGAGGGGTCGGGCAATCCGCTGGTGCGCACCTACTGGCGCTGGTCGTGGAAACCCAAGCCGTTCGAGATGTACCGCCCGGCCTCGAGCGCCGTCGGCATGTACCAGATCACCGACGGCACCTTCGAGGTGGCACGGCACTACTGCATCCATCACCACGTGCTGACGCGCGAGGGTCCGTGGAACGACTTCGGCTCGTGCTGGTTCACGGGGCTCTACCTGCGCGTGCTGCCGGGCGACGCCGTCGAGCTCACGGCCGCCTACCTCGACCTCGAGGTGACGCAGACCCTGGCGGGGCACCGCGCCCGCGCCGCGCCCGCGGAGCTGCGTCACGTTGCCGCGGTGGTGCACCTCTGCGGCGCCGGTGCGGCGGAAACCTACGTGCGCCGCGGGCTGCGCTTCAGCGAAGGCGAGCGCTGCGGCGAGCACGATCCGCGTGCTTACCTCGCGCGGGTCGACGGCATGTACGCGGTGTTCGTGCGCCTTCAGTGATGGTGGCCGCCGGCTCCGTGCACGTGCCCGTGGGCGAGCTCTTCTTCGGTTGCGGGGCGAACGCCGGTGATCTCGACGTCAAAATGGAGATTCTGGCCGGCGAGCGGGTGATTGCCGTCGAGCGTGACCATGTCGCCCGCGATGTGGGTGACCGTCACCGCCTGATGGCCCGCCTGCAGGCGCAATCCGACGCGCAGATTGGCGATGCCCTTGAGCGTGCGCCGCGGCACCTTCTGCACCAGGGCGCGGTCGTACTCGCCGTAGCCGTCGGCGGCGGGAACGCGCACCGTCAGGCGGTCGCCGACGCTCTTGCCCGCGAGCTCGCGCTCCAGTCCCGGAATGATGTTCCCGTGTCCGTGCAGATAGGCGAGGGGCTCGCTGCCGGAGGAGCTGTCGATCACCTTGTCCGCGTCGTCCTTGAGGGTGTAATGAATGGTAACGACGTCGTTTTGCGCGATGGGCATTGGGGTCGGTCCGGCGCGAAAAGCTGCGCAAGCTGGGCCGCGCAGAATACCATTAGCGCCCGATCGGTACCGCCCGGCCAGCGAAGGCACGGGCTCGAATGCGAAAGGCCCCCATGAGACTCGCCCGATTGCTGTTCGCAGCCGCCGTGACCGTGGTGACGACGCTCACGGCTGCCGCAACCCAGGAAGCAGGAACCACTCCAATGGCCCCCGACAACCCGTTTGCGCACGTCAGCACGCTGCCCTTCGAGATGCCGCCGTTCGATCGGATCCACGACGCCGATTACGCGCCCGCCTTCGAGGCCGGCATGCGCGAGCAGCTCGAGGAGGTGGGGAGAATCGCGCGCAACCCCAGGCCGGCGACCTTCGAGAACACGATCGTGGCGCTCGAGCGCTCCGGGCGGCTGCTCGACCGGGTCGCCACGGTGTTCTTCAACCTGAACGCCTGCAACACCGATCCGCAGATGGAGGAGGTCGATACCGCGATGGCGCCGAAGCTCGCCGCCCATAACGACGCGATCTTCCTCGATGCGGCGCTCTGGGCGCGGGTCGATGCGCTTTTTGCCAAGCGCGCGGGCCTCGGACTCGATCCCGAATCGCTGCAGCTCCTCAGCCGCTATCACACTCAGTTCGTGCGCGCCGGCGCGCAGCTCTCGGGGGCCGATCAGAAGCGGCTGCGGGCGATCAACGAGGAGATCTCGACGCTCACCACGCGCTTCCGCCAGAACGTGCTCAAAGCCACCGCCGACGGCGCCGTGGTGGTCGACAGCCTCGCCGATCTCGACGGCCTGACGCCGGTGCAGATCGGCGCGGCGGCGCGGGCGGCCGCCGACCGGGGGCTCACGGGCAAGTGGGTCATCGCGCTGCAGAACACCACCAACCAGCCGATGCTCGCGAGCCTCACCAACCGCAACCTGCGCGAGCGCATCTACCGCGCCTCCACCGGACGCGGCCTCTCGGGGGCGACCGACAACCGCGAGGTGATCGCACAGCTCGTCAAGCTGCGCGCCGAGCGCGCGCGGCTTCTCGGCTATCCCGATCACGCCGCCTACGTGCTCGAGGACGAGTCCGCCGGCACGCCCGCTGCGGTGGCCGACATGATCCGGCAGGTGGCGCCGGCGGCACTCAAGCGCGCGCGCGCGGAAGCCGCCGACATCCAGAAGCTGATCGATTCACAGGCGGCGGCGCGCGGCGTGCCCAGCTTCACGCTCGAGCCCTGGGACTGGTTCTTCTACTCCGAGCAGGTGCGCAAGGCGCACTACGACTTCGACCAGGCGCAGGTGGCGCCGTACTTCGAGCTCGAGCACGTCATGCAGGATGGCCTGTTCTATGCCGCGCACGAGCTCTACGGCCTCTCGTTCAGGGAGCGCAAGGACCTGCCGGTCTATCAGCCCGACGTGCGCGTGTTCGAGGTGTCGGACGCCGACGGCAAGCCGCTGGCGCTGTTCATCGCCGACTACTTTGCGCGCGACAACAAGCAGGGCGGGGCGTGGATGAACAGCTACGTGTCGCAGTCGAAGCTCCTCGCCCAGCGTCCCGTGGTCGCCAACCATCTCAACATCCCCAAGCCCCAGCCGGGGCAGCCGGTGCTGCTGACCTTCGATGAGGTCACGGGCATGTTCCACGAGTTCGGCCACGCCATTCACGGCATGCTCTCCGACGTCCACTATCCGTACCTGTCCGGCACCGCCGTGCCGCGTGACTTCGTCGAGTATCCGTCGCAGTACAACGAGATGTGGGCGCGCGAGCCCAAGGTGGTCGCGCACTACGCCCACGACTACCGGAGTGGCGCGCCGATGCCGCCGGAGCTGCTCGAGAAGGTGCTGGCGGCGCAAAAGTTCAACCAGGGTTATGCGACGCTCGAGTACATCGAGGCGGCGCAGATCGATCTCGCCTGGCATCTGATCGATGCGGCCCAGGCGCCGGCGGCCGCCAGCGTGCCGGGATTCGAGGCGGCGGCACTCGGGAACGCCGGGCTCGGGTACGAGCCGGTCCAGCCGCGTTACCACTCGGGCTATTTCTCGCACATCTTTGCCGGCGGCTACTCGGCCGGCTACTACGCTTACCTCTGGAGCGAGGTGCTGGCGCGCGACACCGGCCAGTGGTTCCACACCCACGGCGGGCTGACGCGCGAGAACGGCGACACGCTGCGCCGCATGGTGCTGTCGCGCGGGCGCACCGAGGATCCGCAGGTGCTGTTCCGCAACTTCTACGGGCGCGCGCCCGAGATCGGGCCGCTGCTCGAGTACCGGGGGCTCGCGGGCGGCGACTGACGCAGCCCCGGCGCTGACTGCCGCGCAGCCGGCAAAACCCCCTGCGCCAACCTTCCCCAACGAATCAGGTCGGCACGCGGCGTGCGCGGTCGATGCCGGCGACCAGGTGACGGAAGCACTCGAGCATCGGCAGCGTGAGCCCGAGAGCCAGCGCGCGCTCGAGCGCGTAGCCGAGCGTCTCATTCACCTCGAGGGGACGCCCGGCGGAGAGGTCCTGGAGCGAGGACATGCGGTGCTGCGGCGCGCTCACCCGATACTCGTGCCCCTTGGCGACGATCAGCTCGACCGCCGCGCTCTCGGGCAGCGAGCACAGGCTCGCGGCCGGCAGGATCGCCTGATCGCTCAAGCGGATCCCGAGCGCGCGCGCGAGCGCGCCCACGTCGCGCACCAGCCGCACCAGCACCAGTGCGGCGTCGGGATCCGACAGGTACTTCCAGGTCTCGGCGCGCGTGGTCACCGAGAGCGCCATGAGCCCCACCCAGCCGCAGAACTTCGACCATTCGAGGGTCACGATCTCGCGGGTCGCCGCGGCGCGCACTCCCGAGGCGTCGATCGTATGGGAGAGGTCGCGGGCGCGGGCGCTCTCGCTGCCGTCGAGCTCGCCGATCATGATGTTCACGTTGCGCGTGAACAGCACTTCCCCGCCGGGCAGCAGCTCACCGCTCGTGTCGGCGAGCGCGCCGAGCACCCGCGGCGCGCCGAAGGCTTGGCTCAGCAGCTCGTTCTTCAGCGGCCCGTTCTGGATCGAGAGTGCGACGCCGAGCTCGGCATCCCTGAGTGCCGCGAGCGCCTCCGCGGTGCCTGGGGTCTTGGTCGCGACGATGAGCGCGCGCGCACTGGTCAGCGCCGCGGGATTGCGCACCGTGTGGACGGGGGTGGTGAACTCGGCCAGCCCACGGATGGTCAGGCCGTGCCGCTCGAGCTCGTCCGCACGCGCGCCGCGCGCCAGCATGGCCACCCGGTGCCCGGCCCGCGCCAGGTGCGCTCCCACGATCGAGCCCATGGCGCCGGCGCCGAGGATTGCGAAATCGAACTCGCTCACGTGCCGCCCGCCTGGCTACAACGCCTCGGCGATGTCCTGCATGAGGCCGCGGTCCTCCGGCTTGGTCTCGGGCGGATAACGCCCGAGCACGCGGCCCTCACGCGAGATGAGGAACTTCTCGAAATTCCAGCTGATGTCGCCGGCGACGCCGGTCTCGGGCGAGGTGAGGAAAGCATAGACCGGGTGGCGGCGGGCGCCGTTGACGTCGAGCTTGGCGCTCATCGGGAAGCTCACCCCGTAGCTCGCCTGGCAGAAGGCGGCGATCTCGGCCTCGCTCCCCGGCTCCTGGGCGCCGAACTGGTTGCAGGGGAAGCCGACCACGGTGAAGCGCTCGGCGAGAAGCTCGCGCTGCAGCCGCTCGAGCCCGGCGTATTGCGGCGTGAGCCCGCAGCGGCTCGCCACGTTGACCACCAGCGTCACGTTGCCGCGCAGCGCGCCGAGAAGGTCGGCCGTGCCATCGATTCTCTGCACCGCGATGTCGTAAAAGCCGCTCATGCGCCGTTCCTTTTACGATACACCACTTGCGGGCTTAACATGCCCGCTGGCGCCGCTGGAGACACCGCATGGCTTCCGAGCTCAGCAAGGCCGACACGGCCAAAGTGGTCGAGACACTCAACCGGATCCTCGAGCTCGAGCTCGCGGGCCTGGTGCGTTACCTGCATTACAGCTTCATGATCTTCGGGCACAACCGCATCCCGATCGTCGCCTGGCTGCGCGGCCAGGCGGATGAGTCGCAGGCGCATGCCGTGCAGGCGGGCGAGCACATCACCAACCTCGGCGGCCATCCCTCGCTCCGTATCGGCTCGCTGCTCGAGACCCACAAGCACAACGTCGACGAGATCCTGCGCGAAGCGCTGTCGCACGAGGAGGAGGGGCTCGTGGAGTACCGCAAGCTCCTCGATCAGGTGAGCGGCCGCAGCATCATGCTGGAAGAGTACGCGCGCAAGCAGATCGCCGCCGAGGAGGCGCATCTCGCCGACATCGGCAAGATGATGCGCAAGCCGGGCTCGATCGCCTGAAGGAAGCGGCGTGCGGATCATCGCCGTCACCAACATCAAGGGCGGAGTGGGCAAGACCACGACCGCGGTGAATCTTGCCTACCTGTGCGCGGCTGCCGGGCACGCGACGCTGCTCTGGGACCTCGACCCGCAGGGCGCGGCGACCTACGGACTGCAGGCCGAGGCACAGGAGCACGCTTCGGCGCGCAAGCTCGTGTCCGGCAAGCGCGAGCTCCCGGAGCTAGTGCTCGCCACCGGTTACCCCGGGCTCGACATCCTGCCCGCGGATTTCTCCTATCGCAATTTCGCGCTGCATCTGGCCGAGCGCCGCCATCCCACCGAGCGGCTGCTGCGCATGAGCCGGCCGCTGCGCGAGATCTACCACACCCTGTTGCTCGATTGCCCGTCCGGTATCTCGCTGCTCACCGAGAACGTGCTGCGCGCCGCCGACAGTGTGATCGTGCCGCTGGTACCGTCGCCGCTCTCGGTACGGGTCTTGAGCCAGCTGTGCGACTTTCTGGTGCGTGAGAACTGGACCGATCTGACGCTGCTGCCGTTCTTCTCGATGGCCGATCGGCGCCGGTCGTTGCACCGGGAGCTGATGGCCGCGACGCGGGCGCAGTTCCCGCAGATTCTCGCGACGCCGGTCCCCTACTGGAGCGAGATCGAGCGCATGACGCTGCGCCGTGCGCCACTGCCGGCGTTCGCCCCGCAGAGCGAGGCGGCGCGGATCTACGCGGCGCTCTGGGGCGAGATGGAAGAGCGCATGGCCGGAGAGCGCGAGGCTCGCGCGCACGCCGCGCCCGGCCCGTGGCTGCGGACGGACAGCTCCCCCGGCGCGCGCGTCTAGGCGCTCGGTTGCGGGGCGGGCGGGCGAGCCGCGGCGCCCGGAGCCGGGAGGGCGAAGGCCTCCACCGGGTGGCCCGCATCGATCCAGGCCTCGAGCCCGCCCTTCAGCGGCCGCACCCGCCGAAAGCCGTTGTTCATCAGCAGCCGCGCCACCTTGGCCGCGGACGCCTCATTGGGGCAGGTGCAGTAGAGAATGATCTCGCGATCGCGCGGCAGCTCGCTCAGGTGCCGCGCCGCGTCCTGCACCGGCACGTTGACGGCGCCCGGGATCCGGCGTGCCTCGAGAGTCTGCGCGGTCGTCGAGCGCACATCGACGATCACCGGCGCATCGCCCTGCTCGATCTGCCGCTTGAGCTCCTCGACGCTGATGCGCGCCATGTCGAGCGCCGCAAGGAAACGCCGCCGTTCCCACCAGCGGTACGCGACGTAGGCGGCGAGCAGCACGAGCAGCACGAGCGCGGCAGTGCCGCCGACCTGGGCGGCCTGTGGCAGCAGCCGCTCGATCTGGGTACGCAGCAATGCCCCCGCCGCGAGTGCCGCGCCCACCCAGAGACTCGCGCCGAGCGCGCTGAAGAGGAGGAATCGGCCGAACTGCATGCGCGTCGCGCCGGCGAGCGGCGGGGCGATGAGGGCAAGACCCGGGACGAACTTCGAGATGAGCAGTGCCTTGGGGCCCCAGCGCTCGAACGCGTTCTGCGTCTGGCTCACGCAGGAATCCGGCGACAGCGAGACCCGGCACAGCAGGCTCATGACGCGGCCTCCGTAACGGCGGCCGGCCGTGTACCAGCTGCTGTCGGCCATCACACAGGCGGCGACCGCGAGCGCGTACAGCGCGACGGCGGACATCTTGCCGCTCGCCGCCACGGCGCCGGCCACCACGAGCGTCGGCACCACGGGCACCGGCAAGCCGAGCTGCTGCGCGAGTACGTTGACGAATACGAACCCGAGACCGATGGGGCTGCGCACGAGGCGATCTTGCGCCGCGTGTCCCCGAGCGACAAGAACACCGACGGGTGAGCGTCAGCTCCCCCGAACGGCTACCCGGTCAGGTCGGGAAGTGCGCGAAGATCGCGGTGACCGCGGCGTCGATCCTCTGCTCGGCGTCGGCACCCGTTGCGCCGTAGAGGTTTTGCTCTACCGACGCATGCCAGAGCGCTTCGTGGCTCTTCGCGTCATAAAGATCGATACCGATCATTCCCTGACGGTAGGCGTACGGAGCGCCCCAGCCCCAATACGGTCCCCACGGACCGCCCCAGCCCCAGTAGCCGTAACCCCAGGGGCCGGCCGGGTAACCGGGGTCGAGGACCAGCTGTGAGCCGATGCCGTAGCCGACCAGGCAGTCGGCGTTCTCCTTCGCGAGCTGCACACCGATCGACTGCATGTGCGAGGTGATGGCGGCGCGCAGGCGCGCCTCGTTCACCGGGTTGGCGACCGTGCCGCGCATCGGGTTATCGGTGCGGAAGGAGCCCATGAACGCGAACGTATGGCATTGCCCCGGGTGAAACGCCGTGCGGTTCACGTCGGACCTGACCTGCAGCGCGCACCCCGCCACGGCCGCGGCCAGCAGCCCCAGGAACGCAGTGCCAATAAAGCGTTTACTCATAAGTCTTTCACCCTCAACTGCGCGGACAGCACCCGCCGCGCATTCGCTCAACGTGCGGGCCGGCGTTCCGTTGACACCTTTAAATTCTGCGCCGCGTCCCCCGATACGGCAACGATCCACCGGGTTCTCCAACAAATTGATTACAGTCGATAATGTCGAGGTGATGAGACCCCCCAAAGCGTTCATCTCCTGGAGCTCCGGCAAGGACAGCGCCTACGCTCTCTACGAGGCCCGCACCCGGGGGCTCGCAGAGGTCGTCGGCGCGATCACGACGCTCACCGAAGCCTACGACCGGGTGGCCATGCATGGGGTGCGCTCGAGCCTCCTCGACCGGCAGCTCGCCGTGCTGGGCCTTCCCTCGGAGCGCGTGCTGCTGCCGAGCCCCTGCTCGAATGAGATCTACGAGGCGCGCTTTGGCGAGGCCTGCGAGCGTTTGAAGGCCCAGGGCGTGCGGCACATCGTGTTCGGCGATCTCTATCTCGAGGACATCCGCGCCTACCGCGAGCGGCAGCTCGCCGCGCTCGGGATGAGCGCCATCTTCCCGCTGTGGCGGCGGAACACGGCGGAGCTCGCACGCGCCATGCTCGCGAGCGGGCTCATCGCGCACCTCACCTGCATCGATCCCAAGCGCCTCGACCGGTCGTTCGCCGGGCGGCGTTTCGAGGGCCGGCTGCTCGATGAGCTGCCGCGCGATGTCGATCCCTGCGGCGAGAACGGCGAGTTTCACACCGTGGTGTCGGCGGGGCCGATGTTCAGCGCGCCGATCGCGGTGCGCGTCGGTGAGGTCGTCGAGCGCGACGGATTCGTGTTCGCCGACGTGCTGGCCGACTAAGCGGCGCGCCTCGCGCGCGCTGGCCGCGTGAGTCGCACCAGGCTCGAGGCGGCAAGCGCAAGCAGCGTGAGCTCGTCGAGGCCGCCGCCTCCGCCACCCCCGCCGGAGCTCGGGGCTGCGGCAATCGTCAGGGACAGGTTGGCGGTGTTGCTTTGCGCGGGAAC